>CAYFZT010000057.1:2823-9882 GCA_964347555.1 uncultured Candidatus Bathyarchaeia archaeon | reverse complement strand
GTGGCCTATTGTTGTCTATTTTCCGTTGTCTACGTGTCCCATGACGACTAGGTTTAAGTGGGGTTTTGCGGTTTTGCTCATTCATTTCCCTCCATTCTTATTTTTCTAAACTTTTCCTTTTATTAGTGGTGAAATTCGTATCAACAAACAGTCGCTTCAATTATTTATCCTTTTTGAAGGTTTAGCTATTCAATTAATCTTTTGTGCACCTTCTTGCTTTTCAACTGTGTCGTACATCTTTGACTTTAAGTTCTCTTGTATTAAACGTGGGTGACAAGGGCTTTACTCAGGGGCCTTAACTTCCACAACTTTTGACACTGCTGTAGAAAATCCATAGTTATTTGTAACCACCAAGTTAACTGTGTAATTTCCAGGGGTCGCATAAACATAGGTTGCGATTGAGTCTGTTTGGATGGTTGTATTTCCGTCTCCAAAATCCCATTTATAATTAGCGATGTAACCCGAGGGGCTATAACTGCTCGCTGCATTGAAAGTTACCGCATTATTTGTGATAGGAACCGAAGGAGAATAGGCAAAAACTGCTGTAGGGTGCAAAATTGTAACGAACAACCCCAATGCCACTATCCATGTTAAAAAATAGGCGCCTATACCTTGGGTTGCGATTTTAGAAGGCTTTTCAACCAAGACGACGAAACGCCACTTGTATATGTAGTACGCAATAATGTAGACAATTAAGGCTACTGATAGGTTAGAGAAAATAGTGAACCCAGGTGACAAAATGTTCAAAAATATACATAACAGGGCTGCACCTATGCCCAAGCCTGCTCTGCTCCAGTAGATAAACGACAAGGGCTTCATCAAAGACACCATGTTCTTTTGAATTGTTTTTGCCTTATACCTTCTTTTGTGATATTAAAGGTTTTATTAGTATTTTTCGAGACTGCCCCTTTTCCGCACGTAGATGTCGGTTAGATGAAACACGAAGATGCCGAAAAGAATCCAGGCTATGTCTAGAACTAGTAGATGCAAGAAGATGTTGCCGACTACTTCGGGACGATAATTCTCTAGTAGAAAAGTTCGCATTCCAACCAAAGCTGGTGCAGTTGGAAACACCGTGCTTGCTTGTTGAGCGACTGTTGGAAGCACAATTAAGGGATAAGCCACTGGAGAAAGTATCATCATGATGCTGTGGAGTCCTTCTGAAACTATCCATCCCTCTTTTAGAATTAAGCTGAGGGCTGAAACTAGTATGCCGAAGCCGTAGAGGGCAAGCATCATGAGCGCGAAGATTCCTAAGGCGGGCAGTATTCCTCCGATTTTCAATGCTAAGCCGAAAATGAGGTATATGACTGCAAACTCTATCGCTGTACCAAGGCTTTGATGCACAGTGCTATGTAAAGCCATGCCTAGAACCAAGCTCAAGCGGCTGGTGGGCGTCACGAAGATTGACTCTAAGGTTCCATACCACTGCTCTTTTCGAATGCTGAAGCCCATTGCCCAAACCGCTGTTCCTATGAAACCCATTATCATGTACCCAGTGAAAATATAGGTAACAATGTCCCCAGTTCCAACCAATTGCTGCGCGCGCAACTGCTGAGCCTTTGTCTGGGATTAAAATCGTGGATAGACATTTAACTAAAGTGGTTTTTCCAGCCCCGTTGGGTCCAAGCAGTCCGAAGAGTTCGCCTGAACGGATTTTGATATTGACGTGATCTAGGGCTACGGTAGTCTCGGATTGTTCACTCTTCTGGTTTTCTTTTTTACGTTCTCTGCGTAGGAAACTGAAGATGCCCTTATGCTTCTTTTTAGTAAATCTTTTAGTCAAATCGAACGTTTGAATACTGAATACTTCGTTTTCCTTGCTGTGAGCCAATCTTAAGCCTCGTAAAGCGTCAGAAAAGGAGAAATGCGTGCCTATTAACTTTTTACAGCGTCTTTAAAATGAACAATGCTTAAAGGCTTTAATCCCTCACTTTTTAGAGGGACCCTATTGAAGACAGAGTTATCCAGCTTCGACGTTGCCGCTCTAGTTCTCGAGCTTAGACAGAGGATGAAAGATGCTCGCATAGGAAAAATCTATCAAATCAACCATACCACATTACTTTTCAAGCTTCGCCGTCCAAGAGAACCTTCTCGTAATTTACTCATCGAGTCTGGAAAACGCATGCACTTAACGTCATATGTCCTCCAAAAACCTCAGAGACCACCATCTTTTTGCATGGCTCTACGGAAGAACCTTGAAAATGGCATAATCGCAGATATCCAACAACATGAATTTGAACGCACAATCGCCATAAAGATAAGCACAAAAGAAGGAGAATTCCAACTTATAACCGAGTTTTTCGGGGAAGGCAACATCACCCTAGTGAACCCAGAAAACAAAATTCTTCATGCACTTATCTACAAAAAGATGCGGGACCGCAACATTTTACGAAGAGAAAACTTCGAGTACGCCCCATCAAGTGGCAAAAACCCCATTGAAATGAGCCGAAAAGACCTTGACGAAATCAGAGATTTTGGACAACAAGAGATTGTGAAAGCTCTTACAAAATTTCTCAGCATCGGCGGACTCTATGCAGAAGAGATCCTCCTAAGAGCCAAAATCAACAAAAACTCTCCATGCGAAGCTCTTGAAGAGCAAGATCTTGACAAGATTTTTGCTCAATTGCAATTTCTTCTTTCCTCCTTAAAGGCTGGAAAGCTTGAACCTCATATCATGGTTGACGAAAAGGGCAATTGGGTTGATGTAACGCCGATTCGGCTGAAAAGATACGAGCATCTTCAAACCAAAGCATACGGAAACTTTAACGATGCACTCGACGAATTTTATACGAAAACAAAGCTGAAGAAAGAGGTGGCTCAAGCAACACGTGAGTTTGAGCGTGAGCTTGCAAAGCTGCAGCGAATCTTAGAAAAACAGCAGAAAACACTGGAAGACTCTAAAGTGGACGTGCTGCGAAACAAGAAATTGGGGGATTTAGTTTATTCCCATTTTGGTGAGCTTCAACTTCTGCAGCAGAGAATAATGAGTGAAAAACAAAGTGGCAAAGAATGGAAACAGATCGTCTCAGACCTCCAGGAAAAGAAAGAAAAGGAACTTGTTCCAGCAAGGTATTTTCTTGCTTTAGACTCTGCACATCGTATTCTCACTGTTTCATTGAACGATTCAACGCTTCAACTTGGCTTAACTCGCTCTGTTCAATCCAACGCAGCCAAATTCTATGAAAGAGCAAAGAAGGCGCAGAGAAGATTTGAAGGCGCCGAAAAGGCGGTGCGTGAAACTCGAACCAAAATTGAAGAACTTTCACAGAAGAAACAGCAAATCGTGAAGGTGCAGAAGCCTCCGCAAATTAGAAGAGAAAAAGCTTGGTATGAAAAGTTTCGCTGGTTCCACTCTTCGGATGGTTTCTTAGTTATCGGAGGAAAAGATGCATCAACCAACGAAATTCTCATCAAGCGACACATGGAATCCCACGACATCGTCTTTCACGCCGACATAGTAGGTGCCCCCTTCGTTTTGATCAAGACAGAGGGAAAAACATCAACAGAGCAGTCTCTAAATGAGGCTGCTCAATTTGCGGCGTCTTATTCTCGAGCGTGGAAGGAAATGCTTGGTACTGTCAATGTTTTCTGGGTTAATCCTCAGCAAGTGAGCAAAAGTCCACCCTCTGGTCAATACTTGAAAAAGGGCGCGTTCATGATTCATGGAACCAAAAATTACATTCGAAATGTTCCGTTGACCATTACCATCGGAGTTCAAATCGAAGACCATGCCCAAATTATTGGGGGACCGCCGGAAGCCATCAGCAAACATACGAAAAGTTACGTTGAAATCGTTCCCGGAGAGCATAAGAGCAGCCAACTCGCAAAACAGATACGCCGTATATTAGCTGAGAAGACTTCAAAGGACAAGCGGAAACAAATCCTTGAGGTACCCTTAGAAGAGATACAGGCTTTCATACCTTCAGGAAGAGGTAGCATTAAACGCTCCTAGAGGTTTCAACGAGAAGTCCTTTTTTGCTTTTTGACAGAAAATTGAACAACAGTTTAATACTCCCTTTTGATTTATCTTCGTGTGGAGGGAAACCTACAATGGCAGAGATGGGCATCAGGACAAAGATGCTGGTTAAAGATGTAATGTCCAGCCCAGTAGTTACACTTCACGAAAAGGAACCTGTAACTAAAGTAGCTCAACTCATGGAAAAATACGACTTAGGATGTGTCATTGTAACTGGAAAAGATGGAAAACCCTTAGGTATAATAACTGAACGAGACCTCGTGAGAAGAGTTTTAGCTAAAAACAGACCTCGCTATAAATTGGCTGCCAAGAATGTTATGACTGCCCCTCTAATCACAATTGACCCAGACGAAACCCTCAGCGAAGCCTCACGCATAATGAGTAGGCTAAACGTTCGAAGACTCGGAGTCATGTACAAGGGAAGACTTGTGGGACTAATTTCCAGCAAAGACATCTTGGCAATTACGCCGGAGCTTATTGAAATAATACAAGAGAAAGCGAAGATCGAAGGCGAAACTGCTCAAGAAGAAGTGACCCAGCAGCCGATGGCAGGCTACTGTGATCGCTGTGGGCAATGGTCTGACACCCTCGAAGAGGTGGAGGGTTCCTTCATCTGTGAAGACTGCAAGATTGAAGGAAGTGAATACTGAGGCGATGGTTTGCGTGTTCAAGATCTAACAAATCGAAGATATCCCTCCATTTACGCAGATGAACTTGCTACAAAGGCTCGTGCAATTCTCCGCCAAAGAAACTTACGGACTCTTCCAGTTGTAAGCGAACACAAACGTTTATTGGGAGTAATTACTCGCAGCGACGTGATGACTATCAGTTCCTCTGTCTCTCCGATTCGAGTCAGAGGGGTCATGTCAACTCCCAGATTAATTGCAACCCTCGACATGGATGCGCGCTCTGTTGTGCGGAAGATGCTTCAACTAGACGAATGGTACACTCCAGTTGTAGACTCTTCTCAAAACAGAAGGTACACAGGAATGCTCGGATTAGAAGACTTGATCGCTGCTTACGTGAAGAAGGATGCTTCCGAGCTTTCTAAGCCTCTAAGTAAGGTTATGTCAACCGAACTTTTCGTCTGCTCCGTGGGTGATAAAGTAGATAACGTTTGGCGGGCGATGCAAGAAAAATCCTTCTCAGGATGTCCTGTTGTGACAAAAGGAAAACCTGTCGGCATGTTAACCCAAGCCAACCTCTTAGAGCACAGCATGGTTTTCCCTGCTTTCGAAGCGAAGAAAGGTCGTTTTAAGACTCCTCCGAAAATTTCTTCAATAATGAAGGTGCCTGTTATCTCTTTAAAACCAACAGATACAGTTAAAGATGCAGCTGATCTTATGCTTAAGAAAGGCATTGGACGCGTGCTCATTATTGACCAAAAAGGCAAACTTATGGGCATCGTAGACCGCGAGGACATCGTTCGAGCATTGGTAGGTTAAGGAGGATATTTTGGAAGTGGCATCAAGAAGAGAAAGTTATCGTCGAAGTCTTCGAGACAAGGGACCGTTAGACCTACGGGCGCATCCCTCCAAAAAACGAGAAGGGGAGATAATGACCATTGCCAAGAGCCCTGTGGTCACGATGGCACCTACGACTCCCATTTATGATGCAATAAAAATTATGGTTCAGAAGGGATTCCGCCGTATGCCAATTGCTGACCCTGGAACCCAGAGACTTCGAGGCATACTTACAGCCACAGACCTCATTAACTATTTTGGAGGAGGAGAAAAATATCAGATAATCCAAAGAAAATATTCGGGCAATTTCTATAAGGCTATCAACGAGCCAGTGCGCTTTATCATGACAACTGATGTGGTTTGGATTTACACCTCTGCAAAAATCAGTGATGCTTTGAGGCTTATGAAGAAACACAACGTTGGAGGACTGCCTGTTCTGGACTTGGAGAAGCATATTTGGGCTATTGTCACTGAACGCGACATTATTTTATTGTTCACAGGGAAACTCAGCTGAGTAAAAGTTTCCGAAGTTATGACCCGAAAAGTTGTAACTGTGGCTCCCCGAATTTCAATTTATGAAGCCTCAAGATCTATGATTGAGCATGGATTTAGAAGACTACCAGTTGTTTTAGACGGCAAATTTGTTGGCATGGCTACAAACAGGACCCTTCTCCGCTTCTTCGGTTCAAGTCAAGTTTTCAAACATCTGCAATCTGGATCGATGGCACAAGTCTTGCAAACATCAGTCTTAGAGGTTACTCGAACGAATGTTGTCACGATTGAGCCCAATGCGGATGTCGGCGACGCTGCAAGGCTTATGCGAGAAAACAACGTGGGTTCTCTACCAGTCGTGGAAAACGAAAAGCTTGTTGGAATAATAACTGAGCGAGATTTTTTCAAGCTTATATGAAATAAAAAAAACTCTTCTGTTTCTAACTTACAAAGAGAAAAAAAGGAATTAATCAGGTTAAGCTTCTGTTTTCTACTTGAAAGGGCAAAGATAAACTTGTACAGTGTATTTGGAGTTTTTTCTCTTGTTATTTGAACCAATCTGTTATTTTCTTCTCTTTTTCGAATTCAAACTGTATGTTCATAGGTTCAAAGGTTTGGTTTAAAGCAGTTGTCAAGTTTCGTATGTAGTCTTCCACGTTTATTTCTGAAACGCTACGAACATGCTCAACTGGTTTCACAGTGAATCTTCTTCCTTTGAAGTCAAAGGGCTTAACCTTAATAAAGGCAACAGTATCTCGCCGTTTAACAACCTTTCCAGCAGCAGCCAGCTGAGCTACGCATTGGTATGGTTGAGGAAGAACCTTCGAACTAAGTTTTTCAACAGGTTCGCGATACAGCTTAACTCTGTAGACAAGGTCTTTGAGCTCAACCTTTCCGTTCTTCAGGTCTCTGATGGCATCTTGAACAACTTTTATAATTCGCGTCTTTGCCAGCTCATATTCCTGCATGTTTTTCACATGGCTCAGTTCTTCAACGCAGTTTTGGAACACGTTTTGAATGAAATTGGGCGAGTTGGACTTTATCGCCGTGAGTCCCTTCAGGTCGGCTGTTCCGTCTTCAAAGATGCCGAAGTACGCTTTTTTTGCTTTAGGTAAGACACAAACA
>CAYFZT010000057.1:0-2813 GCA_964347555.1 uncultured Candidatus Bathyarchaeia archaeon | reverse complement strand
ACGTTTCTCAACTGCTAGGTCTAGTTTAAGCTTCTGCTTCGCGGTTTTGATCAGCCACTCAACCTTCTTTGGCGATGCGTTCTCTAGGAAGATTGAGTCTGTGTCCCCATAAACTGGGTGTAAACCGTTCTCCTCCGCTATCTTCCATGTGGTCTTAAGCGCATATCGACCGTAGCCTGTGATGGACTCTGCTAAAGGTGGGCAGGCGAGTCCGTGAATTCGCACCGAAACTCCGTAGCTGGACACGGTTATGAGTTTCAGAAGCCTAGCAAGAGTCTTTGCCTGTCTTCTATTCTCCGCAGATACGTTGCTGTTTTTTGAAAGGGGCTTAAACCAGTGTATGCGAAGGTCTTTGAGTGCGCCAATTAGTAGGGAGAGAAAGCCGCGTCTCTTTGTGCATATGTGATGCCCAACTTCGGAAACGCTATTACTCTTACATGCTTTGTGGTTGCAGTCAACGGTTTCGTAAGACAAATTGTAGCTGTCTATGCAACTTGGATACAAGCTTTCAAAGTCGGTTACGACCGTGTCAAAGTAGATTCCGCTCTTAGGCTCCACAGTTAAGGCGCCTGTAACAACATGAGGTTCATAGCCTTTCCTCAGCTCCTTCGAGGTGGGAATCAGAATCTCTTTTTTTCTGAGATACGTGTGTATCATAGACTTCAGCCAGTCGCTTACGCTTCGACTGATGTAAGTTTCTGGAACCGGCAAGTTGGCAATCCTTGAAAGCATGGAGGCAAAGTAGTATCTTTCTGGCTCAATTTCATCACCAACGCCTAATAGTTCAGCTCCTACTTGGGGCACGGGCTCATGTAACAGTGAAAACCACCGTTCCAGCTGGTTATACTTGAGAGGGTCAGAGTTTTTCACTGAGCCAAAAGTGCTTTCAAACTTGTCTCGCAGTTTCTCTGGAAAACTTAACGTTGGCATGAAACCGTTCCCTTTTCGGACCTGAAGCGCACCGAAGATTAAATCGTGGTCATAGGCATAACTGTGAGCAAAATCTATCTCGTCTTCCCAGAATTTTTCAAATCTCTTAACAGTCTTTCGGACCAGAAATGGGCTTAAAAATTTCACCTTAGCGAGTTCTTTCACTTCGTCAGTGAACAAGTCGCGTTTTTTAACAATTTCAATTTCTCCTTGAAAACTGCGCACTGTTTCTTCATCTTCCTTGCTGAGAGGATGTGGAACTAAAAGATAGGGCTTGTAATTGGTGTCTCTAAACTCTACCAGTTTGTTCGTTGATGAATCGAAAAATCTTAGTTTCACCGCGTTGCCTTCGGCTTTTGCGTCAATGAGGTATAAGGTTTCCAACGATCTTCTTCTCAGTAAAATCTAACCCAGTTGTTCCTTTATTTCTGTTATCTCTTCAGGCAAGGGTTGTCTAGGATAATTGTACAATGGTCCCCCTGGGCGTTCATTGTAATAAGGACGATTACAATCAGGGCATCCTGAAGTCAAAAAGGGAATGCCCCCTTCAACAACTCGCTGAAGAAGACTCTCAGAAACTCCACGGTCGATAAGCCGACCGCCTTCGTCAAACTGCATTTTTTCAAACCGAGTTTTTCCATTAACAATAAGATGATGTGCTAGCTGAATCCGCCTGTAAGTTGCAACAGGGGGCTGGGACAAGTTTTCCAGTGTGGTTCCTGGAATTGGAGTGAAAGCGAAAAGGCTTGGATACACACCGCAGTCTGTGCACCACTGTATTGTTTGAATGATCTCCTTTTCGGTTTCTCCGAGACCAACGATGAGATGGGTGCAGACGCGGTTTTTGCCGAAAACTTGTACAGCTTTCATTAATGTTTCCCGTTGTGTTTCCCACTTGTATGGACTGTTAGTGAGAGGTCCCTTAACTTTATCAAACAACTCTTTAGTCGCTGCGTCCAGTGCGATGCTGATTCTGTCAACTCCCGCCTCTTTTAGCAGCTTCATTTGCTTCAGGTCGAAGGGTTGACATGAAACAGATAGGGGAATGTCAGCCCGCAACCGTATCTCTTTTGCAAGAGCCAACACGTCGCTGAACACTCTGGGATAGTTTAACGCTTGAATACAAATGCGCTTTACAATTGGATTTTTGGCTTCCTTTTCGATTTTCGACAAAACCTGTTCGGTTGAAAATGTGGGCCATGTAACGCGAGACAGTTTGTCTGCTCGGCTCTTTCCCATTTTGGCTTGAGGGCAGAAGCCGCAATTTGCCAAGCATTTGCCAGGATAATAGGTGAGTAGGTATATTGTGGTTGGTTTGGCGTCCAGTTTTCCATGCATCAATCCGAGGACAATGGCTGAGCCTACGGACACTCTGACTTTTGAGGGCAATAGCGCGGTGGTCACCCCACTTTTCATTTGTTATTCTGGACTTCACAAGCTTCGAATATATAAACACGCGTGCATATAAGTTCCAACAAATAGCTTCTAAAGCGCTAATACGTTCGCCCAATATCATCGTAAATTTGTGAACAACAAAAGGATGAAAAACTAATTTCTAAACCTAAAGACTCTGCTTGCTTAATGGCTTCCTCTGCTGGGAACGCAATGGCGTTGACACCAGCCTTAACGGCTAAAACATCGATTTCTTCTTTGCCTTTACCCTTTGGACGCATGCATCCCAAAACTAAGGGAGTTTTAGGCATCATTAGCCTAGCCATAGTCAACACCTTGGCTATGTCGGTTGATGTTGGAGGAGAAATGTTTTCCATTGGAGTTCCATGTATGGGCATAAAAGCTATGACAATGAGCGCTGAAGGCTTATATTTTGAAATCATTTGTAATGCCTTAAATTCGCCCTTAAGCTTGCCATAGTGAAGCCCAAC
>CAYFZT010000056.1:0-9916 GCA_964347555.1 uncultured Candidatus Bathyarchaeia archaeon | reverse complement strand
ACTAACTCCTTTTCAAAGGCTTTTCTCGCCCTTCTCACTTTCCAGCCTAGAGTCAACCATATCAGAAGCAGGCTAGCCAGCATCCTAATTAGAGCGCCGCCGCTGGGAAGAATGCTTAGTATGAACCGTAGGCTGCTGATTTTACCCATAAAATTCACCCCACAAAAAGGAGGAAGCGAAGAGACTATTCTTGCTCTTCTCTTTCTCGAAGCTTCTCTGATATCTTCTCTTTAACTCTCTTCTCAATCTCTTTTCCTACTTCTTCTTCCTTTCCGGCTGAGATATGGAAGCCTTTTCCCGTTTTGCCTACTTGTTTGAGGACATCTCCGAGGCTTGTGAAAACTTTAATGTAGTCTTCAGTCATTTTGACAGCCACATCGTCGGGCATTCCGCCCTCTTTAAGCTCCTTATAGAACGCTGCTGCTGCACGTCCCATGTTTCTTCCTGCTTCCTCTGAGAAAACCGCAGATACTATACTCTTTATCAATGCTGGAACCTCGGTGGAAACCGCGCTGAGGATTTGTCTAACCTCTTCTGCCTCTTCGGACGCCGTCTTTTTCTTCTCAGATTTCTCAATCATCCGATTTCACCTCCAACTTATTTTGACTTAAACTGCAATTAACCATTTTGGAAAGACCTTTACATGAAATGCATTCGTATTAACACTGCGATAGCATGAGCCTTATCATACTCTGCTTCTAACATCGCGTCTCGAGCTAATTTCTGAGCCTTGAAATTCAACGAGATTGGAAAATTTTCCTCAACATCTTTCATCTGATCAGTAGATTCAGCTCGGTCTATTACGCCAAACAATCCTGAATTACGCACTATCCTACTTCTCTTCTTATCATGGCTTTTTCTTAAACCCATCTCTTTTCACCACTGAACTATAAGAGTGGACACTCTAGTTTAACATTCTGAGAAAAAGTGACCAGTCCATTGGTCACCAAGCTCTCGTCTTTCAAGAGTTGTGGAGATCTAACTTTGCAAGTTCGTTAGTCAAAAAAGAGCCAAGCATACGCTTATTCTTCTCTTCTCTCAGGTTCATGAACCAAGACAAGTGTGAGCACAAATGAAGGAATAATAAAGACCATTGCTAAAAAGAATGGTAGCTGAGGCGAAACGTGTTCGTATAAGATGCCGCCAGTTAGACTGCCAAGCGCCATTAATATCTGTGTTGTAAAGTTTGTGAAGCCATTAACCTTGCCACGTTGTTCTTTAGGGGTCAAATCAGCTTGTAGAGCACTGAAGCCCGCATTCATCATAACCTGTCCCACTCCAACTAAAACTAGAGAGACAAAAAGTTTCAACAGGTCTCCGTATACGAAGAGCCACATTGAAGCTCCAAACACGGTGTACGCTGTCAAAATGGGGAGCTTTCGGTTTACCTTGTCCACAATCTTTCCAATTGGAATGGATAGAACTATCATGGTAACGAATAAAGCCGTGAGTATCAGAGGCCAAATAGCTTTGTCTATAAAAAGCTCCTCTACAGCGTAAACGACGAAATAGAGTTGTACTGTGGCAACTCCGAAAATCATTACTGCAAATGAAAGGAACAGATACAACATTGCACGAGGCACCTTCTTCCAGACACCAAAACTTTCCTTTAGAGCAGTTGGATAGCTTCCAAAGAGTTGGCTCAAACTGGGCTTTTGAGCATTAGTCATTGTCTCTTTTAGTCGCAGTATTCTGAGGAGTGCTGCAGTCAAGAATAGTAATGTTACAATGCCATAACCAATTCTCATGCCTTGTATCAATCCAAACTGGTTGTAAAGAATGCCTGCGACAAAAGGTCCTGGTGTAGTGGAGGCGCTTGTTATGAGCATGATTATACCGAAACCCATACCTCTCCTTTCAGAGGGCACAGAATCCGCAATCATCGCCATCAAAGCTGGTTGATAGATAGAGTTGAAAAAATTCATCACAACTGCGCCCAGTAAGATAAAATGCCATGAAGGAGCTATAGCATAAAAGATGTAGCAGAGGGCTACTCCAAAGGTCATGAAAGATACAAGCCATCTTCTACCAAACTTGTCTGCAAGGTATCCTCCTGGAAACTGCATGGAAGCCAACGCAAGGAATGAGAAGAGCCCAATCATACCGAGAATTGTCTCTGTCGCGCCCAGTTCAAGAACATAGAGCGAATAGTAAGTTCCAGGGAGTTCCATGGCGAAATCCATAAGAATCCAGCTTACCACGAGAATGGCATAGTTGCCTTTTATGAACGAGAATTCTCTCTTCAGTGTGTCCAGCTTTCCCATGCTTTCTCCCTTTCTTTTAATAGTTTTGCGAAACAGATTTTATAAAACGAACTCACGTTTAGTGAGCACAAGCTGTAACTAAATTTTAGTGCGGACATATAACTCACTGCATCTGCACGTGGCCATTTGTTCTTCAGTTTCAAGTTTACATGTTCTTTTCGACGCACAACTATAAGACTGAACACTTCAGTTTAATATTCTGGAAAAAAGTGACCAGTCTAAGGGTCACTGGTATCAACTAACTCGTAGACGTTTCCAAAGCCTTCAATTTTTCGCACAATGTTGTCTTTTTCTAGACGTTTCAAGCGTTCTCTGATGATTCTTCGTGATGCTTTGCCTCTCATGGCTCGCACTTGCCTTGTGATGGCGGAAATGTTTAGATGTCCTTTCATGGCAAGGGCTTGAACGATACACCGCGAGATTTCATCTTGGGCAATAGGCTTACGCTTCACGTAACGTTCAGCGGTTTTCAAACGAGCTAACATTTTTAAAGGCTCGCCGTATAAGCCCACGCTTGTTCTTATTAGCCGTATAGAAGTTGCCAATTCTGCGTGGTCTTGGTTTCCAAGGATTGCAGCTTCTAGGGTGTCAAGTCTCTTCATGATTATGTCTAGTTTTCTGCTTAACTCTTCAAGAGTCTCAGCTTTTCTTTCCTCACTCATTAATTGCACACACTAAAGGCGTTAACTGTGATTGCAAACTTGTAATTACTTTAAGCAACAAAGCAATTTAACCCTTAAAACTTCTTAAGCAGCAAATTAAGAATTTATATACAACATAAGGGAAACCATGATTGGGACGAGGGAGTCTAGTGGCTTTTGAGCAGTCTTTGCTTTACGTGCTCGTCATAGGGGGCGCAAGTGCAGTCGTTATTTTCACGTTTTATGTCATGAGGGGTCGAAAAAAAGTTGAGGAAGAAAGCCTAGAAAGGGTAGTTGAATCAAGAGAAAGTTGGTTACCTTTTAAACCTGAACGCACAATAAGTCGTGAAAAGGCGAAGGAAGCAAAAACAGATCTTAAGACGTTAGGGTTAGAGAGGGAGATTCTTAGCTACGCCATAAGGCGTCTTTATGAAGCCCAAGCAGAAGGCAGAATCACAGAAGAAGAACGTGAAAGCTTGGCAGAGAGATATAAAACAAGAATGATGAAAATCCGAGACTCTATTTCAAAAAGCGAATCCGTTGTGGCCTTACATGAACTTGAAACCATGCAAGAAGACCTCATCAAACTTTTCAGTGAACGCTTTGACGAACTGGGCAAGAAAGTAGAGGAATTAAGAACACGTGTCGAAGTGAAGCCAGTGGTGGAAGTACCTGTACCAACCCCGTCACCAAAAACGCCTGCTGTACCAGCGAAAGAGACAAGAAGGACTCGAAAGCGAAAAGCGCCACCGCGTAAGACTGATGCTGAAAAGAGAATAGAAGAGATAAGGACAGAAGTTGAGAAGGTTCTAGAACGGTTGGAGCAGATTGAAGTCGAAGGTTAAAAGTGTAAGCTGGGTGGAGAAAGCCAAAAAGAGAGCAGCCTTAGAAGCAGTGAAACACGTAAAAGACGGCTACATAATTGGACTTGGCAGTGGAAGCACAGCAGCCTACGCCATTAATGAAATAGGAAAACTGACTCAGCAAAGAAACTGGAAAATTCTTGGTGTTCCCACATCTTACCAAGCCATGCAACTTGCAACAGATTGTGGAATTAAAGTAGCAACTCTCCAGCAACACCCGAGGCTTGACCTCACAATTGATGGCGCAGATCAAATTGATAAAAAGTTGAACCTGATCAAGGGAATGGGCGGTGCGCTTACAAGAGAAAAAATTGTAGCTTCAGCATCTAAGCAGGTCATAATCATAGCTGATGAACGCAAATTAACAAATGAACTAGGTAGATATCATCCTGTGCCTATTGAAGTATTGCCTTTCGCAATTCCCACTGTTACGTTGAAAATTCAGAAGATGAAAGGAAAGCCGCGACTACGAGAAACCAGTGGAAAAGTTGGCCCCTTAGTTACAGATAATGGCAATTTCATTATAGACGCAGATTTTGGACCAATAGATTCTCCAAGCAAACTACATTTTCAACTTAAATCCCTTCCAGGTGTAGTTGAAACAGGCCTATTCACTGGCATGGCAGATATGGCGTATTTGGGCACTAAGAACACTGTGCAAAAACTGAAGAAAAGATGATTCAAAACCATAGAATTAAACAATAGGAAATAGAATGTGTTTTTAAACAACAGCAGGGATTCTTCAGGCTTTACTCTTTTGTCTCTTCAAGACATCAACGGCGGCCGCTCCAGCTGTCAAGGCAAATATAAGTGTCCATATTCCGATGATTCTTATAATATCGCTTGGAATAGTGAGCAGAAAACAAAAGAGAGCCCAGACGCCTACTATTAATGTAGGTACGCTCACAATAACCCAAAGTTCTTTCCACGTATAGATCATGAGTAGTTCTTTAAGCCATTCGAGCAATGTATTCACTCGCCGCGGCTTTGTTAGAAAAAACAGTCAAAGAGATTTTTATTCTTTCTTATTACTTTCTTTTTAGGGGTAACCGCTTTTACCTCGCAATTCAGTGCACTGTGGGTTCTCAAATTATACGCGTTTCTCGGGTTCTTCTCCAGATACGAATTCGATGAATTCCATAAGTGAAAACTACGCCCAAAAACATGCCAGCAAGTATAGATACAGCCCAAAGTATAAGACTCCCTAATAGCGGATCAACAAGCTCAAGGTCTATCATCCATCGTGTCAAAAGGTCTGACAACCACAGCGGAAAGAAAATTATCCATATTGCTGCTTCCGGTAAATTCCGAAAGAACTCAAAAAATGCAGTTATTAAAAAAGGCGCAGGGAAACTCCACACAAAACCAACGAATAAACCTGACCAAATGTATGGTCTGCTCAAAAAGTTTCCAATTCTTATTATTGATTGCTTTAACCAAAGAAGCCTCCCTTTCTTCGCCACCTTTTTAACCATTTTCAATTCTCCTAATTTGAATTTGTATCGCGATAGATAAAATGGTTTGCGGCGTTCTTCAGCAGATGAGAATATCTTGCTTAAATCAAAATTATCTCAGTTCTACTCAGTCCGAGATAAAGTATTTTTCTATTCTCAAATTGAAGGAGAACCTAAGGAAAAACCGATGTTTCTCTCATGAAGGAATCTACATTCCCGTTTGCTCAGCGCGCGCGCATTGTTTGTTTGTGTCTGTCTGTTTGCTGAGTGTGTAAACGTAAGTAAGGGTTTGGGTTTGGGTTTGGGATTAATAATTTAAGGAGAAATGTCTTCTATAGATTCTTCTATTTCACTCAGCTCTCTGTCCTATCTTAATTGTCTATGGCTCGCCAAACTTAAAACGCTCCAGAACAAGGTTTTCTACATGTTGGAGTCCTGGAGAATAAGCAACTACTACATTAACTCTGACCTTAAAATTCCGAAAGTATGGAACCTGAGCAGAAAACATGTTAGGGTTCAGGTTTCAGACAGCAGGTTTGTGAAGTTGAACAAGTTTCAGAATCGTTTGAACGGGAGAGAGCTTAGAGAATGCTGCATCAGGTTTGCGCCTGTTCACGTTTACATGTCAGTTTTAGATTGGTTGTTTCCAGAGCGTGTAGGTAAGAAGTATAAGGGGAATTATGCGGTTCCGTTTGGCAACGGCGAGTTTGTGATCGATATAGACAGTTATGTGCTTCACCGTTGGCACAAACATATACGCTCTACAATGTGGAAGGTCTGTGCTTTATGTCTAGAAATCAGCAAACACTTAGCTGAGCAAGCGTGTTGGCAGATAGAAGATTACTACCGAGACATTCACATAGTTTTTAGTGGCAGAAGTGGGTTTCACATTCACGTGTTAGATTTTGACGTTACAGATTGGAGCCGCAAGAACCTTCAAGACCTTGTGAAAGCGCATGAAGTGGCGCGGTTCAGGTTCAGCAAGGTGATCTCTCTGCAGACTTGCTGTTTCGACAGGGCCCATTTCATCTTGTCAACCGACCCTATGAGAGTTATCTCTGTTCCTCACACTTTGAACGGTGAAACCGGGTTAGTCTGCAAGTATATTGGAGATAGGAAAGACTTGGAGTTGCAGACGGTTGCGAACATTGTTGCTCTTTCTAAGCCGGTTCAGGAAATGTATGGTTACCCTGAACTTGCACAAGGCAAGTGATGAAATCAACGCATAAAACGTGTAGGGGAAACATGGCGAGGGTAACCGTGATGACTCCCCTACACCGCTCTTACGCAAATGTTGATTCTCGCTTCATAAGTTTGATATTACAACTGCAGATGAAAGTGTGGTTCAAAAGAGGTGATGGAAATGGCTGAAGAAGTGTTAGTTACACGTCGAGCGTTTCTCATTTTGCTTGTTATCGGGATGTTGGCTTCAAGCGGCATCTCAATCGTAGCTTCCACACAGTTGTTGGCAGGTCAACAAGGACCTAAGGGTGACACGGGAGACACTGGACTCCAAGGCGAAACTGGTCCGCAGGGATCACAAGGACTGCAAGGACTTCAGGGACCACAGGGTGAAGAAGGTGACAAAGGCGACACTGGACCTCAAGGACCGCCAACTGCGTTTGATATTATATACGTTGAAGAATTCTCCGACAAAGATACAGAGGCGTTTGAAGATTTTCCTGCTACGTCGATTACTATAACCTTGGAGAACACGAGCGATTTGCTGGTTCTGTTTAGCACTAATGTGCGAGTTTTCGAAGTAGGGGCAACAATAGTGTGGAGAGCCATGGTTGACGGTGTTGAGTGCTCACCAAGTGAAGTTCCGTTACAGCCTTCATGGGAATTGTTCAGTTCAGTATGCTTCAATTTCTATAAACTGTCTGTTGGCGCAGGAACTCATACAGTTAAAATACAGTGGTCAGTATTCATGGGCTCAGCACGGGCGCATAGAAGGACTTTAGCCGTCATAGCATTCCCGTCGTTATGATTTGGAAAATCTCAGAGCCATCAACCTAAACCCAGGCTTAACCTTCCCTCTTTTTTCTGCACCTTTTCGCGTGCGCATGGCAACCAGGAAATCAACATTTTTCCACTCAAGAAAAGTTGCCGCCAGAAAACTCCAGAATCCAAGGCTGCTGCAAATAAGTTTCCACACATTTCGCCATTGGAAGGCTACAGAGCTTTATCATCAAACGAAAGACATTCTCTTCGTCAAAGAGTTTCTCGGTCACAGAAGAATTGATTCCACTCTACTCTACATTCAGCTTGATAGAGTGCTTTTCAAGGAAGCAAGCGACGAGTTCACCGTCAAAGTCACCAGGAAATCTGACGAGATTAAATCTTTGCTTGAGGTAGGCTTTGAATACATCTGCCAAAAAGACGATTTAATGTTTTTCCGCAAGCGCAAGTGAACAATGAGACAACGGACTAAAAAGCGGGAAGAACTACTAAAACAATGTTTTTAGCTTTAAAACCGTTTTTCTAAAAATGTTTATACAAAACGATTGAGAATAGTTACCATCGAGTGTCTATCTATCACAACTGCGAAAAAATGGCTTCAAAAAGTCTTGACTGAGGTTTGCTAAATGTGCGGAATCTTTGGATGTGTTCTAAAAGATGGTGAAGTTGCGCCCCTTATTCATGTAGCGCTGAAGAAATTGGAATATCGAGGCTACGACTCGGTTGGAGAAGCAACAATACATAAAGGTAAGCTCTATGTGAAGAAAGACGCTGGCAAAATCGACGATGTCCATACTCTGCTTAATCTTGACAACCTTTCTGGTAACATAGGAATCGGGCACACGCGATGGGCAACCCATGGAGCCCCCTACAAAGTGAATGCTCATCCCCACCTTGACTGCAAAGAAGAACTTGCGGTAGCTCACAACGGAATTATCGAAAACTTCGCAGAACTTCGAAAGGAGCTAGAAGACCGCGGACACGCCTTCAGGTCTAAAACAGACACCGAAGTGATCGCTCATATCGTTGAAGAAAAACTCAATGAAGGTTTAGGGCTCGCCGATGCAGTACGCGAAAGCGCCAAGAGACTAGAAGGCTCCTACGCTATCGCAGTGATCTCAACAAGAGAGCCTGACAAGATTGTCTGCGCAAGAAACGAAAGCCCCCTTGTGATTGGCATTAAGGAAAATGCTGCTTTTTGTGCGTCTGACATTCCAGCGTTTCTACAGTTGACAAACAAAGTAGCCTTAATCGAAAACGGTGAACTGGTTGTTCTTAATCACAAAGGATACGAAATTCGTAAGCTCACCGATGGAAGTCTCGTGGAGAGACCGCCAGAGACAGTTGATTGGAGTCCTGAAATGGCTGAAAAGCAGGGTTATCCACACTTTATGCTGAAAGAGATCTATGAGCAGCCTCAAACCCTTAGAAACACACTGCGACTACAAGATCAATATTTGGAGTTGATGACAGCATTCCTAGACCGTGCTGGTGAAGTCTTCCACGTGGCATGTGGAACATCCCACCATGCCTGTCTCGCTGCCTCTTACATGTTCTCAAAACTAGCCTTTTTGGCGACCCACCCAATCATTGCATCTGAATTTATAGAACAACACGGAAGGGCGGTTAACATAGACAGCACAATACTGTTTGTAAGCCAATCAGGTGAAACAGCCGACACCCTTGCAGCGGTAGAACACGCAAGACTTCGAGCCGCAACTGTCCTAGGATTGACCAACATTATTGGCTCCACCCTAACCCGTGTGGCAAGAGTCTATGTTTGCCAACAGTCTGGCCCAGAAATAGGCGTGGCTGCCACAAAGACCTTCACCTCACAGCTTTCGGTTCTTGCTCAACTCGCCTTAAGAACCGCAAAGAGGAGAAACTGGAGCAAATTCCTGATGTTGCAGAGATCTTGCTTAAAACTCAAAGTGAGAAAGTAGAGCAGTTAGCCAAGAAGTATCATGACAAGGGATGTTTCTTCTTTTTGGGGCGAGGAATAAGCTACGCTACCGCTCTGGAGGGAAGACTCAAACTTTTAGAGATTGCCTATATTCCTTCGATTGCCTATCCAGCCGGGGAAAGCAAGCATGGGCCAATCAGTCTTATCGAGTCTGAGTTCCCAGTGATCTTCATCTGCCCAAGAGACGACACCCACAAGACTATACTGAGCAACATTATGGAGATGAAAGCCCGCCGTGCCTCCATCATAGCCGTAATTGAAGAAGGCGACGAAGAGATCAAAAGATTTGTGGATGATTATATTGAAGTGCCAAAAGGCATACCTGAAATTCTCTCGCCGATCGTATATGTTATTCCATTGCAACTATTCGCTTATTATATGGCTATTGAACGGGGACTCAACCCTGACAAACCCAGAAACTTGGCCAAGTCGGTAACAGTGAAATAACACTAGTCTCCTTTGGACAACAAATCTGGGAGTATTTTAAACCACTGCTGTGCTATTCTGAGAGCAAAATCTTAAGCACAAGTTCTCTTTGTTATTCCCTCGAGGAGGAAAGATGAAAAATAATTCTTGGGAACAGCTTATTCAAAATTTGACTAGACAACACATTCTGCGGTCACCACAAGTGATTCGTGCGATGCGTAAAGTTTCGAGGAAACAGTTTCTACCCCAAAACGCGAGGTCTTATGCAAGTGTGGATTCTCCGCTTCCAATAGGGTTCGGGCAGACGATTTCGGCGCCACACTGCTAGGCATAACGCCTAGCT
>CAYFZT010000055.1:0-10129 GCA_964347555.1 uncultured Candidatus Bathyarchaeia archaeon | reverse complement strand
TTGAAGCTTGCCCCTTCGGAAGAAGACTTAAAACTGACAAGGAATAGTGCGATTTGTGTTTTAGCGCGCGCTCTGCAGAAGTTAAATCCTCTTCTTTTGTAAATATTATTGGAAATTGACAGTTCAAGACTGAATCGCATAGGGCTTGTTGAGAAATCTTTAAAAGTAAACAAGGGTTTTTTGCCTTTTGTTTTGGAGATGCTTGCTTGGAATTGGCTATTGAAGTTAACGACCTTGCAAAGGTTTTTGGTAGTGTGCAAGCTCTTGACGGCTTAAGTTTCGGCGTGAAGAAAAGTGAAATCTTTGGGTTGATTGGTCCCAACGGTGCTGGCAAGACAACAGCTCTGAGAATTGTTTCTACTTTATTGCTGCCCACTTCTGGTTCTGTAAGGGTATTTGATCACGATATTTTACGAGAAGCTTCTCAAGTGCGGAAGATAATCAGCTATCTCCCAGAGGAAGCAGGAGCTTACAAAAACTTGAGCGGTTCTGAGTATCTTGAGTTTATGGCGAGGTTCAACAGTGCCAGCAAGGCGAAGTTGAATACCATGGTGAAAGATGCCGCGGAAATTTCAGGCTTGGCAGAGCGGCTTAAAGACAGGGTGAAAACGTATAGCAAGGGTATGAAACGTCGTCTTCTAGTGGCGAGAGCGTTAATGAACAAGCCTAAGCTTGCTGTGCTCGATGAACCCACTGGCGGCTTAGATGTTCTTCACGCGTATCATGTGAGGCGAATCATCAAGCAGTATGTGCGAGATCATGGAGTGACAGTTCTGCTTTCAAGCCACAACATGCTTGAAGTGGAGTATCTTTGCGACCGTGTTGCGCTCATAAACAAAGGCAAAATCTTGGCAGAGGGCACACCAAAGGAGCTCAAAGCTAAGTACAAGGCGGCAAATCTTGAAGAGGCTTTTGCAAAGGTGGTGCATCTTGTTTAGCGGATTAAGAAATATTGTAAAAAAAGAAGTGAAAGAACTCATTCGAGACCCGAGGATACTCTTAGGAATAATTCTTGTTCCCCTGCTAATATTTCCGATAATGGGATTCATGATAAGAACTTCCCAAGAAGCCGCCTTGGAAAGTATGAAGAACATATCAGTTGCAGTCATAGATAATGACAAAGATGTCTTCGCCCAGAACCTGACCACTACGATGAAACTCTATGGCAACTTGAAGATCACAGCACTTAACGCCTCAAACGTTGACGAGGTTGCAACAGAGGTTCAAGAATCCAATGCAACAGCTATTATATTAATACCTAAAGGCTTCAGCGAAAACATCACAAAAGGTGAAAAGGCACAATTAGAAGTCTACGGGGTCTTCAGAGGCGGCGGCATCGCGGAAAGCGGCGCCTTTTCAGCAGTCAATATTCTGCTACAACAGTTCGCACAGATATTGACAGAACAAACCTTGGAGAACGCGAATCTTGACCCAGAAGTTGTATTAGAGCCAGTTGATTATTCTCCTAAGTCTATAGTTAGAGGAAAGCCTGTCGACATCAACCCGGATGTCCTTTTTACTGTGGCTATGTCACAATCTTTCGGTTTTCCCTTCGGCATAATGATGCTGATTATTTTGGCAATGCAGCTAGCGGCAACCTCTGTTGCTTCTGAGAAAGAAGAGAAAACATTAGAGACATTGCTTAGCATGCCCATCAGCCGTTTTACTATATTGATTGGAAAGTTAACAGGGTCGACAGTCGTTGCAGCGCTGGGTGCAGTAGCTACAATTGTGGGAGTAAGCTATTACGTTGGTTCTTTCAGCTTTGGAGCACCAACTCAAATGGCTGTGGACCTTAGTGAAATCGGGCTTGCTCCTGGCCTACTAGGCTACGCTATTCTCGGCGCTTCACTCTTCGTTTCGCTGCTTTCAGCCCTAGCATTGGCAGTGGTGATTTCAGTTTTCGCCGAAGACGTGCGAGGCGCCCAATCTCTTCTCGGCTTCGCATATTTACCTTTGTTTATTCCGATGCTGGTTCTCATGTTTACAGACATCAACGCTTTACCCTTGGCCATGAGGATTGTCTTGCTTGCAATACCCTTCACTCATCCAATGTTGGCGTCTCGAGCAATTATTACGGGAGACTATTTCACTGCGCTCTGGGGTATAGGGTACGTAACAATATTCACGTTAGTCATTCTCTATGTTGCTGCCAGAATCTTCGCTACTGAAAAAATCTTGACGATGCAACTGCGCCTGCGAAGAAAGAAGATAAAAGAAAAATAAAGAAGAAACGTGGGAAACCCCTTTTGATTAAACAAGATGCAGTAGAGAAATACGGTTTCAACAAAGCTTCACAAGAGAAGGCTAAGAAATATCAAAACGCCAAGCTTCTCGTTTCAACAATGGAATACGCATTCTTGTTTGCATTAGGTTTTTCCGTGCTGCAATGCGGCATATCTTCAAGCTTAAAGGAGCTAGCTTTCTCTTATTCTTCCAATGTTTGGTTGGCTACTGCGCTGTATTTTTCTATAGGATTCCTGTGCTTCTGGGTTTTTTCTCTGCCTTTCGACTATTACAAAGGATACGTCATTGAACACAGGTTTGACTTGTCTACGCAGACCTTTCGTTCATGGATTACAGATCATCTAAAAAGCCTACTTTTAGGAATGCTTCTTTTGTTAACTGCAGTTGAAGGCATATACTATGCTATCCGCACTATTCCCACGTATTGGTGGGTTGTTGTTTGGATGTTCACTTCCCTAGTAATGCTAGTAATCACGTACCTCGCGCCTGTAGTGATCATGCCTCTTTTCTTTAAGTATCCTCCTTTGAAGGATCAGCAACTGATTGAAAAACTTGGGAATCTTGCAGAAAGGGCAGGAGTAAAAGTGGTTGGGGTTTTCGAGATGAAGGCTGGAGAGAAAACAAGAAGAGCTGTAGGTGCCTTAGCTGGCTTCGGCAATACTCGGAGAATAATCCTCAGCGACACATTGCTCGCAAATTATTCAAGTGACGAAATAGAGGGAGTAATAGGCCATGAATTGGGACATCATGCGTTTCATCACATTGGCAAAATGACACTAGTGACTAGCGTAATGATGTTAATAGCTTTCTATATCATAGATTTCGTGTTAAAAGCTAGTGTAAATTTTTTCGGTTTCCAAGGAATCGACGATTTAGCCGCGCTGCCATTGCTAGCCATTGTCTTTGGGTTATTGTTTCTTGGAGTCTTACCCATTATGAACACGGTTAGTCGCTACGCTGAGGGACAAGCAGATCAATACGAGCTTGAGATCGTTAGAAAACCAGATGCCTTCATTACCTGTATGGTGAAGTTATGCGACCAGAACCTCAGATATGCGAATCCTCATCCTCTCATAGAAATTGTTTTTTATGATCACCCTTCAGGAAAGAACAGAGTTCAACGGGCTTTAAATTACAGGCAATTGATAAGAAAGCTCTAGCGGTTTTTGGAAAGCTTATTCGAGAGTGATTTATCCTTCATAGGATTTATTAAGTCTCTAGATACACTATTCTGCTTGAGAGCCTCACAAATGCAAAACTTTACCAGTCGACAGTCGACGGAGCAGTGGAGCGATTGAAAAAGACTGAAAAACCTCTTGAAACAGTCATGAAAAGGAAAACTTCAGTCTTTCGCGAAGTTTATCCCATACAGGAACCATATGTTTTCGCCGCTGTTGTGAGGGATCCTATCACACAAAAAATACAGTATGAAGTGATTGAACCCACGCTTCGGCAAGATGAGGAAGAGGCTCTTAGAAATATCAAGTCCATTCTACTGGAAGAAGTGGACGTAAGTTTAAAGGAATTGGAAGCACGGGAAAAAGCGGAAGAGTATCTGAAGAACAAGGTTGAAGAAGTTATCGAGAACTATCGCATAAATGTTGCAAAGGAAGCCGTCAGCAAGCTCATGTATTACATCAGACGGGACTTCATAGGCTACGGCAAGATCGACTCTCTCATGAAAGACCACCTAATTGAAGACATTTCTGCAGATGGCTTCAAAATCCCCATCTACGTTTGGCATCGCGAATACGAATCCTTACCAACTAACATAACTTTCGAAACAACAGGAGAACTGAACTCCTTTATAATTAGACTCGCCTATCTCGCTGGAAGACAGATTTCTCTTGCGACACCGATGCTTGATGCAACGCTTCCAGATGGAAGCCGTATTCAGTTAACTTATGGAAGCGAAATTACACGGAAAGGCTCAACGTTCACCATCCGTAGGTTTCGTGTGGATCCCCTAACGGTCTCCGATCTCATATCCTTCAACACTTTATCCTCAGAGATGGCAGCTTATTTCTGGTATGTCATCGAGAACAGAGCATCAGTTCTTGTAGCTGGCGGAGTTGCAGCTGGAAAGACCACCACGCTCAATTGTCTCTCCATGTTCATCAAACCTGAACTCAAGATAGTTAGTGTAGAAGACACAGCTGAACTGAACCTGCCCCATGAAAACTGGATTCCATCAGTTGTACGTGTGGGAGCTGAACAAAAAGGAGCAGGCTCAATTACTCTTTTTGATTTGTTGAAGTCAGCAGTGAGGCAGAGACCTGACTTTATCATCGTGGGCGAGGTTCGAGGAAAAGAAGCTTACACAATGTTTCAAGCAATGGCTACAGGACATCTAGGTTTGGGCACAATACACGCCGAGTCTGCAAAGGCTGTGCTTCAGCGTCTAGAGTCTGAGCCGATGAATATTCCAAGACAGATGCTCAGTATGATTGACGCCTTAGTGGTGCAGTCAAGAATTGAGATCAAAGGAAAACCAGCAAGAAGAATAAGAACCGTAACAGAAGTGACAGGCTTGGATCCCAAAACAAAAGAGATCAAAACTGTCGAAGTTTTCCGTTGGAACGCCAAAACCGACTCCTTCATCTTTTCTGGAGAAAGTAACGTCTTAGAAAAAATTTTGGAAATGAAGGGGCAAGAAGAAGAGGATGTTCAAAAAGAGCTGCACCAAAGAAAAACGATTCTGGAATGGATGGCGAAAAACAACATTCGTAGGTATACAGAGGTAGCCAATGTCATTAGAGAGTACAATGCCGACCCTGTTCGAATGTTCCGCAAAGCGAGGATGCAAACACATTGACAACAAGCAAGTTCAAAGAAATATCTAAGAAATTTCGCCAAGTTATCGAGAAGATAAAAAACTTACGCTCACCAGCTCCCAACCGGCCAAAAAGCAGAGATGAGGGCGTCAAAAAATCATCTGTTAATCCATGGTTGTTCGCCTATCGATTTTTTGGAGAAAGAACCAGTATGTTTCTGCCATTGTTTAAGGATGCAGATGTGAACCTGCAAAAGTCTGGGATAAAGGTAAACTTCAGAGCTTATGTTAGCTTAGCCTTCTTAACCACAGCGATCGCATCAATCGTTGCCTTATTCTCAGTCTTTCTTGTCCTGTTCTTCGGCTTCCAGCTTTCTTTGGTCTCTTCCTTGCTCTTCGGGGTAGGGGGAAGCCTATTTACTATGGCTTTGACGTTGATTGGCTTTTACACATACCCTATTTTACGAGCGGACAGCCTGAAAAGAGCCTTAGAAGACGGGCTTCCTTTCATAAGTGGTTACATGGAGATACTTGCAGGTGCTGGTGTGCCAGTAGCCAACATGTTTCGTTCTCTAGCTCAAGTGGACAATTCTCTTTCAATTTCAAACGAAGCCCGTACAATCGTGCGAGACATGGATCTTTTCGGAATAGATATCATCTCTGCTTTGGAAGCATCCTCGAGTCGTACACCTTCAGCCAGATTTAAAGAGCTGATTGAAGGTCTCATTGCCACGGTGCATTCTGGGGGAAATATGGAAAAATACCTTTCTCAAAGGTCTAGGTACTACATGAGGCTCAAAAAGATTGCTTTACGCCGATTTGCTGACACGCTTGGCGTCCTAGCAGAGTTTTATGTTGTGATGTTAGTAGCGGGTCCTCTCATTTTCGTAGTTATGCTTGGTGTAATGGCTATGCTTGGCGGTGGCGGTCAAGGACTGTTAGACCCTACATTGCTGCTTTATCTTCTAACCTATCTTGGAATGCCGTTAGGATCCATAATCTTCCTGATATTATTAGATATGCTTTCACCAAGGCGGTGACAAATGCCGAAAGTTGATGTTTGGGAGAAAAAGGTTGCATGGATCGTCTCCGTTTCTCTAGCGGTAACTGCGATTGCAACCGCTTCCTTAACGCTTTATGGCAGCCCCTTGTTTGACGAATACATACTCCTCGCAGTGGTCATCGCAGTTTTTCCTTCAGCCGTACTGGATTACGTGGATTACCGCTGGAAGAGATCAGTGGATGAACATTTGCCCGACCTTTTCAGAAGCATCGTTCAAGGTCAAGAATCTGGAGTAGCGCTCTCGCAAGCAATCGAGGACGCGTCTAAGAGGCGCTATGGAGCCTTAAGTGGAGAGCTGAAGAAGCTTGCTGCACAGATGTCGTGGGGCATGTCCTTCGAAGAGGCTTTGCAGTCTTTTGGCAAACGAGTAGATACAAGGTTGACACGGCAAGCGGTTCCTCTAATCACCGAGGCAAGTCGTTCGGGTGGAAGAGTTGAGAAAGTTTTTGAGCCACTGGGACGCTTTGTTGAGTCAACTTTAATGGCTGACAAGGAACGCCGTGCTCAAACAAGACCATACGTTGCAATTGTCTATGTTGCCTTCTTCGTCTTTCTTTTCACAATTATTATGCTCTTCAAAACCTTCTTCATTCAAATGGGCGATCTTTCAGTGCTCAGATTCGCTCTCCTATCACCACAAGACACTAGGAGATTGTTCTTCCACATGAGCTTTCTACAAGCCCTATTTGGAGGAATTGTAGCTGGGAAAATGGGTGAGGGAACCACGAGTGCCGGCTTGAAACACAGTGTAATTCTTCTAGTAGCAGGTTATCTTTCTCTAAAATTCTTCGTGTAAAGGAGGGAAGAAGACGTGAAAGGTTTTGGGAAAAACGTGAAGGCGATAAGCCCTGTTTTGAGCAATGTTCTGCTTATGGTAATCGCTGTTGCTGGCATGTCTATCGCTATAACTGCGTCGTATATCATTACTGGAAATCTTCACGACATCATGGGAGAACGATTCGTCGTTGAAGACGTCTGGTTTACAACAGGTGAAATCGCGATCTACCTTCGCAACACCGGCAAAATATCCATCAGCATTGCAGCAGTATATGTGAATAACACTTCACAGTCGTTTACCGCCCTCACAATTGATGTTGAGGGACACGGCTGGTTAAACGTAACCTATGCTTGGAGTGCAAACACGGTTTATTACGTAAACATCGTATCAGGTAGAGGGACACAAATTGTGGACTATTATAGGTCACCGACTTAAGCAGAGTCGACGTGGTGCCAGCACCATTATCGCAGTGGTGCTAAGCCTCGTGATCATAGTTGTCATAGTGTCCAACATTGTTTTGTGGAGCTACGAGATGAATCAGCTAGACTGGGACAAGAGCAACGAAGACGTAGACATAACAAATGTTGCCCGAGCCAAGAATTCTTCATGGTTTGTGACCCAAAGCGAATACACAGTGAACACGGGCAGTCTTATCAACGGCACTTACCAAGACACGCAAACAGCGAACAACGTTTTTGAGACCTTCCAAGAGGAATTAACGGCCTACGAACTGCAAACACTTCGCCCAAATGCAGCTGGACAGTACGAACTTTGGCCGACAGTGTTTCCCGGATCCAGCGCGCATTGGAGTTTGTGCGACGAAGATCCTCCAGATGATGACACGACCTATATTGAGAACAATGCTGCAACCTGGAAAAAGGACTCCTACAGTCTACAAAACCCTGCAAGCTCTGGAGCAATAAATTGGGTTCGCGTATACATTCGAGCAAGGCTTCTTTCTGCTGGGAGTAGCATAATTAGAACTCTAACACGAACCTATGGTATCGACTACGAGGGCGGAGACATCATCCCTTCAACTTCTTATCAGAATAACTACACGCAGTATGACACTAATCCTAACACTGGGCTTGCTTGGACATGGACTGAACTAGCTTCTTTAGAGGCTGGAGCTTCTAGTCGCAAAGACACTAATCTTAGTCCTTTGATTCGAATGACCGCTGTTTGGGTTATTGTGAATTATTCTAGCATCAATTATACGTTTGACATGAATGGCGCTTTCGCCTTAGACTTATCTACTTATCCGCTGGATTACGTTCAGACTGTAGAAGTGCAGTTGAGATACCGAACCTACGATGCAAACGAAGACTGGTATTTGAAGGCTTATAACTGGACAAAAGCGGCTTACAGCGACTCAGGTTTTAACAACACCGCGGGACACACTCCAACAACAGGTTGGGACACATACGCTGTAAATCTAACTGACAAATGGGGTAGCTACGTTAGCAGCAGTGGAGTTATGTATTTTAAATTTCAGGATAACCAAGCAGATGCAAACCAGACGACAATCGACATAGACTTTCTAAGTGTTAGAGTGAAAATCGACGGAACACGTTTCAATTTCAAGAACGAGGGGTCAGTAACGCTGCACATGGTTTCCCTTTGGATCATCAACTCAACTTTACATCAGCGCTACAACATGGATCTCATTGTGAATTCTGCAGAAACATATTCATACACTCGTGCGGATATCAGTTTGCCCAGCGGTTCTTATACAGTCAAGGTTGTAACTGCAAGAGGAAATATTGCAGTTTACTCAGGAAGCTAACCCACGCGCGACCAAACTCGTACTCAAGTCGGACTAGAGTTCCGTTTTCCCCATTGGCATCTGGAGCAGAGTGATGAGATTGTATGCTCGAAATATGCCAGAGAACGAACGACATCGGTTAAAGATATTAGACCTATTAGATTTCCCCCTTCAACCACTGGAAGTTTCTTGATTCTCCGCTCGTTCATGACTCCCACAGCATCGCGAATTTCTGTTTTAGGCGAGGAAACTATGAGAGGTCTTGACATTATGTCGCTGACGCTGGTTTCTCTTGGGTCTCTTTGCTGAAGTAGAACTCTTTTCAGCATGTCCCTCTCAGTCACAATTCCAGCGGGTTTCCTTTCCTCCACAACGATCAAGCACCCTATGTCGTATTTGTTCATTATCTCAGCTGCCTCCTGAGCAGAAGCCGACGCATCTACCGTGATGATGTCCCTTACCATCACGTCTTCAACTGTGAGCGACATGACTTTTCACACTCTTTTCTCATAGATTGACGTTATCATACACTCCACTATTTGAGGACACCCGAGACACTCGCCTGGAATTTGCGTATTCTTCGGAAGCTCTCTCAAATATCCGAAGTGATGGGCACATTCTCGGGTAGAAGGCTGGTTTGCTGGTTCAACAACGTGTTTTGGTGCCATTTGGTTTTTGTCAATTGGGGCGGAGGTGCTGGGGATCTTGGTAGAGGAAAGCCTTATCTTCTCTGGGTCGGTTTGGGTTTGCGTTGTTTTGGGTGGCGCTTTTTCTTCGGTTTTCAGAGAGTTAACAAAGACCGGTTCATCTCGCGATGGTTCTCGCTTTTGAGCGACAAAAATTTTTTTGCGAAAATCTTCCTTCTCTTTCGAAGGCTTCATTTTCAGCAGAATGACCACGTATAACACAGCTAGGATAAGAATAGCCGCTGTTATAATCAGATTAGTCATTGATAATTCGAATGAAACCATGTTTTCTTCCCTATAATAACTCGCGGAAACTCTCTTTTATGCGTGATGAATCTCAGATAAATATTATTGGTTCTTTGCAGAACAAGCCCAATAGACTTGTATGATTACAGACTGTCACGGGTAAATGCCACTATATGTTTTCAAAAGTCAAAATGTACTGACCACACGTCGTAGCACCAATATACGAATTTCAAGGTAGGCGTAGACATATGACGCCCCTCGCTGCTTGCCTCAGATGTCATGAGCACGCGAACTAAATTCCCTCCAGTTTGTAGGAGGTCTTAATGAAGGCACCTCTAAGTGATCTCAAATTCTATAATGTATCGAAGGTAAGTGGTACTGCCTGGAATGCGAATCTCAAGATAGGTATAGATGTTTGATGTTCCTGTACTGATTCCTTCTACTGTCATGGCTATGTAGATTGTTTCCAAACTGCCTAGGCTGTACCATGGACCTTCAGTCTGATTGAATGAACCGTTCTCGATGATGATTTGAGTTGAATTATCATTTGTGGAATTGCGGAAGTAGATGG
>CAYFZT010000054.1:7325-10252 GCA_964347555.1 uncultured Candidatus Bathyarchaeia archaeon | reverse complement strand
TCTATCGTGAAGCTGTCCACCATATCCCAAGTGGAGATAGATTTCCATGTTATCTTTTTCAATTCTTCCCATTCGACTACTTCGTCATCCCATTTGAATGTGTAGGAGTAGAACTTGTAGTACCATCTTGTTCTAACACCGATTCCACTCCTATTTGATGTCAGTGCCTCACCTTCTATGTTCTTTATGACAAGTTTATCCCATTCAGGTCCGCGCTCAGCCTTCTTTTCGGGATACTTGAGATGTTGAATCATCAAGGTCCAGATTGTCTCGGGAGGAGCATTTATCATTATTTCTTGGGTTATTTCGGGCATCTACACTAACCTCCGCGTACTGCCTCATTTAACTATACTCGAACCCACGGGGAAAAAGCGCTTTCGGCTATTTTTGGGAACCTTATTGGGGGGGACTCGCGATGTGCGCAAATTCAAGACAAGAGGTCTTTAATAGACGGAACTTGTTGCGTGCGCGCGCACATAGAGAAAAACCCACTTAAGACTTTATGGAGGGTGCATATGAAAGATGTGAAGCAATGGTTTGTTGGAGCACGGATGCGGAGATGCATAATACTACTGCTTCTTGAAATAGCCAGCCAGACCCACTTGTTTTTTGCTGATTCTCTTTTTAACCTCTGCTTGTTGTGGGGTTAGGGACAGCAGTCTTTCTATTAGGCTGAGGCAGTTTTCAGGTGCGTAGCCGTGGAAGTGATTGTTGAAATAGCCATATATTTTCTTAACTTGTTTTGATGCTTTCTGCACTTTTGGGATCCAAGGGTCAAGTTCTTCTTTCTTGTAGAGGTAGTTGAACCATGGTCTCTCTCCTTTTCCGTGCCATCGGAAGTAGGTGAAGTCGGCGGTGATGTGGACTTCTGGAGGGAGTAGAGGTTCGTCAACATTTGTGTAGGCAATATTGTGTCTCTTCAATAGTTGCCAGGTTTCAGCTCGCATCCAGGAAAGGTTTCGGAACTCGACAGCAAATCTGAACTGTGGTGAAAGAATTTCGAAAAAGGCTTCTAGGTTTTCAGGATTGTAGTCGTAGCTTGGGGGGAGTTGTATGAGGAGACATCCGAGTTTTCCGTTTAGTTGTAGTGGCTGCATTATTTCTAGGAAGGTGTCTAGGTCGGGTTGAACATCATCTAGTAGTCCGAGTTTCTTTTCGTGAGTTATGGTTTTGGGGAGTTTGGCTGTGAAGATGAAGTCTGGAGGTGAGTATCGGGTCCATCCCATAACCATGCCTTTTGATGGAATTCGGTACCATGTTGAGTCGATTTCGACTGTTGGAAAGATTCGCGTGTACGCTCGTAGCTTTCTCTTTTCTCCCTTGCGGTAGAAGGATCCTTCCCATTCTTTGTAGCTCCAGCCTGAGGTTCCAAGTAGTATGTTGTTTGTGGTCATAGGCAGGCGTCCAGTTCTGTTATTACGCCCCGAACACTCGTGTATGTCTTTTTTGGTAGCTTGATGAGCAGATCAGATAGATGTACTCTCTTGTTTTCGGTTAGATCGATGACCTTCCAGCCTTGATGGCTGATTAGTTCTGCTTTTGTTGTGGGGAATGTGGCGTCTTCTTGGAGAACTGCTTTTGCTGATTCCACGCCTGTGTATGAGGTAACCGGTATGAATCTGCCCGTCTCTTTGTACTCTTTGAGTCTTGCCGCGTCGCTGTTCATTCGTATGCCGTGGAAGCTTATTAGCTGACGCTTGGTTTCAGACTTGAGTATTTTCTGGTCTATCTCTATTAGCTCTTCGTCGGTGAACTGGTAGATGTTGTGGTTTCCCTTGCCGAAAACTCTGCTGTAGACGACGTCAGATCCGTAAGCTGGTTCCTCTCTCGACAAATCAACTGAATGCACTATCTGGAAGTCTAGCATCAAGTCGACGAGGTCGACAGTTACGGGACTCCGTACTTCCCACGCGAGACGAACTCCCTTCAAATCAATAGAGGATAAGAAGCTTTTCACCTGTCTTATCTCTTCATTCTCAAAAACGCGACTTGCAGGAGTCAACAGGTGGAGAAAGGGAGCCTCCAAAACCCTGCATATATTTATCATTTTGCTTAAGACGGTATATGCCTCGTCAACAGGTTTCAACCCGATTCTGTGAGTAAGGTCTTGATGGCATCTAACTGCGAATGTGAAATCATCAGGAACAGTGTTTTTCCATCTCTCAACCATTCTGGTTCCGGGATACTCGTAGAAAGTATGGTTCACTTCAACGAAGTCAAAGAGTTCGGAATAGACCTTCAACGAAGGCTTGCCTGGAACTTTGAAGTAGTCCCAGCAGCCAGTTCCGATGAGATATTCTTTCAATCTCTATCCTCTTATTTTACATTTGCTTTCTAACAGAATAGACTTTGCTGATACGCAGTCTTTCTAGAAGTTCGATCTAAGGGTCTAGCTTTGATGCCAAGCCTCTTCTCAACCTGCTTGGCTAGTTCTTCTTTGAATCTGCCGAAACAGGTGAAGACTATCTCCGGTTTGCAGGCTTTAATGAATTCTATGAGCTGGTCGAAATCGGCGTGGTCGCTGAGAGGAAAGGCTTTGTTTCTTGTCCACAAGGCCCATCCCGACACTAAAGCTGGCTCGAGTTCGGGATGTTTCCGTAGATTCGCATTTTTCGGCGTTATGAATATGCACTCGCGTGAGGAGGTTACTTCAGTGGCCTCTTCTGAGTTGGCGTCTAGGAATGCTAGGTCTTGGTCGTTTGCGTTGTAGATTTCGCTGATTTGAGCTATTTGGTGGTGAACTATGACTGGCAGCTTCGAGGATAGGTTGAAGGCTTTGATGATTTCCTGGGCGTTTCCGAGAGTGTCAGTTTTGAACGTTGGTATCTTCTTGTGCTTTACTGTTCTTGAAGCCCATCGAATCATCGCATGAGCTATGGTTTCTCTTTCTGGGCATCTGAATTTTTCGGAGCCGAAAGTTGATTCAA
>CAYFZT010000054.1:4840-7315 GCA_964347555.1 uncultured Candidatus Bathyarchaeia archaeon | reverse complement strand
GCTATCCTTGAATTGGAGATCACCAGTGTAGACAACGGTTCCTTCAGGTGTGATTACTTCGTATTGTACTGATCCCAAAACGTGGCCTGCACTGTGAGATACAACCTCCCAGTCGCCGATCCTAACCTTCAGTCCATTCGGGATAGGCCGCCAGCGGTCAGGTGTTCTTGTCTTCCCGTAGGCTCTTACGATATCCTTGGTCTCTTTTGTTGAGAACTTGGGAGAAAGAGGAGAGTTTCTGAAGCTGAACCCTCTCGAATGGTCACGGTGAGCATGAGTTATGAACATCTCGGAATAGAAACTAGGCCTCCTATGAGGGTCAAAGACAACTCTCTTGTGGCTGTTATCGACAACTACCCCTTCATCCAATCCTACTGTTAGAGGCAATGAAGATTATCACCAAGCCTCCTATTATTGTCTCAATGGAAGAAAATGTTTTCCTTGTCTCGTATTGATTCTAAGCACGGAGTGGAGTGAAACTAAACTACGTTTTTGGCTTACTTTCACTCTACTGTGTCCCTTTTTCTAGAGTATGATTGCGCCAAATGCTTAAAAATCTCCGAATCCCATGTTTTTACCCTAACGCTAGAGAAGGGAGATCAAATTGTCATCGGGAACAATAGTTAAGAGTTTTCCATCTCAATTTCGCTTATCCTTCAACATAGATAACATAGATAATTTGTTTCCAGGTTTCGCTTTAGGTGACTTTGCGGTTCTCCACGGAACGTCCACGGTTTTGCCCTTGTCAATGCTTCTCAGCGTGAAAGCTCAGCTTCCATACCAGCTTGGAGGCTTGGAAACAAATGTGGTTTTTGTTGATGGTGGAAACTCATTTGGATTATATGACACTTCACATATTGCTAAACTTCATGAGCTTGATCCTAGAGAAGTTCTGGAACGGATTTTTATCTCTAGGGCTTTTACAGCTCACCAGATGACTTCCCTTGTTTTGGATGGATTACTGGATGTTACTAAGAGACTTGAATCGAAACTTGTGGTGATCTCGGATATTGCTGGTTTATATCTCGATAAAGATGTCCCAGAGAGAGAGGCTAGAGACGTTTTCAATCAGCTGGCTGTCTACCTCTCTAAGGTCGCTGAAGAGAACCGTGTGGTAGTGGTTGCTTCTTTTCTTCCCCACTATCCGTCAAAGCGGAACATCTTCTTTAAAGCGGTGGTCTGTGGACGCGCCAGCGTTGTGGCTTCAGTTAGATCCTCAAAGTACGGTCAACAGTTTGTTTTGGAGAAGCATCCCTTTCTCTGCCTTGGAAGAGCTGCGTTTCCATCCCAAGATTTTACACTCACCAAGTTTATGGAGGCGTGAATTTGGGAAAAACAGTTGCATCGTATCGAATGGCATTAGACCAAGAGCTGCAGAGATGGAGTGGCTTTGCAAGGGCTTTGCGGAAGGAAGACAGAACCGCTTTTGATCGTATGATGGATGCATGTAGAAACTTTGCTTCTGCTGGAAGCAATGCAACGCGCCCTGTAGTGTTTGAACCTATGGTCATGTCAATTCTTCTACAGCAGCAGAAGACTCTGAACAGGTTAGAGAAGGAACTTGCTATCAGAGAGCAAAGCAGCCAGCCCTAGACGAGTTAAGGGTTGGATATTCGATCTCTATCCTTCAGCGTTTGGACAGATGTGTGTTTGGGTTATCGCTGAGAATGGACAAAGAGTGCGGTTGATTGACGAGTTTCAGCCCAAGATCTACATCTCTGGCAAAGAAGAGGACATAGAGAGACTGCTGAGTCGGTTCTTCGCAAGCAAATCTATAGCGTCGTATAGTTTTGTTTACAAATATGCCAGTCCCACTGACACGGAAAAGTCAAAGGTTCTGGAGGTAATATTGAAAGATTGTAGGAGTATTCCTTTCTTCGTGCGTAGTGTTCTGGAAGCTGGCAGGTATTTGCGTTATCAAGTTCATAACTGCGATTTGCGAAGTGATCAAGCCTATCTTTATGAACGCGACATATTTCCACTTGCTTTCGCCGAGATTGAGGTTGAAAAGCATCGGTTGAGGTATTATCTTCTGGACTCTGTGGAAAGTGTTGACTATCAGGTTCCGCCCTTGCGGATTATGGAGATTCGCGTTGAAATTGATAAGAAAGGAAAGATAGCAAACCTTAACGATCCGTTGAAGGAGATCGTTGTTTCTCAAGATACCGAGAAAGTAATTGTTGATTCCGGTGACGAGAAAGAGAAGCTGTTGCGGTTTATCGAGGTAGTTAGAACCCTTGACCCAGACATATTGTTGACGAGGGGAGGCGACTCTCATGTGTTCCCTTATCTTGCGAGAAAGGCGTTAGTTAGCGGGGTTTTGGATAGGTTTGTTCTGAGTAGAGAGGACATCCCTCTTGTTGCTAAGCGGAGACGTGGAACGACTTTCTTCTCTTACGGTAGAACATACTATCGGGCTCCAATGAGGAGGCTCTATGGCAGAGTTCACATTGACGAGAGCAACACTTTCATTCT
>CAYFZT010000054.1:0-4814 GCA_964347555.1 uncultured Candidatus Bathyarchaeia archaeon | reverse complement strand
GCTTCTCGTTCTTCGATTGGTTCGAGCATGTCATCTCTTCAGTTCTACCAAGCCGTTAAAGACGACGTTCTAATTCCAAGAAACAAGCGCATTTCAGAGGCTTTCAAGTCAGCTTATGAACTTTTGGTGGGGGATCGAGGAGGTTTTGTCTACGAGCCTAGGATAGGTATTCACGAGGGAGTTGGTGAGGTCGATTTCACGTCCATGTATCCCTTTCTCATGGCAAAGAATAACATATCTGCTGAAACTGTTCTCTGTAGCTGTTGCCCAGACTCCCGGTTGCGGATTCCCGAGCTTGACTATCATATTTGTGAGAAACGTGAAGGGATTGTTCCTAAGGTCTTAAGGTTGGCAATTGGAAAAAGGCTACGCTATAAGAGGCTGAAAAAAGAAGCTGACAATGTGAGGTTAAAAGAAGTTTATGAAGGACGTCAGGGTGCTTTGAAGTGGATTCTTGTGACATGTTTTGGCTATCTTGGATATAAGAATGCTAAGTTTGGCACTGTTGATGGGCACATTGGTGTTTGTGCTTTCGGCAGACAAGCCTTTCTGAGGGCAGCTCGTATTGCTGAGGAAAAAGGGTTTAGGGTTATTCATGGTATTGTTGATTCGTTGTGGCTTAGGAAGAAAGATGCTTCAGTAGAGGAGTACATCAGCTTATGCAGAGAGGTTAGTGAAGAAGTTGGAGTGCCCTTGAGTTTTGAAGGTCGCTACAAGTGGATCGTATTTCTCCCTTCTAGGATGCATCCCAATGTGGGTGTGTTGAATCGCTACTATGGGGTCAAAGATGATGGGAAAATTAAGGTTAGAGGGTTAGAGGTTCGGAGAAGGGATACGCCAAAATTTGTGTATGACGCCCAAATGGAAATGATTGAAGTACTGGCTACTGTAGATGACTCTAAAACCTTCATGGAGAAAATACCTGATGCTCTGAACGTGGTTAAGGAATATAGAAGAAAACTTGTAGATGGAGAGGTTTCAATCTGGGACTTGATTGTCACTAAGCGTCTTTCTAAAAATCCAGAAAACTATACGCAGAAAGTTAGTCAATTGATTGCAGCTGAACAACTTTTGAAAGAAGGTGTTGAGATTTCTGCTGGCAAGAAGGTTAGATTTCTCTTCACAAGTGCGGAAAATAAGCGTTATGAAAGAAGAGTTAAAGCAAAAGAATTGATTGAAGAACACACTAATTCAGATGCCAGAAAATATCTTCTCCTTTTGTATAGGGCTGCTTCAAACATCCTGAGTCCCTTTGGCTACTCAGAACGAGATGTTCACGATTATGTTAGAGGCTACCAAGAAACAAAACTCACATCATTTTAGATCAACGTTTTGCATATGTAGAGATGTCTCCCGCAACCCCCTTCTTTCTTGAGTTTTTGTCTCAAGAAGATTGTTTCACAAATGATAAATCTGATTGTATCACATAATTCACGCACGCGCGATGAATTCTGAAGCAGGTTAGCAAAATGGGAGAGCCGAAATATAATCTAATGGAGGAGAAGTATCATCATATGATCCTAGATGGTTCCGGATATGAGGCTGGGAAACAGCTTGCTGAAATCATCAATCAAGATCCAAGTGCTAAGCATTCTTTCAGCTCAGCAGAATTGGACCTGAAGAGGATAGGGTTTGCTAACTACGACGCCCTACAAGACAACTGTGAAGAGTGCTGTCCTGGCATAATCGAGGAAATCCAAGGCTTCGCCGATGGCTTAGGAACTTCAACGGACAGAGTTCCCTTCTGGAACTGGACCTACAGTCCCTCTCTAGGTGGCAATTGCTCTCAACTTGCTGTGCTGTCGTCTGCCACAGAAGAACGGCATATCTGTGCTGGGCGCACCTATGAATGGAACCACAAAGAGGAAGATCTGAAGCTTTTTACTACGCGAGTTAAAGGAAAGGCCAGTCACATTGGATTTTCATGTCTGCTATTTGGTAGGCATGATGGCTTGAACGAACATGGGCTTCTTGTGTCGATGACTGGAGGTGGCATCTTTGGCGTACCCTTCAAGCATAGGGGTCCAATGTTCTGGTTGGTCATCCGCTCCTTGCTCGATTGGTGTACCTCTGTGAATAACGCCTTGGAGCGATTAGAATCCATTCCAATAGCAGGATATTTCAGCCTTATGCTGGTAGACAAGAAGGACAACGCGGCAATAGTCGAATTCGCCGATGGTCAGATGAGTGTACAGAGCATCACTAGTAATGATCCCGAACCCTATGTGTTCTCGTTAAATCACTTTCGCCAACCAGAAACCCGAAAGTTCAACAAACTTAACTGTGGAATTATTACTCACTCAAAAGTCCGCGAATCACTAATCACCAAATGGTACAAAACCCAAGCTCAAAAGATCAGCAAGAAGAGCATTCAAACACTCTTTGCCACGAAGCACCCAGGCGGACTATGCAACCATTTCTACAATGACGGATTTGGAACCCTGTGGTCTATGATCTTCGATGTGACTAAGGGCTCAGTCGATGTATGTTTTGGTGCACCTACACACAATGAATATCGTCCTTTCGGCCTAGCTGATCCCGCTGGCGTTACAGAGTATCCAACAATAATCCCAATCACAACCAGCAGGATATAGTCTGCACTTGCGGTTATGTCCGTTCAATCTACTAGATTGGATTCGCAAGATTGTGTATAGTGTGGGATTTGAACCCTACTCACAGTGGAGATATCCCGCGCAGAACTCCTTTTTTTTCACGAAAATGTCTTCTGCAAGAAGGGGGTTCAACCGCACTTTTCTCATCTATTTTGTGCGTTCACTAGCTTTCGCTTCTCGAAATGTGTAGAATAATAAACCTCTTTTTCTACGTTACTATTTGGTGACCATGGAAACAGTAATACATACTTTGCCTCAGAAAGGATTCTTTAAGAGGAAGCTGACTATTTTCGCGTTAGCTCTCTACATATGTGCGACATTTCTTCCATGGATCGTCGAAACCTATAGCTACCATGGACGCTATTGGTCTCCTGATTCTGGCAGTCTATATTTTTGGTCCTTTATGACCCTACATGAGGATAGTCTGTTCTTCTTGAATGACTTTTGGTTCAATCAGAAGTTTGGCTATTTTCTGGACTGGTACTCGCTTGCGCCCACGTTTTTTGGTCTCTATTTAGGATGGATTCTTATGTTAATTTGTCAAATCGTGACTGTTATTTTAGGGTGTAATGAATGGTTTGGCTGGAGAGTACCGTATAAGCAGTGGCACGCTCTAGGCGTAGTTATGCTACCTGTTTCGACTCTGCTTCTGGCTCTCTATCAGGGGGTTATGCAATATGAAATGACTTATCAAAGCGATATCCCGGCGCACTCCGTTGAGTTCAGTTGGGGCTTCTGGTTAGCTGCTACCTCGGTCGCATTACTGTTCATTTCTATTTTGTCCTCTAAAGAAAGATTGCAGTTCAAGAGATGCATCACATTTTTGAAGAAGTCGCTGAGAAAAGCAGCGTTTCTGGTAGTTCCTCTTCTTATAATGGGATTCCTTCTGTTCAATGAATTCCATTTCCAAGTTGGTGTTACGAAGGCAATGTATATCCAAAGAAACGTGAGTTCACAAGAAGTTCCTTGTGATCCTAAGTTCTGGGAAGCTGATTTCAACGAAATTCTAGCTGTAGCAGAGCTCTTCAGAGCGAGAGTGAGATACAACAGCCCTGAATATTGTTATTGCAGCTTTGACGTGCCGTTGGTCTCTTACCGAATATTCGCAACCATCCTGCACAGCAAGGGATACATCGCTAGAGAGCCCTACTTCTTGCATCCCAATTAATTCTTTGGTCGCGAGCGTGATAAAAGGGTAAGACTTGTAGGCATACGAGTGTTTTTATCTAAAGTCCGCTACTGAGCAAGAAACTCTGGCGTGAGTTGCTCTCTAACTAATCGTTTTAACCTCAACTTGGATGGGGACAGAAGATAGCTTCCTGTGACATTTAGGGCATTTGCCATTATAGAGTTCTATCATTTCAAAGGGTGATATCAATTCTGTTCCTTTATAGAGAATTGCTCTACATCTGTCGCATCGAATGCTCTGAGGCAACGCATATTCTTCCCTTTAATGTAAATGCTAAGGCTAGACATAGTTTTCCTTTAGTAGTCTCTCTATCTCAGCATAGTTCTTCTGTTTGGCTAGGTGCTGGATATGGTCCAATCTTCCGATTAGTTCCGTTTTCATCTTTGATTCTTGACTCAAGAGAGACCACTTCGCTCCTAATCTTCCTCTGAACTGAAAATAAGGCTGCTGTTGAAACTTCTACGTGAAAAGTAGAGAGAGATGGGTGAAAGTTTCTGGCTTTAACACAAATACTTCTTTCATTCGTAATAGAAAGAGATAGTGAAAAATGACCTCGAACTAACAGTGCGTCTTAAACTATTAATGCAGCTTGAGGACAAATTGCATTTCAGCGAGCAAACAGTGTGAAAGCTAACAATGTAGGAGATGCTTAAAGGCTGAATCATAAAAGATCGGAAAGTGTGTAATTTGCTCAAGCGAAAAGATCATTACCAATGTGCGCGCGCGCCATAATAGGCACTCAAGGGTTACGTCCGATCCAGTTTCAAGATCTTCCAACTAGCAATAACTGCAATGATCAGAATGATATCCAGAAGCAGAATGAATAGCCATACTTGAGCGTCTGCCAGGATCGTGCCCCAGATTTGAGGAATGACAAAAGCTAGGAGAAGCGAACGATTTCCGATAGAGTGAACAATCATGGGGGCAGTGGTGTTTTGTCTCAATCTAAATGGCAGTGCAAGCTGAACAAGTCCTGAAAGAAACCTTTCTAGTATGTTGACAAGCCCCCAGAG
>CAYFZT010000053.1:0-10340 GCA_964347555.1 uncultured Candidatus Bathyarchaeia archaeon | reverse complement strand
TTAGGAGAGTACACTGCCTTTGCAGGAGTAGTTGGAACTGACATATTCGATGCGACCTTCCTAACCCTATTCTTCCTATCATGTATGTTGCTTCCGCTGGAGCGAAAAGAAATCTATGATAGGGCTGCAGTTAAGCATTCGATTGGTACTGTTGTAGGACTCGGTGCATTAGCGACTTTGTTGGCAGGCTTCGCTTTGTTTACGTTCGTGAGGGAATCGGTTGGCTTCATCTTCTCACCTGCAAGCACTGGAGACCTTGTAAGCAGCTTTGGCTTCTGGGGCTGCATCGCTGTTGGGCTGTTACTGTACATCTATTACATGTACCGAAACACAACTAAAGGCGTCGACATGAGAACTCTCTACCTAAGCATCCCGCCAGAGTAGCCTTAAATGCCATACCCCTTTTTCTATTTCTAGCTTTCAAAATCTGAGTGTTTAAGATGTCTGAAGAATTAGGCTTTGTCACCGACATGATGGAAGAGCGACTGGCCAAAGGAAATCTACGATGGCTAGCAAATTTCACAGAAATCTACCGAGACTATGTTATTGGGGACATGACAGTTCCTATATATGCAGTGGGAAGTCTAACGGAGAAAGGATTCTTCCTCTCTCGGATCTTCTCATATTTCGTGACACCAAAATATAAGATTCACTTAATACTCTACACACCTATTGAACTTGGCGTCAAATCCCTGAGAAAGCTTATTTTATCATGTAAACGAAAATTCGGTGCCGACGATTGGATACTTATCGGGTTAGTTCAAAGCAGACCCCTAGGGAAAGCGGTAAGCGATGCGGTTTCGAACCTTGCAGATGACAGAGTGGGTGTAGCAGCTTATAGTCTCGCTTCGAAAAGTGAAATCTCTTCAGACAACGTGCTTGGGCGAGCCCTCAATAAAAATCTGAAATTAACTGAAGCAAAATTTGAAGCGATAAACATTTCTGATTACCTTAAAAGCATTGCTATCGTGTTCGCATTGAGCGCACTCGTCCTAGTTGCACTTTTGCTTAGCGGTCTGAGAGCGATCAACATGCCTTTGTCTCTTTTGATCATGCTTGCATTTTCAATCATAGTAGCCTATCCTATCTACAAGAGACGCTATCACACTGTTTTCTCGTTGAACAATAACGGATTTAACCTTAAGAAGGGCGAAAACCTCGTCGAAGGTAGATGGCCCGACTATGCTAACGTCTCTATTTACATCAATCCACAACATGAAACCTTCATTAGACTATATTCTAAGAAGGGAACACTTGACATACCACTGTCAAGAGTAGGTCTTTCTAGAAAAGAAGCTTACAATGCAATAAAAAAGATACTGAAGAAGAAGTAAAATTTATTCGATAATAGGAGTTTCAACAGCGGTATTCCACCATGGTTTATCCCACTTCTTTTCGACTTTAGGCAGATCTTTGAGAAGGGTTTGTATTCTATCTCTAATAGTTGAAGCCTGGTTTTTTTGCACCCATCTTTTAAGTAGATCCAGGTTCTTCACAAGGTTTTGAAGATTTAAGGTTGCTGTCAAAGCAAATCTTTGGTCTCTCTCCAGAACTTTTCGCATTCTTTCTGAATGGACCTCCTCTCTTCCTCTGCCAATCGGATGGTCTAAGAAGATTGCATAGATGTCTTTCACGTCTTTTTCCTCCATTCCTAGAACAACCTTGTCCTCCGCATAGTGCTGATAAGGTAGAATCCTAAACTCTTGCTTATATTTTCGAAGTTCTTCAAGCTTTTCTTTTGGAAAATCCATAATAAACTGTGCTTTTGACAAAATTAAACATTCCAAGCCAATTGTGTAAAGATTTTCTTTGTATTTTTTAAATGTGTCCTTGACGTCAATTTTGTGTCTCAAAGAGATATGGTCGCATAGTATGTCCATCACTCCTACTATTGGAATTTCGTCTTCTGTTACTCCTTTAATTGTTCTGACTCTGTATCTTTTTCCATGCCTCAACGCATTGAAAAGACGATCACTCTTTGTGGCAAACGACTTATACTGTGTTCCAAACGCCCTATCCATACTCAAAAGGAGCTTATAGAAATCCAATCCTTGCTTTTTGGGAACAATAAAATCAGTATCCTTTATTTCTCTTGACAATGAACCAATGCCATTTGCGTGTTCGCAATGCATTTTGACAGCGGCACCTCCAAAGAATAGCACTGGAATGAGTTTTTTGCTGATCCTCTTCTCAAAGGCGTGAGGATACATCTTGTGAAGGCTCTTCGCGTTTAGAGCAGCCCAAATATCTACCACTGCGCTTTTCATTGGAAAATAGTTCATGTCAACATAAGATGGTACACCCAGCTCGTCATTTATCTTCTCTAAATCAACATTAGAAGTCAGAGGCACTTCAACTTCAAAGGTTGTTCCATCCACATCCTCGTAGAGAATTGCTTTGTCAAACATGTCTATGGCCACTTTCCTTCTGTTTAGCATGATCCTCTGAAAAAGCAGATATCCTGCTATTTTCCAAGTCAGACCCCGCGGTCTGCATCTCTAATCACAGTCTCTCCGTATTTAAATTTAGTATAGGGGAAATATGTAGTTTAACATAATTACTCATTGAGGTCCCTTCGCTTTTTAGTCTAACTAGTCGCCTTTCTCAAATAAAGCCGCGCGCGCCAGATCTACTGGAATTAAGCATGAGTCGATAATTTTTTATGTTGCTTTGAAGTCTATCAGACTCGACGCGTGAACGGTGATTTATGTGAAAGGCTACGTAGGAAAAATCCTTCGAGTGAATTTATCAAAAGGTAAAGCACACGCCGAATCTCTAAATTTAAAGTGGTCTAAGATGTTCATTGGCGGCAAAGGACTAGCAGCTAAATACCTATTTGAAGAGCTGGAGCCTAAGGTTAATCCTCTTTCTCCTGAAAATTTGTTAATCTTTATGACAGGTCCAGTGATGGGTGCAGATCCTCATCCTCCAGCTGCTGCAAAAGGTGTTGTGGTGACAAAATCTCCTGCTACGCACACTTTTCTAGACAGCTACTATGGAGGCAATTTCGCAGTCGAAATGAAATTGGCTGGGTTTGATGGAATAATCATACAGGGGAAAGCAGAGAGATTGTGCTACTTGTATGTTAATGATGGTCATTGTGAAAATCGGGCAGCAGAGCATCTTAAAGGAAAAGGTGTTTACGAAACTACAGAGTTGATCCAGAAGGAGGTTGGAGAAAAAAACGCTAAGGTCGCTGCGATCGGTCCTGCCGGTGAAAACCTCGTGAAGTTTGCGTGCATAAGTTTTGAACTTAACCACCAAGCCGGACGCGGCGGGTCAGGTACTATCATGGGTTCAAAGAACCTAAAGGCTATAGCTTTCCGAGGCACAAATATAGCGAAGGTTCACGATCCAGAGGCTTGGAAAAAATTCGTCAAAGATACAATCATGAAGGAGATCGTTGAAAATCCTGATATGGAGGTATCAAAAAAAATCGGCACCCCATTCTATGTTGACTCATCCAACATGGCTGGGATATTACCAACAAGAAACTATCAAGACGGTGTCTTTCAATATGCTGACAAAATAAATTGGGACGCTATAAAAGAAAAGGTTTTTGTTAAGAAGACCGCATGCTACAGATGCCCTGTGGCTTGTAGGAACTTGACAAGCATAAGGAGCGGCCCGTTTGAGGGCTTGACTATTGAAGGCCCGGAATATGAGACACTGGCAATGGTAGGCTCCAACTGTGGTATCAATGATTTAAGTATAATAATGAAGTTTAACCAACTATGCGATGACTACGGTCTTGACACAGTTTCCACTGGAAACGTAACAGCCTTCGCTATGGAATGTTTTGAGAGAGGAATAATTTCCAAAGAAGACATCGGTGGTTTGGATCTCAGTTTCGGGTCTGTTAAAGGCTACTTTGAGATTCCTAGATTAGTGGCCTTCAGAGAAGGTATAGGCGACATTCTGGCTGAAGGAGTTCAATCGGCCTCTAAAAAGTTCGGCAAGGGTAGTGGACACTTTGCACTGCAAGTGAAAGGGTTAGAGTATCCAGCATATGATCCTCGAGGATCAATTGGAATGGCCCTCGCTTATGCAACATCAGACAGAGGGGGTTGCCACATGAGAGCATGGCCTGTGGCGTATGACGCTTTTGGCGACCTTGATCCTTTAACTCATGAAGGAAAGGCAAAGCTATGTATCGGCGACCAAAACTTCAACAGCATCAAATGGAGTCTAATTTTCTGTGACTTTTACGCTATTGGATATCCCACTATGGTTCGCTTCTATTCTCTAGCAACAGGAAGGAAGGCGAGCGAAGAGGAGTTTAAGTTAATTGGAGAAAGAATCTGGAATTTGATCAGAATCTTCAATGTAAGAGAAGGTTGCACTAGGAAAAACGACACACTACCCATTAGAATCGTTGAAGATCCACTGGTTAGTGGACCGCCGAAGGGACGCGTTGTGTCACAAGAATCTTTTGAGAAAATGTTGGATGAATACTACGAACTGCGTGGCTGGACGAAAGATGGCATTCCAACAAAAGGGAAACTGGAGAGTCTTGGGTTAGCTGACTTGGCAAAAGATATAGAAGGGCTGTTTTAGCAGTTCTAAGATGGCGGAAGAAATTATGGGCTTTATACATATTTACTTCACGCGCGCTCGCGGCAGAATCGAACGCGCCGTTAAAGAGGGAAAGCGAATTCCTGAAGGTTGGGCTATAGACGAAGATGGCAAACCAACAACTGATCCTCAAGCCGCTTTAAGGGGAGCGTTGCTCCCATTCGGCGGGCCGAAGGGATATGGTCTTTCTTTCATCGTGGACATTATTGCTGGGGCCTTAGCTGGCGCAGCATGTGGCAAAGATGTTCGCTCGTTATATCCCGAAGAGGAAAAATCTAACTTAGGACAGTTCTTTCTTGCAATAAATGTCGACGCTTTCATTCCAATCAAAGATTTTAAGGCTAAAGTTGATAAGATCGTTCATGAACTTAAAACCAGTCCTACTGCACCAAACTATGCTGAGGTTCTAGTTCCTGGCGAAATTGAGTATCGAGCTGAACATGAACGTTTAACGAAAGGAATCCCTCTGAATGACAAGACCTGGCAAACCTTGGATGCACTGTGTCAAGAACTGAAAATTGATGTACCAAGTGCAACTTCCACGTTGTCTTATTAATATCAGAGGTATGCGAATGGTTGGCGGATATGCTGGTAAACTTCTCAGAGTCGATCTTTCCAAGAAGAAGATCATTGAAGAGAATCTAGATTTATCCTTAGCAAGGAACCTGATAGGCGGCTTAGGAATAGCCTCAAAAATCATGTTGGAGGAGTTGAACCCAAATATAGAACCCTTCAACCCTGAAAATAAACTGATTCTAGCAACTGGTCCATTAACAGGTTCCACCATCCCTGCAGGAAACAAGTCTGTAGTAATTTCCAGATCCCCGCTAACAAATTTATGGGGAGAAGCGATATTCTCAGCTAACTGTGGTATCGAGCTAAAACGCGCTGGATACGATATTCTCATAATAAAGGGAGAAGCCGAAAAGCCAGCTTACCTCTGGATATACGATGGGGAGACTGAAATTAAAGATGCAAGTGATTTCTGGGGAATGGATACATTCAATGCATGCAGCGCTATACAAAATGATCTAGGCGAGAAAAATATCTCAGTAGCATCCATTGGTCCCGCTGGTGAAAAACTTGTTAGGATCGCCTGTATAATAAGCGATAATGGCAGAGCAGCTGGAAGATGCGGCTTAGGAGCGGTCATGGGTTCAAAAAAGCTGAAAGCTATCGCCGTCAAAGGAACAAAAAAGGTAGAAATCGCCAGTTCGGAACAGATTGAGAAACTTAGAGGCGAGGTCTTAGGAACCATAATAAAGAGACTGAAAGGTATGACACATCACGGCACTTCCGGAGGACTCGCCGCTTTCGAAGAGATGGGGAACCTCCCTATTAAGAATTGGACAAGAGGAACATTTGCTGGAGCTTCCGAGATAACAGGGATTAAAATGAAAGAAAAAATGTTAATCGGGAAAAAAACTTGTTTTGCTTGCCCTGTAGCATGTGGAAGATATGTTGAGATAAAAGAGGGATCTTACGCTCCTCTTAAAGGATATGGACCTGAATATGAAACCCTCGCTGCATTAGGCTCTTTATGTATGAACGACAATCTAGAGTCAATCGTGAAAGCAAACGACATGTGTAACAGAGCAGGGATGGATACAATATCAACGGGGGCGACAATCGCATTTGCAATGGAGTGCTATGATAAAGGTGTCATAACAGAAGAAGACACTGGAGGGATCGAGCTGAAATGGGGCAACTATGAAAGCATCATTGAAATGATCGAGCTCATAGGCAAGAAAGCGGGTTTTGGCGCAATACTTAGTGAGGGCTCCAGAAAAGCCGCAGAAAAAATTGGAAAGGGGTCAGAGAACTTTGCTATGCATGTTAAGGGGCTTGAGCTACCAATGCATAGTCCATATAGGTTTAAAGAGATGGGTTTGCAATACGCGGTGTCGGAAAGGGGCGCATGCCATCTGAGAGGATATTCCTTTCTTCCAGCAAGGGGAGTACTTATCCCAGACCTAGGGTTCGGCAGAGAATTAGACGGCTTCGCTACAGAAGAGAAGGCAAAGGTAACTAAAATCATGCAAGACGCTTGTCGTTTTATAGACGCCTTAGGAATATGTAAATTCGTAGTTTTCTTTGGCAGAATGCCTTTAACAACGCTTGCAAGCTTTTACGCGGCAGTCACAGGCTTTGAAACCAGATTGGAAGATTTAATGAAAGCAGGAGAAAAAATATGGATGCTAGAAAGAGCCTTCAATCTAAGGATGGGAAGCGGGCGCGAAGATGATACCTTGCCTAAGCGATTCTTAAGGGAACCCATGCCTGATGGTGTGGCAAAGGGGCAAGTTGTCGAGTTAGAGCCCATGCTTAAGGAGTACTATGAGGTACGTGGGCTAGATCAGAATGGCAAACCGAAAGAGGAGAAACTGAAAAAGCTAGGTTTAGACTTAGCCATCCCCCTAATTAAATAGGGAGAAAATAGTGTGTCTTACGCCACCGTGTTATTCTTAGATAATCAGTTGGTGCTCCGTTTTTTGCGCCAGAAAGTCTATGGCTTGAAGCAGGTTTTTAGCCAACCCTAAAAGGCTTATGGTTAGAAGCATTGCAAGGAAGACTCGGAGGTCAATTTCAATGTGTAAAATTTCAAAATCGAATGCCATAAAGCCTCCATTTAAAGCATAGATAAATAATGCCATGAACATCAAGGTCTTTCCGATGTTAAGGGCGTACTGAAGAATCGTTCCAGCTAGAAGCTCGCTTATCACAACAAGCAAAACAATGATAACGGCAAATGTGCTGAAAAGCTGAGGGTAACTAGGAAACACTTCCTCAACAAGTCCAGATAGCAAAAGCGTAGGTAGAAAGTAGAGCAAGAAAAACCATACAAGCCCTTTCACTACGCCTTTCAAAACTCTTGGAAGAAATTTCTTCAAAAACCCAGATACCCCATCTTCAAATAGCAACATCTGTCACCACAGGTCCAAAACTGAATAAAGGCGAGTCAAAGTATATGTGCACTTTTGCCGCTGTGTAAGGGTCACCTGTCATCATCACAGGGAGAATGTCATCGTATCTGTCTCCTGCTGCTACATAAATGTCAGACGTGCCCGAACCTATCTGGTTGTTTGATGCGTCAACAATCTCGAGGCGAATAGTGCCGTTTATACCGAAAAAAGCGTGGTTGTTGAAGCTTAAAGAAACATTTACTTGGTTTGGAGGAGCAGCGGAAATTCCATCTACAGTTAGATTATGGAAGGGTGCACCCCAGGGCATAGTTTGGTTGAATGAAATCTTAAGTGGTATTGCATAGGCGTATGTCAATCCCACAAACATATCTACGTTCAGGTTAGTGTCATTGAAGAGCATGTAAGTTAAATTCTTGGCAACTAAGTCTTCTAAGCTTAAGGAGATACCATACGACTCGTTTACTATGCTTTTTCTAGGTATCAAAGGCACCAATGACGTAGAACTGGAAAGAGCGGTCTCATTCTCAGTTGTGATACGGGTTGTGATGTTTAGTTGGGAAATGTCGTAAAGTCCGCCGTTGCTGATAGAGAAGGGTATAGACATTGTCAACTCGCCATTGGAAGCCGAAAACTCAGGTGCCCCCCCAAAGTTTAGTCCTATCTGCGTTGCAGAGTAAACAACTGTTGCAGAAAATGAGATAATCAAAATCCATAGTACTATGGTAGCCCAGCTTAACGCTCTGATGGCGTATCTCATTTGAATTCCCTTTTTGCGAAGAGATGCTCAGAGAAACCTAGATGGCTGTTTTCTTTTCTCTCTGGTATACTTTTTGCTGAGTTCCTTGAGATGTTTGGCTTTCAATCTTCAAAAGCTGTATTCCTCGTACTGTTAGAATGGAACCAATCCAACCCATTATGCCGAGGTAAAGAATCCGTATGCAGGCCACTATCAGCGGAGCTAGAGCCTCGCCGAAGGCTTGGAGAATGTCTTGGCTTGCCAGGATTTCAAGTTGCCCAGTGAGAAACATGTAGGCGTTAACGAAGGCGAATATCAACAGAACTACACCGATGAAGAGCACAACTAAGCCTGAAACCTCAACCTTATTTATTCTCATGGTTTGACCTCTCGTTTGCACCTTTTTGAAGCCAACTTCTATAAAAAATGAACGTACTCTAAATACTGATTTTGCATAAGCGCTTTGAAGAAGCTTTTAATCTAGGGTTTTCAGTTGGGAAACAGATCCAAGAAATTTTCCGTCTAACAGATAGATTTCGGCTTCATCAGAGTTTATGCCTTTTGAACGTAGAATTGGGCCCGCATACTCTCGGTATCTGCCTTTCCTGCCAATACCTGTTCGGTTCACTGGTCGTCCTCCCAGAAATTCGTTGAAACAGGGTAGGATCAGGATTTGAGAGGTTTTCGGTGTAGTGTTAAAGTGTTTTTTCAGTGTTTCAGTTGGCTTTTTGGCTTCTTTTATTTTTGATGCTTTCAAGACGCTTTTTGCTAGGCGGTTTTTGTTGCATTGAATTTTAACCCACACTTGCGCTGTTATGCGATATCCAAAGGGATCTCGAAAGGCAACTATTGGGTGAATGTGCCCCATAACGAGTGTCTTGCAACCAAGAAGTTCTGGTGCAGGCCAAGCGTGTCCATGAAACAAGCCGGTGTCTCCGATTTTGATGCCTCCAGCCTGCAAGAGAGTCACAGTTTCGGGTAGCAATGGCTCAAGGTTGCCATCGTGGTTTCCAGGCACAATTTGGATTTGAGGTACATTCCGTTCAAGGGTTTCGAAGAGAAGTGGGACGTCACGCCATTCCCTTAGCTCTATCTTTGCAACTGTGTGTTTTACGTCGCCAAGAATAACGAGACGAGTTGGTTTAGCAATCTTTATTATCTTCTGGAGTTTTTCCTGAATCTTCGGAGTTTGAGATGGAATATAGACTCCTTCTTGGGCTAAGGCGACTTCCCAGCCGATGTGGAGGTCTGCAGCAACGAGCACTCGCTGATCTTTAGTTTTCAGGAGTAACGCTGGATAGGGTTGCAGAAGGGTTAACAATCAAGGATGCTCCGCTCTATTTGAGCAAAATTTGAATCGCGTTACAGAACTTTTTGTTTGCGGCTGCAATAAAGGCTACTCGTTGGGTTGCATCTAACGCCGAGTCTAATTCTTTTCCTTCAGGAGTCACTATGATGCCTCCAGCTTCTCGCAGGATTAAGTAGGCTGCGGCTATATCGGTTACTCGCAGTTTACCTCTTATGTCGATGAAAGCATCTGTTGTGCCATCTGCTACGTAACAGAGTTCCAACGCGTCAGCTCCAAAATGGCGTAAATGTTTGGTTTTCTCAAGTAAGGAAATAAGCCGCGGCATAAGTTCGCGTATTTTGAGCGTGTTGAAGTCTACGCCTATAACTGTCTCCTCTTCCAGTGAAGTCATCAATGATGGCTGAATCTTTTCGCGGTTTCGAAAGGCTCCTCCACCTCGTTTAGCCGTGTAGGTGACATCATAAATTGGATCGCAGACAAGAGCGGTTTCCACATCTTTCAAAAAAGGTCTTTGCGACACCGCCAAAGAGATAGCCATGAAAGGAGCGCCCCTGACGGCGTTGGTTGTTCCGTCCAAGGGGTCAGTGACTAGATAGAAGCTTGAGGGATTCAAGCCTATCTCTTTGGTTCCCGCTTCTTCGCTTATTAGAGTACACGAAGCTCGATAGTCTTGGAGAGTTTGAATTAAAGCATTTTCAGCCGCAAGGTCGATCTTCTTTATCACATCGCCGCCTGCGCCTATGCCAAATCCAGCTTTGGCTTCTGGCGAGCCAACGAGAGCAAGAACCTCCTTCTT
>CAYFZT010000052.1:0-10370 GCA_964347555.1 uncultured Candidatus Bathyarchaeia archaeon | reverse complement strand
GAAGAAGCGGAAGTCCGTTGAGTCTTCTTAAAGGGCTCTTCATCTTTGATTAAGATTAAAGACTACACTGGCACTGCTTTGACATTGTCAAATCGTATCGTGGGTGCCACGAGATAGTATCCAAACCACGGTGTAACCTGCTTCACGTTATTGGCAATACCGCCTATATTCATCAGGCATCGCGGAAGATTGTCAAAGATTCGCATCGGCATTATCGACTTCTGTATTTCACCATTTTTCACCAGAAACGCTCCACTTCTTGTTGTAGTCGAAAAATCTCCCCTTTCTGGATGCAACGGATAGGTATACCATATTCTGCCGACAAGTATTCCCTGCTTAGTGTCTTCAATTAACTCAGTTCTGCTCATATCTCCTTTTTCAACTACGAAATCATGGGGTTCAGGAAAAGGAATACTCGCATAGGTTCGCCCAGGGAAATTGCCAGTTCTCTTCGCGTTTCCAGTTGAAGGCACATCGTCTTTGCTTGCGTAAAAGGTGTCGTATTGCAGATTCTTAAGAATGCCCTTTTCAATTATCGGAAGACGCCGTGTAGGTACTCCCTCATCGTCAAAGGACGCAGAACCCATATAACCTGGCAAGGTTGGATCGTCGTAGATCGAGAACCTCTCATCTGCAATCTTAGCACCTAACTTGCCCTGAAAACAAGAAACCTTGTCTTGGTAGGTTTTAGATCTGACACTCCTCGCAAGCACATAAGACGTAACTTCTGCAAGAGCATAAGGATCAAGAATCAAACTATAAGTGCCGCTTTCGATTTTCGCTTCTCCCAAAGACTTCACCGCCATTTCTCCCGAGTGCTCACCGACTTTTTCAGGAGTGAATTCGCTCAAGGAGCAAGCACCTTGAAACCCTACACCACTGACACGAGAACCTCTATCTTCAGCCTCAGTTGTGATAGAGCCAAATATTGTTGCAGAAGCCTCTGTGACATCAATACCTTGAGTGTTTGCAATATAGACCTCATCTACGAAGGCATTTGAGCTGCCAGAAACATCGACAATCTTTTCATGAAAGTTCTCTGCCGCATCTAACATGCGAATTGCCAAGTCAACAGCCTCATCTGTTTCAAGCTCCGCGATCTTCTTGTCGAAAATTTTGGGGACAGCTCTAATCTTTTGCGGTTTAGGAAGATTTTTCCAATGTTTTGCTGGGCCTCTAACTCTTGCAATGGAAAAGGCATCTTTCACAGTTTTTTTAAGATTTCTTTCTGCAAAATCGTTTGTGATCGTGAACCCTATGGCTTTGTCTTTTATGATGCGGATTCCAACGCCGTAGTCGCTTATTCCCTTGCTTTCTACAATCTGTTTGCTTGCCAAACGTACTGTTACAAGTCTCTTGTTGAGAATGTAGGCTTCGGCTTCATCGGCGCCAAGCTGTTTCGCTTGGTCTAAAATCTTGGTTTTGATCTTTTCAGTCTCCATTTCACTTCCCCCTAGTTCCCATAACCTGTGCTCTTCCACGAATGTGAGGTCCACCATTTCCCACATGAAGAGTTTGAATGGGATCTCCTTTTCCGCAGTTCGGTAGTGGTCGCATTATGAAGTCTTTTCCAACAGCGTCTATCGACTTGAAGAAAGTTGGTGCGGTACCTGTAATAGTTGCGTCTCTGAGGAGCTGGGTTAATTCTCCCTTCTCTATAAGATACGCCCATTTACAGCTAATCTGCCAGTTATATCGGCGGTTGTCAATTGAAGGAATTTTCTGTCCAACCGCGTAGATACCTCGGTCAATGTCTTCAATCATCTCTTCAAAGGTCCAATCGCCAGGCTTAATGAAGGTATTACTCATGCGAATTAAAGGAGCAAATTGGCTGCCCATGGCTCGCATGCCTCCGTTTGGCTCAACCCCGAAAACCGTAGCAGTTTCTCGGCTGTGCATGTGATTAACGAGAATTCCATTCTTGATCAAAACTTTCTCTTTAGCTGGAACCCCTTCGTCATCGTACATGTAATATCCTAAAGCCCCTTTGATTCGGGAGTCATCTGAGGCATTGAGCAAGTCTGACCCTATCTTTTGTCCCAACATTCCTTTCCACCATGCAACCCCAGCCCATGCAGCTTCCCGACCTAACACACGGTCTGCCTCACTTGGATGTCCAATAATCTCATGAGTTAACAAGGACACATAGTCTTGGTCCAGTAAGACAGTCATCTCTTCAGTAGGCGCTGTAGGAGCCTTAACAAGCTCGCAGACCTTTTTTGCAAGGTTCTCGGAGAGCTCCAAAGGATCCACTTTTTTAGTTGCCTCAAATCCTCCGGTGCCGCCTTCAAGTTTGCCTTGATCTTCAGTTATCTCTCCTTCGTGTGCCACAGCTCTCACAGCCAAATAACATTTCATCAAGTCGTGCTGAATCAAAGCGCCTTCGGTGCTGCAGAAAAGTTTGCTCGCTACGTCTCCGCTTATTGAAACCGCTCTTCGATGTATTCTGTCGCTTACTTTCTTCATGACTGAGTCGCAGTCTTTAGCAAGTTTGACGCGTTCCTCTATGGGAAAGTCTTCCATTCTTTCCTTCGCTTTAACAGAGTCTTTGGCTTGAGGTACCTTAATCTCGGCTAGCTTGCAAGGCTCTTTCAGACGCTGAGAAGAAGCCACAGCCAGTTTATAGGCGCGCTCGACAGCGTCTAACAGCTGCTTCCTTTCAAGGCTTGTAGCAGCATAGAAACCCCACGCCCCTTTAGCTAGAACCCTTATTCCCGCGCCCACTTCTGAGCTAGAAGCGATTATTTCCACGTTTCCGTTTTCTAAGAGAAACCCTTCGCTTTTAGACTGTTCTATTCGAATGTCAGCATATTCAGAGCCAAGCTTCAGCGCATGTTCCATAACAGTTTTAGCTGAATCTTGCATGTAAACACCAGATATAAATCGAATAGAGTTTTGCTTTTTCAACTTATTTGACTTTTGCGAAAAACCACATTAATTCTCTTATCAGTTAATTCAAAAATAGAATCCTCTAACTCGGTTTTTTGCGTCTTAATCCTTTTTAAAATTCTTTGGTATTTTTCTTCAAGAACCTTTCTCCGTGACTCAACAGACTTTTTCCGTCTTTGCAGTTTTTGAAGCGTTGTCCCGATTTGATCCAGTTCTTCCTGTGTAGCTGTGACCGTCTCTGAAGTTGAAAGCTGTTTTTTTCTTGAGACGACTTCTAAGCATTGTTGATGCAGATTCCTCAGTGAGTCTTTTTTGAGGATGCCGTCTATTTGTTCTTGAGCTTTTCTCAGCCGAGAAGTCTTCAGCTTCAACTTGCCTTGGCGAATTGCTTCATCTAGTATTTGCAAGATTCTCTTTAGGAGGGGATGTCCTTCCTCTTCGGTGGAAAGAGCATTGAAAGGATTTTTCATATATTGTTGAAGTTTCCTAGCTTCGTCTGGTGGAAGAGCAATCTGTGCCCGTCGAGCAAGGCTTTGCATCTTATAGAAGGGTTTCTGCAGATGACGCAGATTATACTTGACTTTAACTTCTAAATTCTTAATTCTCTGCTCAAGTTGCGAAAGTTGATCCAGCTCAGTTTTGTCTTGGATAAAACCTATTTTATTCTCTTTCTCTTGTATCTTCTCTTCGAGAAGCTTTATGCGTGCTTCTCTTCCAGATATTCGCTTCTTGATGTCCTCAACTGCTTCTTGTAGTCGGGAAAGCTTGTTAACCATGTCAAAGGTGTTTTCCACATTCTTGACTTCAACATATTTTTGAGAAAGAAAGTTGCGCAGTTCTTGGATTGAATCTTCTGCTCTCTTTATTGTGATGTCAAGTCTTCTGCGGTCGAAAATAAAATATGGCGAAATTCGACGATCCCAAATTATCCTTTCATGTTTAATTTCTGAAAGAGTTTTTTCTAGGTCTCTTAAAAACGATTGAAGGTTTTCATAGGAAATGTCTTTTGGAACAAGAACTTGATCTACTTTATTCGTAATGTTTTTGCTCATTTTGTTGGCAGCCTTTGCGCAACGATACGTCTTGGGGCTTTCCTTCTGCAGCTCTTTTTCACTGTTAAGAACGATTCTGTCTCCGTTTTCACGAACATCATCCAACCGGTCTTTAATGTCGCTAAGTAGGTTTTTCCCTTTGTCTTTTAATGGCTCAATGAGGTGGGCAGTCGCCTTTTGGAGCCACTCAGTCAAGTCTACAAGTGCTATTTGCGAACTTTCGGACATATCTTTGCACTATCTTGAGTATTGATAAAAATCGCTATTTAATTTTCTGTTGTTAGCTAGGCTTAATAAAGCATTGCAGGCAAGGTCGTTTACTTGAAAATAAGTAGTTACTCTTAAATAGGTTAAGCTTTCAAAGGCTGTTAAAACAGTAAGAGGCTGACGTAATGAACTCAAAACTAATAACGTTCACAATTATGATGGCTGCCTTAGGCAATCTCTTGTCATTCATTCCAATCGGACTCACACGAGTTGGACAAGTTGGTTTTGACCTCTCCCATGTAGCCACATTTATCGCAGCGATTTTTGGCGGCCCACTAGTCGGATGTTTAGTGGGATTTGCAGGCGGTTTTGTTGCTGGCATCTACTTCGGTCCCTTAGGATGGCTTTCTTTGCTTGGACTAATTGGTTTGCCGGTAGGAAAAGCGTTAACAGGGTTCACTGCTGGGGCTTTCTTCAAATTTTTTAAGATAGATACAAGAACTCACTCTTCTTTGCTTACAGTCCCAGCGGTTTTGATTGGATACATTCCCGAATTCTTATTCACAGTCCTTTTCTTCATGGTGCTTGTTCCCTATTTTCTAGGGTGGCTTAATCTTGCTCTTCTTGTTTCTATAGCAATCAAGGCTTGGATGGAAATGATCGTGATGAGTGTTCTCATGGCCGCCCTCGTAGGAAACGTGGGATTCAGTGCTTCAGTGGTCAACTTTCTCAAATTAAACAAAACCCAAAATGTTCTTTCAAGGGAATCAAAGCGATAAAATTATCAGAAGTCTCAGGCTTTACTAGAAATGCCAAGAAGTATTCTTTAAGGTGTTACACTTGCAAAAGTTTGAGGCTAATCAGAGAGTCTTCGAGATTGGTGACATAAAAGTTGGAGGCCAGCCAGGTGAACTGCCAACGCTTCTAATTGGCAACATATTCTATAAGGGAATGCCTGAAGTCATCAACCATGAGAAAGGAAACTTTGCCGAGAAGTCGGTTGTGAAATGGATCAAAAAGGCTGAGGAGATTGCTGAAAAGACAGGTGTTCCTCATCTTATAGATGTTATGGCGCATAATCCCCAAGCCATGAAAAAATATATCATGTTTGTATCAGACCATAGCGATGTTCCCTTTCTTGTGGATGGCGCCACTCCAGAGACACGAGTTGCCAGCCTCGATTTTGCTCATGAACTAGGCTTACAGGAAAAAATTGTTTTTAACGCTCTCTCTCCGAGAACTACTGAAAGTGAATTGAAGGCAATTCGTGATTCCAGCGTGAAGGCGGCAGTCTTGCTTGCAGAGAATGAGGTTGACTACACGTCCCTTGGAAGAGTTACTACTCTCAAAGGATCAGGCAAGCAAGTTGGACTACTTGAAACCGCCCAAAAAGCTGGAATTGAGAAAATTCTTGTGGACACGATTGTCTTTGATGTACCAAGTATAGCTTACGCTGTTGAAGCCATAAAACTTGTTAAAAACGAGCTGGGGTATCCAGCTGGATGCTCACCTGCAAATGCCACATATGAGTGGAAGCGGCAGCAAAATGCAGTCCTAAGAGAAGGCTTCGCTGCTTACAACGCTTCGGCGCATACTATAGCACAGTTGAATGGAGCCGACTTTCTCATTTACGGTCCATTGAAGCAGGCGAGAAGTGTTATTCCAACGTGTGCCATGAACGATGCCATCATAGCTTACTATGCAAAGAGACAGCATGGAATAAAACTGCTAACAACTGAGCATCCGCTTAACAAGATATTCTGACTTGGCTTCCAGCCAGTTGATTCAATGAAGTTGAGGCACAAAACAAAACATAGGGATCAACTTTGCGATACGCCTTCATGTGGTTGCCAACAGAGTTTCTGATGGAACTTGAAGCCGAGTTTGTGGAAGACACCGACAGCTTGCTAACCTACGATCTGATCAGTAACTGCATCGACCACACGCTTGAATTTTACCGTTTTGAGGAGTATCCCAACGGCGAGTTTTAGGTTGGCGTGGACTTTGGAAAACATCAAGACTACAGCGTTGTAGCCGCGGTTCAAAGAGAAGGCGCCCTTTCGAAGCTTATCCATCTGCATGAGTTTCCGCTTGAAACATCATACGCCAGCGTCATAGGATATGTTAAGGCTTTATGCGACCGATACAGCAATGTTGCGCGCGCGCGCGGAGAATTCATTGTCGAGGAGATGAAACGCGGAGGAATCAGTGGAATTCAAGGCATCTTACTAACATTGCCCAGAAAAGAGGAGATCCTGACCTTTCTCAAACAGAAGATGATTAACCGTCAAGTTGCAATTCCCTACGAGCAGACTCGATTAAGCGAGCGATTTTTCGCGCAGCTTAACGTTGAAAAGTTTGAAATTACAAAGGAAAGCAGAGTGAATTTTAGTCATCCTTCTGGCACACATGATTATATGCTGTGGGCTTTCACCTTGGCGGTTTATGCAACAAAAAAGGATGAAACAGGAGTCGTCCTTTTCTAAACATTTCCTTGCTCTATTAAAAGTTTGAATTCCTCTAGGGTCAGCTTTTCTCCACGTTTCTTCTTTTCTAAGGCTTTTTTGCGGGCTTCTTTAAGGAGCTGTTTCTGACGCTTCTTTTGCTCTGCTTCTTCGACTTTTCGTTTCTTCTGCTTCAGATCATGGATTTTCTGCAGCAGCTCTCTATATCTTTGATGAGACTCGTCGGCTTTTTCGCTGTGCTCCACGTATCTTTGATGTGCACTGTCCGCTTCAGTTTTGAGATTCTTGATGTGCTTCAAAATTTTCAGTCTTTGCTCGTGGAGCTTTTGACTCTGCTCTGCGGCTTCTGAAAGTTTCTCATGATGGGCTTTTGCCTTCGTTGCAAGGGTTTTTTCTCCAGTTTGCAGCTCAATCAACGTGTTTTTTAGTTCTTGCAGTTGTTTGAGGATGTTTCGTTGAATTTCGAGGCGCCTCACCTTCTCTATTAGTTCTTTTTCTTGCTTAAGAGCTAAGGATGTAGTTTGAATCTTCCATTCAAGGCTTTCAATTTCCCCTTGTATCGCTTGCAGGTTTTGAGCTGGTTTCTTCTTGAATAGAGTCTTCATTTTTTCCCTTAGCTTGAAGATTTGATTATGTTTTTCTTTTCGTTCGGCTTTCGCCTTTTCCCGTAAATCTTTGAGTTCTTTAACCTTCTGATTTAGCGCATCTCTGCTTTCTCTGATGTTGTTAGCTTCTGCTCTTAGTTTTCGGATTTGCTCGTGAATTGCATTTCTCTTCTGAGCCAAACTTTTTGCTTCACTGTTTAGTTTGTCGCGTTCGTTTTTTATGGATGCGAGTTGAAGGCTTAATTCTTCGATTTTCTTCTCGTTGGACTCGGGCAATTTTCTGTTCCTCTCTCTGCTTGAAATTGTTTTCCACTTAGCCTAACATAGAAACGTTATGAAAGGGGATTTGAAGCTGGGAGAAGGGTTCCTGCGGTTTTTTGCTTGACATCACCGTGCTATTCCAGTATGATTCTTGCATCGACTGTTTTGGCTCCCTTCTCATAGACCATTATTGGATTAAAGTCAAGTTCTTTGATTTCCTGATGTTCCATTACTAATCTGGACGTGGCTAGCAGGATTTTTCCTATTGCTTCTGTGTCTGCGGGGGGTTGACCCCTGTAACCTTTCAGGATTGGGCTAGCCTTCACTTCGGTTATCATTTCTCTAGCGTCAGACTCTGAGATGGGAGCAATTCTAAAAGTAACGTCTTTCAGCACTTCAACGAAGATTCCGCCAAGTCCAAACATTAGGGCTGGTCCAAATTGGGGGTCTTTCGTTGCTCCTATGATGACCTCTGTTGATTGAGGAGCCATCTCCTGCACGAGGACTCCTAAGATTTTTGCTTCAGCTTTGTGTTTCTTCACGTTCTTTAAGATTTCATGATAAGCTTTTTTCACTTCCATTTCGCTGTTGAGGTTGAGAATGACTCCTCCGACATCGAACTTGTGGATAACATCTGGGGAAACAATTTTCAGAACGATTGGAAAACCGATTTCCTTGACAAACTGGAGAGCTTCGGTTTCGTTTTTTGCTACTTTGAATTTTGTGACAGGAATTCCATATTCCATGCAGATTGTTTTGGCCTCCGGTTCCAGAAGGTATTTCCTGCCTTCCTTTTTGGCTTCGTTGAATATTGCGTTTACCTTTGTCATGGACTCACTTTCCTTAAAACTAGATATGTCTATCTTCCCGCTGTCATTTTTTCACGGGTTTATTATAAAAAGCCTATGTTGCTTATAAGTGTGAAAAAAGACTCAGAATATGTAAAATTGAATGGTTCTAGAAGGAAAGTTTATCTACTTTCTGAGGCGTTTTTGCCAAGGAGACTTTGTCGTTCATTCTTAACTCGCTGGTGTATTGTACTTCGCCGCCTATGTAGCAATGGGATTCGATGAAAATGTTTTCGCCGTAGACGTTTTCTGCATGTGCCCCCTTTCTGAGCATAACTTTCTTTCCATAGATATTTTCCGCGTGGGCATCTCTGCCGATGATGACCAGATCTGCTTTTATGGGTCCACGGACTTTACCTCTTTTTCCAATCTCAACAGAACGTGCTATCACGCCTTCTGCAGTGATTATTGCGCCGCCAACCTCTACACGGTCTTGGGCTGTGGCTTTCTTTGAGCGTAAAACTCCGCCTATTTCGATGTTTTTCGCTGAGACTTCTTCGTCTACTTCTACCTTGCCTCCTACTTCGAGGTTTCCTGAAAGCTTTAATGATTGTCCTACTTCTGCTTTGCCTCCTACTTCTAATTCGTAGCCTTCGCCTGAACCTGTTATCTCTACTTTGCCTCCTACATCGATGTTGTTGAATTCTAGGTCTCCTTCGACCTTAAATGAGCCGCCGACTGATACATTTCCTCCTTTGCTTTTGCCTGCTAGTCGAACGACGCCGCCTACGCTTATGTGTTCAAATTCTAATGAATCCCTCGCTTCGAAGCTGCCGCCTACGTCTACTTCGCGGATTTTTCCACCGCCGACTTTTGCTGCGCCGCCTACATCTAGTTTTGCAACGTCAGTTTTGGATTCGATTGAAACGCTTCCTCCTACGTCGATCTTTTCCGCCTCAACTTCTCCTTTGGCTTTGAAGCTTCCGCATACGTCTATTTCTTCTGCTTTTACTTTTCCGTCTATTTTTAGGCTTCCACAAACGTCAACTTGATCAACTGTCAAATCCTTGGTCACGGATAGAACTGAAGCTACACCAACACGTTTCGCGGTCATTTTGCCGTAGACTTCTAGGCTGCCGTCTTCCACTTTGACATTGTTTTCTATTTCCAAGTCTCCACGGATTGTTACGCTGTCTTCTGCTTCCAAGTTTTCTGCTGAAAGGTTGCATTCAAAGATGTTGTCTCCTTCACAGTAGACTGTGCCAGAGACTTTGACTTTGGGTGGTGTCCCAGTGCCTTCAATGACTGCGCGTCTGCCTACTCTTAGTTCTTCAACAGAATCTAATGTTGTTTTACTTCTTGAAGGAACGGACATCTTTCTGTTCACTGTTAACTCACCGGCATGATAAATTGAGCCAGTGGAGACTTAAAAGTAAAACTCACGTGTTGTGACTACAAGTTGTATAGTGTGGAGATATATCCCAAAACTCCCCTTTTTTTGTTTGAAATGTTTCCTATGTTGGTGGTTCTGAGATTTTCCAAATCATGACACGAACTTGATGCCAGTATATGTAATCAAGACCATGTCTCCATAGGGTGATGTCGCTATCGTCTAGACTCCAAATCTGTACTCCATACATTTCATGAGTTATCTGGTGAATGCCACCTGACTCGTTCCTTCCTAGGAGATAAACAAAGACCTCCACTGTGTTCAGATTATGTGAGAGGGTTAAATATTGAGCGGGGGCAATGCTTACCCATCCACTATCATATGCTGGTGCACTTATGAACCCTTGTGGTAGGGATTGCTGGTCTTCCAATGCTTCCACTCTATCTTCCAAAGTCTCTACTCTGGATTCAAGTCCAGTAATCGCTTCCCAAATCATAGTGAAAGGGTTTCCGACACCATCAGTTGCCATAACATTACTTACTTGTGTAATCATTACTCCAGAGAGGATGCTCAACAAGATCCTGAGTGCCATTGGGCAGCCACGCTGGGTGCCCGAGGCACAAGCTTGTACGAACCAGCCAGATGGCGAACGTCCACTTGACCGGAAAACCAAACGTTTGTAAGTGTTCATTCAGAACGTGACATGTGGAGGC
>CAYFZT010000051.1:0-10371 GCA_964347555.1 uncultured Candidatus Bathyarchaeia archaeon | reverse complement strand
ATGAATTCCGTATCTACTTCGCCGTCGTGAACGTATTCGCTGAACTTTTCGACGATTATTGTTTGTGGAGTTATAGGGTACGCCGCGACTACATCTACATCACACTGCTTTGCTGCGTATGCGACTGCTTCGTCTCCATTTAGAGCTTTCATCATTTGTTTTTTCTCTTGAATCATAACCATGCTTATCCCTCTTCTTCCAGTTTCATTGATATTGCATCGACTGGACATTCGTTGGCACATATTCCGCAGCCCTTACAGTAGTCGTAGTTGAATACCATCTCATTTGTTTCAACTTTCCATGCTATAGCACCGTCTGGGCAGAAGAGGTGACACAGCATGCAGCGGGTGCATTTTTCAGAATCCCATACGGGACTGTAGGTTTTCCAGTCTCCAGTTAGGTAGGCTGTGCTTGGAACCCAGCACACTCCAGCCATCGGAATCTCTTTCCAACTTTTCTTTTCTTTCATGCTCATCCTGAACTAGCCTCCTCGTAAGATTTTTTTATTATTGCGATGTTTTTCTCAGCCACATTTGGCGGGAATCTTTCCTTTGCAGCTTTTTCCATACTTTCTAAGCTTACAATCTGTGATGCTTTTGCAACCGTTCCGATCATTGCAGTGTTTGTTATTGGTCTACCAAGAATTCCTATTGCTATTCGAGTTGCTGGAACGGTCCAGACCTTTCCAGTTTTTAGATTCAGTTTTTTCCGAATTTCTGCTGGAGTTGCACTTGTGTTGATTATGATAACTCCGTTTTCCTTTAGCCCTTCGGTTACTGACACTGTCTTCAGAAGAGTTGGGTCTAAGACGACCACGATGTCGGGATTGTAAACTGAACAGTGTAGGTTTATTGGCTCTTCGCTTATTCGTGTGTATGAGTTCACTGGTGCTCCCATGCGTTCTGGACCGAACTCTGGGAAGGATTGAATGTATTTTCCTTCCATTATAGCTGCTTTTGCTAAAATTTCACTTGCAGTCCAAGCGCCTTGTCCGCCGCGTCCGTGCCATCTAATCTCTTTGAGTTTCTTCATTTTTTGGTTTCTCCTGTTAGAGATGTTTACTGAATGTTAGAGCCGCATTCAATTCCTTTCTCAAAAGCTTTAACGTTGACAGAGAAGAATCGGCTCTTTTTTGCTCCTAAAAACTCTTTTAATGCTTCACTGACAGCGTTTCTGTTTAAAGCACCCGTATATGCGATGTAGGCACCCAGCATTACCATGTTTGCAGCCCTTTCGTCACCCATTTCAGTGGCAAGCTCGTTTGCACGCACTGCAATCGAAGTGATGTCTTTTCTCTTTATTTTTTTGGTAACTAAAGAAGAGTTCCAGATTAGCACGCCTCCACTCTTAAGGCGGGGTTCAAAAGCTTCCAATGAAGGGTTATTCATTATGATCAGTGCATGAGGCGAAGTTATGACTGGTGACGCTATTTCCTCGTCAGAAATTACAACAGTGCAGTTGGCTTTTCCTCCCCGCATTTCTGGACCGTACGAAGGAATCCATGTTACGTTTTTCCCCTCTTTCATCGCGGTGAAAGCCAGCAGTTTTCCGATAAACATTAGTCCCTGTCCGCCGAATCCAGCCATAAGAACGTCGGTGTAGAAGGGCTTTTTGACTATTGGTTTCAAGTTTTTTCCTCCTTTGGAACTTTGAATTCACCTAGTGGGTAATAGGGTATCATATTCTCCTCAACCCATTCTAAGGATCTTTTTGGAGAAAGCCTCCATATTGTGGGACACTGCGACAAGACCTCGACAAGAGAGTAGCCAAGTCCCTTCATTTGAGTTTCAAACGCCCTCTTTATGGCTCTCTTGGCTTGCATGATGTTTTTTGGATTGTGCACGCTTACTCTTGCGATGTAGGCTGCGCCGGTTATTGTAGCCAGTAGTTCTGACATTTTGATAGGGTAGCCTGCCTGCTCAGCGATTCGCCCAAATGGAGATGTAGTCGTTTTCTGGCCAACGAGAGTTGTAGGAGCCATCTGACCTCCTGTCATTCCGTAAACTGCGTTGTTCACGAAAATCGTCGTAATTTGCTCTCCTCTAGCGGCTGCGTGAACTACTTCAGCTGTGCCAATTGCAGCTAGGTCTCCGTCTCCTTGGTATGTGAAAACGACTACTTCTGGTTGTACACGTTTGCAGCCTGTAGCAATTGCAGGTGCTCTGCCGTGAGCGGCTTCGTACATGTCGCAGTCAAGGTAGTTGTAAAGTAGAACTGAACAACCTACTGGCGCAACTCCAACTGTTTTTTCTTTTATGGTAAGTTCATCGATGACCTCTGCAAGCAACCGATGAATTATGCCATGTCCACATCCTGGGCAGTAGTGAGTTCGTACCTCAAGTAAGGATTCTGGTCTACCAAAAACTTTCTCCATCTTTTTCAAGCCTCCCTTACTAATTTTTCAACCTCTGAAACAATTTCGTCGTAGCTTGGAACCATTCCTCCAGTCCGTCCATAGAAATAGACTTCAGCTTTTCCACAGACTCCAAGTTTAACGTCTTCCACCATTTGTCCCATGTTCATTTCCACCACAAGTATCTTCTTGATTCTGTTGCTTATTTGAGCGAAAGTTGGGTAGGGAAACGGAAAGAGCGTAATTGGACGTACTAAGCCAGTCTTTATGCCTTTTTCACGTAGAATCTTAATAGCTGACTTAGCTATTCGTGCAACGGTTCCAAAGGCAGCAATAACTATTTCTGCGTCTTCGGTTAGGTATGTTTCAACGCGGATTTCGTTTCTTTTGATCTCTTCGTATTTGCGATGGAGAGCTAAATTGCGTTTTTCTAAAATCTCAGGCTGGAGATAAAGAGTTTTGATTATGCGTCGGGGCCTTCCCTTTGCACCTGTGAGAGTCCAGTCTTCTTTGCGAGGATTGTGTTGCTGCATCTTTCCTTTTTTGAATTCTACGGGCTCCATCATTTGACCTAAATATCCGTCTCCTAAGATCATCACTGGGTTTCTATATTTATCTGCCAAATCAAAAGCTTCCATCGTTAACTCAACTGCTTCTTGGACAGTTGACGGTGCAATGACGATTAAGTGGTAATCTCCGTGCCCTCCCCCTTTTGTAGCCTGGAAATAGTCAGATTGGGAAGGCTGAATGCCGCCAAGGCCTGGTCCGCCACGCATGATGTTAACTATGACACATGGAAGCTCTGCCCCAGTTATGTATGATATGCCCTCTTGTTTGAGGCTGATGCCTGGGCTTGAAGATGAGGTCATAACTCTGGCTCCGACTCCTGCTGCCCCAAAAACCATGTAGATTGCAGCGATCTCGCTTTCTGCCTGTAGAAAAACTCCTTCAATTTCTGGCAGACGCCTTGCCAAGTATTCAGGAAGTTCGCTCTGTGGCGTTATTGGATATCCAAAAAAGTATCTGCATCCTGCTTGTACTGCAGCCTCAGCTATCGCCTCATTTCCTGTCATGAATCTCTTTTCCATTAGGCAGCCTCCTTCTTTTTCTGTTTGTAAACTTCTATTGCGGCATCTGGACAGACTAGAGCACATAAAGTGCATCCAGTGCATTTTTCTTTTGGATCAATGAATTCGGCTGGGTGATAGCCTTCTGGAGTGATACGCTTAGAGATTCGAATAAAATGTTGTGGACAATTTTCAACACAAAGTGCGCATCCTTTGCAAAACTTCTCGTTTACTATGATCTTTCCCATCCTTGTTTTCTCCAATATTTTGGTGATTAAGTAAACACGTTTCTTTCTTGTTAGAGACACAAAAGTGTGAGTTCTTCCATATTAGTGTTAATGTTTATACCGTGAAAGCTCTGGGATGTCGAGAGAAAGCCACATGTGACGTCAATCTGAGATTTAAAAACAAAATTGCCGATATGTATTCTAAGGTAATATAATATTTATGGGAAAACTATAAGAAGCTACAATTTACGTAGTTATACTAACTTCAATGCAACTTTGAGGAGGAAGAAAAGCTGTCTCAAAAAAAGGAAAAAAAGGAACGAGCAAAGACCGAAAAACCGGAAAAGGTTGAAGCACCTAAAAAGGCAAAGACACCCCCAAAAGCAACTAAGGCACCTGAAAGGCCACCCAGTAAAGCAGGCGAAAACACAGTGCTCATCGGAAGGAAACCAGTGATGAACTACGTTGTTGCCTGCCTCACTTTCTTCAACTCGGGAACAAAAGAAGTTTGCGTTAAAGCCAGAGGGCGATCTATAAGCAGAGCAGTGGACACTGTTGAGCTTCTTCGCCGAGCCTTCATGAAAGGCTTAGAACTCAAGCAAATAAAGATAGGCACTCAAGAGATGGAAAGAGAGGAAGGACGCAAATCAAACGTTTCCACCATCGAAATCACCGTAGCCAAAGCTGAATCCAGGTAAGTTTTACTGCGAACAGACACGCAGAAATCAGGGCTGCAGCTGAAAGGCTTCATTATTATGCTTCTTACCCTTAATTGACTTTGAGAGATATCCTTAAAAGTAGATGCTCCGAAAGGTTAACTCCTTACGGAGACGAGACTATGGGCGATTATCCACGAATTGTAGTGCGTCCACCTGGTCCCAAAGCAAGAGAACTAGCTAAAAAAGATGAAACCCTTATCTCCCCTTCTTACGTTCGATTCTATCCACTTGCCATCGAGTCAGCTAAAGGCTGCATAGTAAAGGATGTTGACGGAAACGAATACATAGATTTTAACTCCGGTCTTCTGTGCCTAAACGTTGGACACAGCCATCCACGAGTTGTTGAAGCCATAAAACAACAATGTGAGAGGTTTCTTCATTATTCTAACACTGATTTCTACTACCAAGAAGTAGTTGACCTAGCTCAAAGACTGGGTGAAATTACTCCTGGACGTTTTGAAAAGAAAGTTTTCTTCGGAAACAGCGGAGCAGAAGCTGTTGAAGCTGCGGTTAAGCTTTCCAAATGGCACACACGGAAACACAGGTTCATCGCTTACATCGGAGCTTTTCATGGGCGAACTTTAGGAGCGCTTTCCTTCACAGCAAGCAAGCCAGTGCAAAGAAGACACTTCTTTCCCTTGCTACCTGGAGTAGTTCATGTTCCTTATCCCTACTGCTATCGTTGTCCTTTCAAGTTGTCGCTGCCAGGCTGCGACTACTGGTGTGTCAACTTCATTGATGAATTAGTGTTGCAGAAACATGTGCCGCCTGAAGAGGTTGCAAGCATAATGTTTGAACCTATACAGGGTGAAGGCGGTTATGTCGTGCCTCCACCCGAATATTTCCAGCGCCTCAAGAAGCTGGCAGACAAGTATGGCTTGCTGCTCATAGACGACGAAGTGCAGGCGGGAATGGGTCGCACGGGGCGATGGTTTGCAATTGAACACTGGAAGGTTGAACCAGACATAATCTGTATCGCTAAAGCCATAGCTTCTGGAATGCCTCTCGGCGCTACAGTGGCCAAAGCTAAAATCATGGATTGGGAAGGCGGCGCTCACGCCTCAACATTTGGGGGAAATCCTGTTTCCTGTGCTGCTGCACTAGCAGTTATTGGTGCGATCAAAGAGGAAAGGCTTCTCGAAAATGCAACCAAACAAGGTAATCGTGTTCTCAAACGGCTTGAAGAGCTAAAGGAAGAAAGCGAGATTTTGGGTGACGTTCGAGGGAAAGGTTTGATGATTGGCGCTGAGATAGTGACTGACAAGCGAACTAAAAAGCATGGCAGAGAAGAGGCGAAAGAAATCATGCTGAGATGTTGGAAGCGGGGAATTGCCATAATCACAAGTGGGGCTTCTTCTCTTCGTGTGGCGCCTCCACTGAACATTACATCTGAGCTGACAGATGCTGGTCTTGACATAGTTGAGGATGTAATAAGAGAAGTAGAAAAGGGAAAATGAAGTCTTTTTCTCTTTGATTCTTTATGTATTAGCCGAATCCAACAATTTGAATTGCTACAAGAAGGGAGAGAACACCGAATACGTCTGAAATGCTTGTGCTTATAGGTATTGTCACGTTGTCTGGGTCAAGTCCTCTACGCCAAGAAATAAATGCCACGCCTATTGCAACCGAAGATACAAAGAGCGTAAGCATAGTGACGGCTAGTACACAGATTGCGAAGAATGATGTTATTGAAATCAGTTCTAAACCACCTTTGTTGGCTAAGGTATAATTAGCTATAACATAGTTTATTAGCCCCAAGTAAATCGCGGAAAGCATGGCCACAATTAGAATTGCAACAATGTTTTTTTCCAGGGCTTCGCTTCGTTCTAGCTTTGGCTTGATGACACCCAAGGCCAAGAGGGTTGTGATTCGAGAAGAAACTATGCAGGCTACATCGTTTCCGAGGTCGCTTAAAGATGGTACCAGCATTAAAAAGACGGGGATTGCCACCCACGCTTCGATCCCTCTGATCTGCATTGAGGCGCCAGCCATGATGTCTATTGAAGCCGCTACCACAAGTGCTGGAATGCTTTCCTTTATTATTCGTTTAAACAGTTGTTTTTGCATTTTATACCACCAGTTGAGCTGCGAGAAACAGGCAGATTACTGCTGTGATGTCGCCGATGCTTGTCACTAGAGGTCCCATGACGCTGTCAGGATCTATGCCTTGTCGAAAAACTTGAATTGTAAGCATTATTGTGAAGGGTCCAACCATTATTGAAGCAAGCGCTCCACTTAACGCGCCTACTACCATAAGTTTCCAAAGAACGGCTTCAACACCTAAAAGTGAGCTGACGAAATAGGCTAATGCGCCAATCAATGTGTTGACAAAGATGCTTAGAAGCAGCGATGCTGCAAAATTTGTTGCAACGTTTCCCCTTAAGGTGAATTTTGGTTCGATCAAACCAGTGTGCAATCCAGTTCCAACACGTGCACTTATAGCGCCTAGAATGTTTCCTCTAAGCCCTAAAAACCCAGGAATCATCACTAGTAAACCGGGAAAGTTTTCCAAAAGACTCCGCATTGCACTATTGGCTAAGAAAAAGCCAGCTAAGGTTCCGCCACTTATAGATAGCACTTCTGAAAAGAAGCTTTCTTTGACAATTTTCCGAAGTTGAGTCATTTTGATCGCCTTGTGGCGGATCCTGCATCCTTTCCACCTAGAGTTGACTGTTTCTTTTTAATGTTCATTTATAAAATTGTTTCCATACTCTATTAGCAACCAGAAAGCTAAGTGGGATAAGACATATTTGTGCGAAATATTTATGCTATTTGGAGCAGACAAGGAGTCCTTTCCTTGGGAGTTCTCACTATATGGTTCGACTAGAAAAGGTCAAGTACAAGCCGATTGGTGTGAGAAATCTTCTCATCGAGATGAAGGATCTCTCTGAACTGATGATTGATCTAGCCTATTCGGCTGCGCTTTTTCACAGTACAGCGCTTGCTGAAGAGGTCATGGAGATGGAGAGGCGCATAGACACGCTTACCTATCTTTTAAACATGAATGTTATGGTGGCCGCTAGAGATGCCGAAGATGCCGAGTCTCTTGTTGGAGTTACTAAGGTAGCTGGAGCCACCGACAAAATATCTGATGCTGCCGCAGACATAGCTACAATAGTTCTGCAGGAAATCGGAATCCACCCCATCATACGCGAAGCCTTTGAAAAGGTTGAAGAACAATTGACACGTGTAGAGGTAACACCATCATCCATCTTGGCGGGAAAACAACTTGAAAAACTAGAGCTAGCAGCAAAAATGGGTGTCGATGTAATCGCCATTAGACGAAACAGAGAATGGATAATTAACCCTGAAGAGAACAGAACCATACGGAAAGGAGATGTTCTAATTGTCCGAGGCGCTCCTCAAGGCATAGAAGAAATCGAAGGTGTCGCCAAAGGAAAAATCGAGAAGCTTGAGGACTGAAGCTCATGGCGCGTCAAGAGTCCTTTAAGAAGATTGTTGACATGTTAGTGGAGTTGAAAGACACTTCTGAGATCATGTTGGATCTCGCCTACTCTTCCATCCTCCTCAACAGCAAAGAACTAGCTGAAGAAGTTCAAGCATTAGAGGAACATGTAGACAAACTCCACACGGATTTTGAACTCCTAGTGTTGTCAAGATGTATCTCGCTAAAAGAATCGAAAAACTTCCTCGGGTTGATCAGACTAGGCGTTGTAACCGAAAACATAGCAGACGCAGCGGCACAGATTGCCGAGGTTGTTCTGAGAGGAATTAAGCCTCACCCAGTTCTTGCTCTAGCCATTGAAGAAGCTGAAGAAACAGTAGTACATGTTCAAATTTCCAAGGAGTCGCAATTAGTAAACAAGACCTTGCGAGAGGCACAGATCCATGAGGAAACTGGCATGTGGGTTTTGGTGGTAAAAAGAGGCGATAAATGGATACGTCCCACTCCAAGCCTGAAAGTTAATGCTGGTGATGTGTTGATTGCTTCTGGCTACGCTGAGGGGGAAGAAGACCTTAAAAGACTAGCTTCACCAAAAAATTATTCCATCACTTAGACTCAAGACGAGATCGAGATTTTCTCTTTATAGGCTGGTATGTCTAGAAATCCATGTCCACTAATGTTCATACAGATAACTTTCTCTTGTCCCAACTTCTCGTTTTTCAATGCTTCATCAATACCCGCTCTAACCGCATAGCTAGATTCTGGCGCTATCAACCATCCCTCACGTTGTAGAAAGATCTTTGCAGCTTCAAATATGGCTTTTTCATCAGTTGGATAAGCAACAGCTTTAACTATTCCATGATGCCTGAGGAAGCTGATTATAGGCGCGGCAGCATGGTACCTGAGGCCGTCTGCCTTGATTGGAGCCATCTCAGTTTTGTGACCGAGAGTGTACATCTTCATAAGGGGAGTGTGTTCCCCTACGTCTCCAAAATCGTATTTATACGTACCTTTAAGAAGGCTGGGCGAAGCCATCGTCTGGACCGCAAGAAATCCACATTTACGCTTCTTCTTTAAGACTTCTCCAATGAATGGAAGGCTTATGCCGCCGAAGTTGGAGCCGCCTCCTAAGCAGCCGACAATTAAGTCTGGCTGGTCATCGACCAATTGAAACTGCTTAATTGTCTCAAGTCCGATGATGGTTTGATGCATTAAGACGTGGTTCAAAACAGAGCCGAGGCAGTAGGCGCTGCCCTTGTGTTTTTCTGTATATTCCAAGCCTTCGGAGACAGCGATGCCAAGCGAGCCAGGATGGTTAGCATCTCTAGAGAGAATTTCTCTTCCCATTTTAGTCTCTTTGCTTGGTGAGGCATAGACTTTAGCCCCCAACAACTGCATCATTGTTCGCCGATCAACCTTCCAGTCATAAACTGAACGCACCCAGAAAACGACGCATTCTAAGCCTGCAAGCCGAGCTGCGTAAGCCAGGGCTGTGCCCCATTGTCCTGCACCAGTTTCAGTGACCAGCATCTCTTTTCCTTCTTTAGCTGCAAAGTAAGCCTGCGCAAGAGCCGTGTTGGTTTTATGCGAACCCGTCGGCGACAAATCTTCCCTTTTGTAGTAGAGCCTCGTTTTCTTAAGCTTAAGATACCTTTCAAGTCTTCGCGCACGATAAAGAGGTCTGGGTCGACCCGCCTGTATGAAAAGCTCTCTTACCTCCTCCGGAATGGGAATCCAACGCTGGTTTGTAGATTCCTGGTTTAAACACTCTTTTATCATGGTTCTTCCAAGGAATTCAAGTCGTGAAGGTCCCTCTTCTGGCTCCTTTGGAGGAGGAAGAGGCTCTGGCAGGTCTGGCAGAATATTGTACCATTTTTTTGGCAAGTCTTCTACGGGCAGGGAAATTTGATTCTTTTCCATCCGTGTAGCACCACCGTTAAGAGGCGCATATATGAACCTTCTTCAGAAATAAGAATTGCGTAAAAAGATTCCCTTGAATATGACGTACGTCATGTTTTTATTCTAGTACCACTATATATTATAGATGCAACAAAACCCAAACTGGATGAAAAAATGTCAGAGCAGATAGTTACCAAAGTAGTGTGCTCGGAATGCGGAAGCACAAACATCATCAGAGATATAATAGTGGGAGAACTTGTCTGCGGTGACTGCGGCTTCGTCATTCAAGAAAACATCATAAACCCAGGAGCAGAATGGAAGGCATTCACCCACCGAGAAGAACAGGCCAGAGCAAGAGCAGGAAGCCCAATTAGATATTCCCACTATGACAAAGGTTTGTCAACAATCATCTACGTTGACAGAGACGCTTTCGGTCGACCTCTTTCACCAAAAGTCAGACGCCAGATGTGGCGCCTCAGAAACTGGCAGATTCGATCAAGAGTTCACGCCTCTCAAAGCCGAAACCTTTGCCAAGCCATGAACGAACTTCAGCTCATATCTGAAAAACTTAACATTCCACCCTCAGTGCAAGAAATGGCAGCAGTAATCTACCGAAAAGCCTTAAGCAAAGATCTAATTCGCGGACGCAATATCGCAGCGATAGTAGCTGGTTCTCTCTACGTAGCCTGCAGATTCACCA
>CAYFZT010000050.1:0-10392 GCA_964347555.1 uncultured Candidatus Bathyarchaeia archaeon | reverse complement strand
TTGGTGACGACGTTTCAGCCGTTGACCTTGGACATGGAAAACTTGCTGTCTTAAAGACTGACATGCTTGTTGGCAAAACCGATGTGCCGCCAGGTATGAGTCTATGGCAAGCTGCTCGCAAAGCTGTTGTTATGAACATAAGCGATTTCGCTGCGAAAGGCGTTAAGCCTCTTGCTCTTCTTGTTTCAATTGGGGTTCCGCGAGATTTCACATGGGAAGACATCGAAGAGATTGGAAAAGGATTGAACGCTGGGGCACGTGAATATGGCACTTACATTGTAGGCGGAGACACTAACGAGGCATCTGACCTAGTCATCAGTTGCGCTGTTTTTGGTCTCAGCGAGAGAAAGCGGCTCATACTTCGTAGGGGCGCTAAACCAGACGACATCGTAGCAGTAACGGGAGTTTTCGGCAAAACCGCTGCTGGCTTAAAGATTCTGCTTCAGCATCTGCCAGCCTCTTCGAAGTTGAAAAAAACGCTTATTGAAGCAGTTTTGTTGCCTCACGCTCGGCTAAAAGAAGGCCTAGCCCTTGCTCAAACAGGCGCCGCAACAGCGTCTATTGATTCAAGCGATGGACTCGCATGGAGTCTAAACGAAATCTCCAAGGCCAGCAAAGTCGGCTTGGTAATAGACAATCTTCCAGTCGCAGAAGAAGCAAAAAGGTTTGCAGAAAAACATGACTTAAACCCTGTTGACTTGTGCCTCTACGGCGGTGAAGAATACGAACTCGTTGTCACTGTTAAAGCAAATAAGTGGGAAGAAGCGACAAAAGCAACGCCACTAACTCCTATTGGTTTAGTCACTGAAGAAAGAACTCTTCTTCTTGAAGAGAAAGGAAAAAGAACACTTATCGAACCTAAAGGTTGGGAGCACTTTAAGACAAGTCCTATAGGAGAGGCTCGTCGAGAGAAAAATGAGGAAAATGTTTAGTCATGCAAAATGACAGTTGGAATAATACATTGCTTGGATCAAATGTTCCAACTCGTCCATCAAAAGTTGGCAATGGGCTGGCAGCATTATTCCGATATGCTGAGGAGTGGGGTTGTGAATGTGCACAAACCTACATTACTCTGTCGCGAAGATGGAATGTACCAGATTTGCCGCTTAGCGAAATTAGTGCTTTTCAGTCAACATGGCGAGAAAGCCAAGTAAAGCGAGTAATCGGACATGTTCCACTCTTGGTGAATCTGGCCTCGCCGGTTAATGATGTCTGGCGGAAATCGAAGGAAAGATTGTCAACTGAACTCGCATTAGCTGATAAGTTAGGGCTTCAGTTTGTGGTGTTGCATCCAGGATACTATCGGAGTCTTGACAGAAGGATGGGGATAAAAAGAATAATTGAAGCCTTAAACGATGTTCTAGGTGGTGTTGAAGAATCAACTGTTAAGATTCTTTTGGAAACAACAGCTGACCAAGGAACCGCCATAGGGTCTCGTTTTGAAGAAATCGCATACATCTTGAAGGGATCTGAAAGAAATCACTTTCTGGGTGTCTGCTTTGATACATGCCACGTCTTTGCAGCTGGTTACGATCTTCGAGGCTATGACGGATATAAAAAGATCTTGAAGAAGTTTGACACCCTAATAGGTTTAAATAAACTTCAAGCAATCCATCTGAACGATTCGAAAACTGGGTTAGGATCTAAAGTTGACCGTCACGCATCCATTGGTGAAGGAAAATTGCGCGCGCGCGGCTTCTCCGAAAATTACAGGCAACCTCTCCCCCTATCTCTGAACCTAAAGATGTCCGGGCACAGCCGACACTAGACAAAGTTCTTTCAAACACGCGCGCACAGAAGATGAGAAATCGCAGATGGTAAAGCTGTTGAGCAGGGAGGTCTAGTCTCACTTCTTGCACATATTTTTATCTATGTGGCATTTTGAATCGTCATTTGTCTAATAGAATTGGGAATACCTTTAAGTATGTCTAGTTATGATTATATTTATGTGACATATGAAAGGCTTGTGTGGCAATTGGGTAAAAGGTGCATAGATACGGAATGTCCTTACATGGCTGTAGACGGAACATGTCTACTTCCTGAACACGACCTGAAAGAGAAATGTCGAGCAAGAGAACGTGTTGGATACGAAGAGCGAGAAGATTGGATTTATAAGGACTATGTAAAAGAACGCTTACAGTCTCTAGGCATTTTACAGTGAGAGCAAGCACACGCTTATCCGGTATTTCACAGAGTTTTCTCCTGCCAACCTTCTTCGAACGCACCTAGACGAGGAATCTTTTAAATTTTCGAACTGAAACCAGATGTAATGGTGGCGAAAGATTCTAATGGTCGAATCTTGCGATGTTGGCAGTTTACCCTTTACCGGTGACGTTAGCAAGTTCTTGGAAGGCGCAAACCATTTTGGCTCTTTTACTGGAAATTTAAGAGTTCAGTATTTTGAAGAGAAAATTGTTGAAGGCTTTCTGGACAAAATGCAAGCTGGCATCTCAGTTCCCAATTATCCGCAGTTTCGAGACATGAGCACCATGTTTCTAGCAATAATCGATGGAGTGGACAAGACTAAAGGAGGCTATATGGAAACAGGACCTCTTTCTCTACAGAACGAAAAAAGCATTCTGCCCGAGGTGGAAGTTATTAGAAAACACGCTCGGGAATTCTGTGAAAAACTTGATAACTCTTTTAAGGTAAGGATTTGCGTTACTGGTCCCTACACATTGGCTTCACAGTTTCTCTACAAAGACAAGGGAATCTTTAACAGACTTGGCGACGTGCTCGCACGAATTGTTGAGAGCAGTGTTTTCAGTGACAAACATGGAAGAGTTGACTTGGTTGCGTTAGATGAACCTGTTTTCGGATTGATAGATGACCCCTTAATGGACAGAGGGTCAGAGGCAAGAGACAATCTACAGAGAGCTTGGGAGCTTATTCTCGAAAAAGCCAGTTTGAAAAATGTTAAAACATGTCTTCACCTTCACAACACACGAGATGAACTTTTCTGGGAGACTAAATCCTTAGACATCGTAGAGTCGCACATGAAGGACTCCATCTATGAAGCTAAGCGAACCAAGCAGCTTTTAGAATCCACCGACAAATTCATAAACGCAAGTATAACAACCACAGATTTCGACCTACTTATCCGAAACTATTTGATCGCCAGTTCCAGGCAGAAGATGAATGAAACTACAATAAACGAGAAAATCGGCGAAATATGGAAAAAAATCAATAAGAACCAGATGAACCCAGTAGTTTTTTTGGAAAGCACAGGTTCATTGAAGAAACGATTAGCTAGGTTGATTGAAAATTTCGGCTCCAATAGAATTGCATTCAGCACACCAGAGTGCGGTCTCGGAGGCTTCCCAACCTATGAATGTGCCCTCGAATGTTTAAGAAGAGTTGCGAAGGCTACCCAAACTGTTACTACATAATAGGAGCTCACATTCTAAACACAGACCAGTGCAATCTTTGACTAAGATCGAAAGATTATGCGAAAGCCATAGTAAACATGCCTTCCTAAAGAATGACTTCGTCGAAGATTTTTTCAAAATCGTAAATAGTGACTGATACACTAATTGAGAGTGGAGAAGAAATTGGAGAAGAAAACAGTTTCAGGCGTGATTTTGATACTGTTTCTAACTGTCATGTTGAGTATGGCATCTAGCCTTCTGCCAGCAAAAGCAGACCTTGAAACCGTAGAGTTTTCATCAAGCGATAATGAAATTCGGTCGGTTTCAGGTTCAAGCAACTCTTGGGTTTGGGTTAGAGATACAATTACGGGTGCTTGGGGTGAGGCTGTGGTTGGGACTGGTGATACGATCTACGTCGCTAGGAAGTCAAGCTTTTATCGTTATCAGCCGGCTGACAAGAGTTGGAGCATGCTGACGGCTCCTCCTAACCCTGACGCAGGCGATGCTTTTAAGACAGGCACGGCTTTGGCTTGGGACTTTGGCGATTACATTTACGCATTATATGGAGCAGCAACAGATGATAGTCGCAGATGGTTCTATCGGTACAGTATCTCGGGAAATTCATGGCAAGCTTTAGCGAACACAACGGCAGATCAAGGTGAAGGTGACGCAATAACGTGGGTAGGACTTAACAACCGAATTTATGCCACGATAGGTGGTGAGCAACGAACCACATATTTTCTCCGTTATGATCCTTCCACGAATACTTGGAGCGATGTAACTGTTGCCGACCCACCAGCAGGTATGGGGGATGGCGCCTCTCTTGTGTGGGCTGGTGATGAGTTTCTTTACGCATTACGCGGCGAGTTCCATGAAGAATCGCCAACTTACGATTTTTGGAGCTATAACATCACATCTGATATTTGGACCGCAATGGCGGATATCCCCGCGTTTCCTCATAATGGTGGTGTAGGCGGAGTGGGTGATGGAGGCGCCCTTCTTTACATAGGGCTTTGGCTCTCAAATCAAACAGATTTCATCTATGCATTAAGCGGTAACCAAGCTTCCCCAGAATCTCCACAACCAATCCCCGACAATCGCTTTTACCGATATACAATTTCAACCAACAGTTGGAAACGCTTAGCAGACCTTCCATTTGGCGTCGGCTACTATTTAGGCTGCAGGTTAGGATACGCTAACGGACACATCTATGCATGGCAGGGAACTCCAAGTACTTGGACTGGAGGAGGAGACGATCTTGCTCGATACGAGTTTGCTCCAACAGAGCCTGCCGAGGCTTACATTTATTTACCATATCATAACCAGATTAAGAGCTACTATTGTGGACCTGCCGCGCTTGAGATGCTCTTTGACTTTTACGGCCCGGATATCCCGCAACTTGAGATAGCTGACGTAGCAAGAACGGCTCCAGATGGGACATATACTAGTGACATGATAAGAGCGACTCATTTCAGTAATCTCAGCACTTCAGTTGGTAAAGAAATGCAGGGAAACATCACTGGATACACAGCCCGCAAATTGGGGTATGCAGCCTTCGAGTACTCGGGAATGACCATAGACGAGCTCAAGTCCCTCATAGCCGCAGGTTACCCTGTAATAGTGTTGACCACTTGGCACTACCGAGTTGCTGTAGGATACAATAGTACTCACATCACATTTCAAGACTCTTACTATGGTGAAATGTTCAATATGACATACAACGAGTTTGACAAAGACTGGGACTACTCAAGCCATTGGGGACTTTTCGTCAGTCCTTGGAAAATTGAGATGTCTTTTCCCAGTGATGTGTTGATCGGTAGCGTTTTCAACGTTACAGCAACCATAACTTATCCTTCGTCTCCTCCTTTTCCCATCGACCATTATCCTGCATCGGTGGCAAACGCCACAATCACATTGCCAGCAGGGCTGACTCTTGCAGCTGAACCATCAGAGAAAACTATAGGTACTGGCGATCTAGCCGTTGGAGCCTCAGCTAATGTAACATGGACTGTTCGGGCTGACAGTTTAGGAATCTACACAATATCTGTTGAGGCTGAAGGAAAAGTAACAGGATTTGTTCCTCCTCTTCCTTCTTATCCAGACTCGTATAACTACGAGGACAGAATCGGAGGGTTTGGCCAAAGCATTGTAGAGGTTGTCTCAAGTCTAGATGAGATTTCACCAGCTACATCTGACGATTATAACGGTTTATGGCACACGACAGACTTCACAATAACCTTGACAGCAATTGACGACATGAGCGGCGTTGCAGAAACCTACTACAGAATCAACGAAGGACCAACTAGAACCGTCGATGTTGATGGACAACCACTCATCACCACTGAAGGCGCCAACAACAAGTTAGAATATTGGAGCATAGACAATGCTGGCAACGAGGAGCTTCCCCACAAAATCTTAACAGGAATCAAATTGGACAAGACAGCTCCCGCAGGCTCTATCACTATCAACAACGACGATACCTATGCAACTTCAACCTCAGTGACACTAACTCTAACAGCAACTGACGCAACATCTGGCATAGCTGAAATGCGCTTCTCTCTTGACAACACAACATATACAGAATGGCAAACCTACACTACATCCAAATCCTGGACCCTACAAGATGGAGACGGCGCAAAAACAGTCTACTACCAAATCAAAGACAACGCAGGACTTGTCTCCATCACATATTCAGACGGCATCATTTTGGATACAAATCCACCAACTATTTTGATAACTTCTCCGAGTTCAGGCTATGAAATAAAGTCGTCCACAGTAATAGTAACATGGAACAGTTCTGATGATACTTCGGGCATAAGCCACTATGAGATCAAATTGGATGACAATTCATGGATCAACGTGGAAACAAATACAACTCATACTTTCACCTGGCTGTCCGACGGAAGCCATATGATAAAGGTAAAAGCCATCGACAACGCTGGCCTGACAACGCAAGATTCTCTTGATTTCATTGTAAACACAAGTCCACTGTTAGGACCGGGCTACACCGAAGAAGCAGCAGCTATTATCGCGACAGTCATCATAGCCGTTATTGGAATCGCTTTATACTTCTCACAAACTAGAAAGCATTAGTAACGTGAAAAGTAAAGTTAATGAGGTCTGCAAATATTTTCTAATTGAAGTGTCAGGCAGTGCACGAGTTGCTACAATATCCCACTGTTCATGAAGCCTTGTTGTATAAGAAGCTTAGAGGAAGCAAGGTGAAATGTGGTCTATGCGAGAGAAAATGTACAATCCTTCCTGGCGACAAGGGCATATGCAAAACAAGAATGAACATTGATGGCACGCTGTACACGCTTGTTCACGGAAACCTAAGCGCACTGGAAAGTCGTCCTATCGAGATTAAACCCTTCTTCCACTACTGGCCTAGCTCAACAGCACTAACGTTTTCCACATGGTCATGCAACTTCGACTGCATCTGGTGTCAAAATCATCACCTGTCAAAGACCGCGCCAAATCCAACTGAAGCGGGTTCTTATGCACCAGACAAGATTGTTCAGATGGCAAAGCATTTTGGCGACGAAGGCTTGTGCGCCAGCTTTCAAGAGCCAACTTTGCTAACCGAATGGGTACTACCTGTTTTCAAACTAGCGCATGAACAAGGACTTTATTGTTGCTACGTTTCGAATGGTTACATGACAAAAGAAGCGCTTAAACTTCTTAAGGAAGCGGGCATGGATGGACTTAAGATAGATGTCAAAGGCGACAAAGAAACTTACAAGAGATATTGTGGCGGAGCAGATGTAGAAAAGGTTTGGAAAAAAGCCCGCAAAGCCAAGAAGATGGGGTTTCACGTAGAGATTGTGAATCTGGTTGTTACCAGTGTCAATGACGACGAAGAATGTCTACGCTGGGTCATAAAGAAGCATCTTAAAGCTGTAGGACCCGACACTCCTCTGCATTTTACACGTTATCAGCCAGCCTACAAGTTTCAAAATCCATCCACCGAAGTTGAAACCTTAGAAAAAGCATACAACTTGGCGAAAGAAGCAGGAGTGCACTACCCTTACCTAGGAAACGTTCACGGCCACAAATATGAAAACACATACTGCCCAAACTGCGAAGAGACCCTTATCCAGAGACGCGGCTACACAATCACTAAATACAAAGTTACTGAAGACAAAAAATGCCCAAAATGCAACCAATCCTTGCCAATCAGAGGCAGGCATATCAGAAAATGGCATTTCCTAATCTAGGTGGAAAAGCAAGCGCTAGTTTCTTAAGACGAAGCTAAATTCGTTATGTAATTGGCTGTTTTTGAGTTAGCATTTTTTCTATTTTCTCTAGCCTTTTCTCGATGGCGTCAAGTCTGTCCAATATTTGTTTAAGCACTTTGCCAACGTCCTCTTCTGTAACTAGAGGCAGCGGTGTTGGTGAAGGCCATCTTCGCTCTTCTGGTCTTTCAGGACGTCTTGGCAACAAAGGCGGCGGATATGCTGCATTTTCTTCTCCTTTGTTTTCACTCATCTGGAGTCCCCACATACCCTTCACTTTTACATTATTTAAACAATTACTCTTGCATCGTCATATCAAATACGGTTAATTATTGGCATTAGTTAGAAAAACAATAGCACTTTTTCAACGGTGAAACTTAAAAGCCAGAATAAAATTATATCCCAATCTCATGTCTAACATTGGAAAATGGGGCGAAAACCGTTTTTTCAGAGCCCCAATTATTCAACTGCTAGTGTCTATGAACTTTTCTTCCTTTTCTCATCCGATTTTCGTTTATCATCCTCTGTTTCTTCGTCAACTATTCTAATTAAGGGCTTACTCTCCAATCCCTCGATTTTCGCTCCAGAATACTGCCTTTCTATATCTTTACGAAGTTCGGCAAAATCTACGTCGCCGTATGTCGTGACCTTAACCACCGGCTTACCCTTCTTATCGTGGCTCACAGAGATGGAGTATCCTGAACTGCCAGTCGCCGGCTCGAAAAGCTTTCCTTCATTGAAGCCGAAGTCAAACATGTCCGAAAAATCGAATACTCTTTTTTTGCGTTTCCGTTTCGACATAACAATATTTTCCTTGTTTTCTAACATACGGAACTGAAAAGAACCAAATATAAAGTTTTCAAGCGTAACTGCAAAAATCCCTGATTAAGCTTGCCTTTAACAAGAGATTTTTAAGCCTCTAGATTAGAAATACAGCCTAAGCATAGAACGTAAAGAAGGAGCATGCCATGCGTATCAGGAGAGCCGTTCAAGCAGTGATTTTTTGCAATTCTAACGGAGAAGTGAAGTTTTTGCTTGTGAAAAAGCAGGAATTTTCTGCACGAAGGTATCGTTGGAGATTGCTTAAAGGCGGAGTGAGAGCTGGAGAAAGCGAGATTGAAGCTCTTAAGCGGGAAATTTTCGAAGAAGTCGGTTTAGAAAACGTTCAGGTTCTAGGAAAAGTTTACAGTTATCAATTCACCTTCAAAAACGTGAAACATATGGTTTCCAGCTATAAAGTGAAGGCAAATGCGCATGAACCCATCAGACTCCAGAAAAGCGAGATATCCGGATACATATGGGTTCCAAAGGAAACTGCAATTAAAATGTTGCATTGGAGAAACGAGAAAAAAGCGTTAGCTGCGTAAGACGTGCTCAGGGAAATTTCGGTTTAATCGCCCTAGTCGAGCAAGCATCTACACATTTTAAGCAGTAGATACACTCTGGATGGGTAAACTTTTCCCAAGGCAAATCAAGGATTGGAACCAGCGTGGGGCAGACTTCCAAACAGTCTCGACAGCCAGCCTTTGTGCAGCGAACGGGGTCTCTTCGTAACCCAAGAAAACTGAACCTGCTGAAAAGAGCGGAGAACGCCCCTTGGGGACATAGGTAACGACACCAGCCCCGCGGCACAAAAACTGCTAGGCCTATTATGAATCCCATTATTACAAGTCTAACTAAAAGAAGAGGCTGCACCGAGGTAATTGTGCTACCAATGCTGGAATAGATGTCATTCGTAGAGTTTTCTAGTAGCTGAGGAATTCCGTATCGAATATCCAGCGCAATTTTCGGCATGACAGCGAAAAGGGTGTCCGCTGGGCTCAATGTGTTGAAAGGAGCTTGCGCGAAAACGCCTAGAGCTTCCTTGTAGCTTTGCCCCACTCCCGTTGCTAAAGAGATTGCTAAAGTTCCGCTCACAAATAGAATTATGGCTAATACAACGTATTTGATCTTCACTAGATCCTTATGCGTTCTAGGCGAAACTTCGGTGTGCCGTTTTTTAATGTAAGATAACAAGTCTTGAATGAAGCCAAAGGGGCAGGCCCAGCCACAGAAGGCTCTGCCCAAAAAGATGGCTGCAACAAAGATTGAAGCTAAGGCAAGCCATGGAAAAGTAACCTCGAAAAGCATGTACTGAAATGCACCCAAGGCGTCTCCAACAGTTTTAGAAGGAGTGCCCAACAATCCGATGATTGGAAGCAGAATCAGCCATGGACCCAAGCCGAAGACGACAGCATTAAACAAAATGAAAAGACTGAACTGAGAGATTTTTCTCAGTGTTCCTATCCTGAAAACAATTCTTTTAATCCGAGACGTTGCACCCAAGTTTGTTTCCCTTTCTCCTTCCAACAAAGTGTCCTCCGCACTCTAAAGTGAAGATTAACATCTAGTTGCATTTTTAACATTGTGGCTTTTTTAAGCCACGTGAAGGTTTATGTGCAATAAAAAGCTATCCGTTATGTGCGGTGGCTGGATGAACACACTCGGACAAACTGAATAACAGATGATGGGTTCACGCAGGTGTGAACAGCCACCTTTAAGCAGATGAAATGATTCCTGTGAAGAACTACTATCAGGTGTTGCAGCTTGCAAACTTTGACTTCCACGCCGCTTATAGAGCTGCTGAAGAACCAGAAATACCACATTGTTGGGCAGCACTCAGCGGTTAAGCGTTGCAGATGGTTATATGAATCGCTTATTCATAATCGCCCATGCTATAAACAGAAGTTTTATGGCATTAAGAGCCATCAATGCGTTCAGCTGACACCCACCGTGCTCTACTGTAACAT
>CAYFZT010000049.1:0-10497 GCA_964347555.1 uncultured Candidatus Bathyarchaeia archaeon | reverse complement strand
ACTGCGCTCCGTTTCCGGCGGTAGTGCGGTCTTCGGCCGTGCAAAACCGGAAAAGTCGGCAGCCATTTTAAACCTTTTGAAATCTGGCGGCGCTTGGAAAATGGTAGGCAATATGGGGGAGTGGCACAGAAAAGTGATTAACTCACAATTTGTTTCAATTAAGAGGGAAAATCCTCAAAGTTTATTACCCTCTCTTTACTTTTTTTCTCAGAGTGGTTTCCATTGATAACGCCACTGGTTTCACAGTTGTTTCCTACAGGCGACAATGTCCTAGGCTGGATTTTTCAGTTGGTTTTCTTCCTTTTCTTCATTGTGTTCATGTTTTATGGGCAGCGAATTCAGATATACATTATGCTAAGAGAAGTTGAAGGCTCTCTGATGCGGTTGAAGTTCATGCGTGATGAAGGCAGAAAAGTAGCCATCAAAACCGTTAACGAGTTAGGGAAGCCTTCAAGTGATCCTACACAAAGAGTTGACCAGTTCCTTGAGTACTTTGCTATAGAGCCGGTGAACCTTGATCCTTCAGGTGTCATCTGGAGATTAGAACATCTTCTGGACGTAAGAGACGTACGCTTCAAGGACGACGTACATCTAATGGCACCTCAGGCTGATGGAACCCAGACAAACAATCTGGAGAACATGCTTGAGGCAGCTCTGGCTTTGAACATCATCTACAAAATAATGAGACACTTTTACATCCTAGGCAAAAAAACTTTCAGCCTATACATAATAATGCAACTTCAAATGGTGCTTCCCCTAATAATGAGAGAAGCAGAAGCTTACGCAAGCGCCCTAAAAGCTTTCACTCAAGGACAACCCATAGGCGACGGAGCAGGCGCATTAGTGGCTGCCAAACTGATGCGTGGGCATGAAAAAACCCAGATTGCCAAAGAGGTGGTCATGGCCAAGATGCCCATAGAGGGGCGAACTGCCTTTGTCATAAAAGCTGAGGGACCTGGGGGAAGCGTAGGGAAGCCAGGTGAAGCGATGAAGCGTATAATTGAAGAAAACGAAGGGAAGTTTGCCTTAGTTATTGCCATAGATGCCGGATTGAAGCTTGAAGGAGAGAAGCCAGGCGAAGTAGCTGAAGGTGTCGGTGTTGCCATTGGTGGGCCTGGAGTGGAGAAATTTAAGGTAGAAGATGCTACCCTCAAATATAAGGTTCCGGTTAACTCGATTATCATCAAAGAGGATGTGGGAGACGCGGTTTCACCTATGAGAAAGGAAATCTTCGACGCAATTGATGAAGCGATTCAGCGAATCAAGCGGTTGATTTTGGAGCGAAGCAAGGAAGGTGACAGCGTCATAATTGCGGGAATCGGCAACACGATAGGAATAGGACAATAGGTGGAAATCAATGACTGAACCCTTTACCATTCAAAGAAAAATTTCCCCAATTCTCCTTGCTGTTCTCCTGATAGTTCTTATATTGTCGGTTTTCTCCATTTTTCTAGGATTGAATTCTTATTTGCGCGGCGACATTGAAGGTGGCAGTACATACATGATTCTGGGGGCAACGATCTTCGCGTTGTCAAGTTATGTGCTGTTGCAGACAAGAAAGAAGATCTTAGGTTTAACCTTGAAAACTCAGCCTATAACTACAACGATACTCTGTGAGAAGTGTGGGCTGAAAAACCTTCGAGATTTCCAGCGAGGGGATTATATCTTTAAAGATGTCGAGCCATGTCCCAAGTGTAACGAAAACATGGTAATCACCTCAATTTACCGCGAAGTCAAAGATAAAGAGAAAAGAAAAGAAGAGACTCTACTAAGTTAACACGCGGCAACCGTCTTTTGTAATAATAACCGTGTGTTCTGCTTGCGCCACTGGTTTTCCACTTGCTTCGATAAACACGGGGTATGCTGTCAAACTTTTCGAAGAGAGAAGCTCTGAGAACGCGGCTGAATGATGTTCTGGAGGTACGCATTCTGCGAGCCAACGCTCTGAGAAGGGTAATGTCTGAAAATTCTTCTCAATGTATTCAAGAAGCCGCTTTGAATGTTCACCTTTCAAAGATTTTTGCTTGACAAATCTGAAAATGTATGTTTCCTTTGCGCTTCTGACTCTACCTGCAGCTTTAGGCACTGTAACAAAGGGTTCTGTGGCGTAGATTTCTCCTTCTTTCACTCTAGAGGTTGACAAGTGAAACACGTTTGGCAAAGCTTTGCCCACATGTAGCGTGTACCTGCTGATCTTGTGGCCTGTAAGGTTTGAGATTGGTTTGAGTCCATGCATCTGAATAGATTTTTGAACGGCTGAGCCAAATCTTGCTGTGGATAATCCAGGACGGAGTATCTTGATGGCGGTTTCCAAGGCTTCTTCTGCAGCACGCACGAGATTCTCATATTCTGAATTGAAGCAAATTGTTACAGCTGTGTCAGCGATATAGCCGTCTATATGCACGCCTACGTCTACTTTAACGATGGAGTTTTCGGGAATCGTGTTTTCATCTTGCGGCGGAGACGAGTAGTGAGCGGCAACCTCGTTGATTGAAACGTTGCATGGAAACGCGGGTTTTCCTCCGTTTTCGCGTATTAGCGATTCAGTTTTCTCGCAGATGTCAATTATGCGCATGCCTTCTTTTACTGTTCGCCGCATCTGTTCGCGAACTTTTGCTGCGATTTTTCCTGCCTTTATGTATTTTTGAAGAACCCCTTCTGGAATTGTCATGTCATGCACGAATTTCCTTAGAGAGGTTGAGAGTTAAAAAAGTTTGGAACCTGTCGAGCTCTGGAGACTGGGAGTAATTACCTCTGAGGATAAGGTTGCGAAATCGTCTTCTCCCAGATGGTAGATTGGACGCACTTTGGAGATGTTGAACTTGCCGTTGAAAACTTCTTCATTAACATATGCTGCTAAGACTTCGCCTACAAAAAGCGTGTGGTCTCCTGTGGTTATTTTTTGAACAAGTTTGCATTCTAAATGTGCCACGCATTCTTTGATGATTGGTGCTTGAACCTTTTTGGCTGGTAGCGCTGTTAAAGGTGTTTCCTTGAACTTGTCGTGTTTTCTGCCGGATCTCCTTCCACAAAACAAGGTTTCTTTCACTAGCTCGATAGTGGGTACATTAACCACAAACTCTTTAGCTTCTTCAATCAGCCCATGCGAATAACGTCGTGGAGAAACACTTATCGCAACTAAAGGTGGATTTGAAGAAGTAGGCATTGACCAAGCTAAAGTTATAATGTTCGTCTTTTCAGCTTTGTCTGTGCAGCTTACCATTACTACGTTTCTTGGATGCAGCAACCGATGCGCACTAGACAGATCGACATCAACTTTTTTAACTTCCAACAAGAGCTCCTCCATCTTCTAGCTTGCAACAGATATGCTTTGGCAACGAGTGTATTTTAGAATTCAGTATAACGCTTAAGTATGTGTCTTTGGATTTCAATAGTAAGGTGAACGCCTTGGACTGGCGTTATTCCTACAAGGAGAATTCAACCACTTTTTTCCAGCTGCCGCTATCTTCTTGACAAATAAGCTTTTCAGTAATATCGAACATCAGATTTAGGAGGCGTTAGAAATTGACTGAATCCTCTGCTAAGAAGACAACGCTTGATCCCTTCGGAATGACAGTGGTGGAAAACTATGAACGCTTATACGAAGAGTTCGGAATTCAACCCTTAAAGCCATTATTGACAAAGATACCTAAACCGTATATGTCGATGAGAAGAGGCGTAATCTTTGGACACAGAGATTTTGATCGTGTTCTAAGCGCCATGAAACGCCACGAAAAGTTCGCTGTAATGAGCGGCATTAAGCCGACTGGGGAATTCCACCTTGGAACATTAACTACAGCTCGAGAGGTCATATACTTTCAACAGCAAGGCGCCCTAGCATTCTACGGCATAGCCGACATAGAAGCCTACGAAGACAACAAAATCCCCTTCGAAAGAAGCGAAAAATACGCCGTAGGCAATGTTGCCGACCTCTTGGCTTTAGGATTCAACCCTAAACAAGGCTACATCTACAGACAGTCAAAAGAAAGTAGAGTGAAAGATTTAGCCATAATCTTTGGCAGACACGTAACTTTGGCTACAATGAAGGCAATCTATGGAGAACGCCACATGGGACTTTACATATCCGCCCTAATACAAGCTGGAGACATACTTCTGCCTCAACTTGAAGACTTTGGCGGTCCAAAACCCACCGTAGTGCCAGTTGGCGTAGACCAAGATCCTCACCTCCGCCTCACGAGAGACTTAGCTTCCAAGTTTCACAGAAAATACGGCTTCGTCTTGCCGTCTTCAACCTATCACAAACTAATAAAATGTTTAGACGGTTCCCCTAAAATGAGCAAACGAGACCCAATGAGCTACTTCACTTTTCAGGAAAAGCCTGAGAATATTAAGAAGACGATTTTGAACGCGTTTACTGGTGGAAGACCCACAGCAGAAGAACAGCGTAAACTTGGTGGAACTCCAGAGATTTGTCCCATCTATGAGATGTACATGTTTCATTTCTTCGAAAAAGACGAAGATGTCACCCAACTATATCATGAATGTAGAAGTGGAAAAATCCTATGTGGAGAAGACAAGGCTCGTCTCATAGAGATTGTGCTAAAATTTGTGAAGGAACATAAGAGAAAAAGACAGAAAAACATCGACAAGGCGAGAGAAATACTGGAAGCCCAATAGTTATTTCAAGACAGATAAACATAAATAAATTGTTAACGTATCATTTTCTGTGTTGGTGAAGTGATGCCCTACCAATTTCCAAGACTCAACTTTTAGATACGCATCTGGCCAGCGAAGCCCATTTTTCACTAACAGAAACTTCTTTACGGTGTGACTGCAACACTATACGGCATTATGTCGCTCATGAAATTGCGCTTACCATAAATCATGGAGGAAGAAAGCCGCATGGTTGATCTGAGAAAACATGAAAAGAAAACCTTGCTTACCTTGAAAAAACTAGACGGCAGAGGAGATGTTGAGAAGATAGCAGAGATCAGCAGCCTAGCTCATGCTGCAGTGATGCGGGCGGTTTTGACCTTAAAAGAAAAGAGATTGATCGCGGTTCGCGAACAAAAGCAGCGACTTGTCACACTCACAGAAGAAGGAAGGCATCACGCAAAGAGAGGACTCCCAGAACGCCGCCTCATCGATTCTATAATCAAACTGGGTGGAAAAACGTCAACTGAGAAGGCAATTAAAGACGCACGTTTAGAGAAGAAGTTCGTCCCCATAGCGTTAGGTTGGCTTCAACGCAAAGACTGGGCAACCATAGAGGAAAAGAAGCGCGCCTTAAAGGCTTTGAAACCTAAACCAGCCGAGGGAGCAGACGAAAAACTGCTTTTCCTCTTGGATGAACAAGGCTCTCTTATTGCAGAAGAGTTAAGCAAAGACTTGAGAAGTGCGGTTGCTATCTTGAAACGAAGAAAACTTGTAGATGTTCGCGAAAGAGTGTCGCGGGAAATCGAACTTACAAGCGCTGGTCAAGAACTTGTTGAAAAGCCAATGCGGATAGAGGAGGAAGTTAGCCAACTTACGCCTGAACTCATTGTTTCTGGAAAATGGCGGCAGATCAGACTTCGAAAATACAACATTAAGGCGCCTGTTGCCATAACCTGGCCTGGGAAGAAACATCCCTACGCTCGATTCCTTGATGAGTTGAAAGATAAGCTTGTTGCTTTAGGCTTTAAAGAGATGGTAGGTCCCCTTGTGGAGTTGTCTTTCTTCAACTTTGACAGCCTGTACACGCCGCAAGACCATCCCGCACGAGAAATCTTCGGCGTCTATTATGTGAAATCACCAAAATATGGAAAAGTCGACGCCTATAAGCCAGTCATGGAAAACGTGAAGAAAACTCACGAGAAAGGCTGGAAAACGGGTTCAACAGGTTGGAGATATCGCTTCTCTCTTCGTGACACCCAACGCTTACTGCTGCGTGCCCACGGTACAGCCCTAAGTGTTCGAACCATGCTAAGCAAGGATTTGGAGATTCCAGGGAAATACTTCGCGGTAGCCTGCTGCTATCGTCCTGACGTAGTTGACAAAACTCATCTGAGCGAGTTCAATCAAGTAGAAGGCATAGTGGTCGGTGAAGACCTGACGCTGCGAGACTTGTTAGGCGTGTTGGAAAGATTTGCCATAGACATAGCAGGCGCAGACAAGGTGAAGTTTAGACCCGACTACTTCCCTTTTACAGAGCCAAGCGTTGAGCTAGTAGCCTACAAGAAAGGTTATGGCTGGCTTGAATTTGGCGGCTCAGGCATCTTCCGCCCAGAAGTAACTCTGCCTCTAGGCATAAAAGTGCCTGTGTTAGCTTGGGGTTTAGGCGTCGATCGACTGTTCATGATGAAAGCTAAGATCGATGACATCCGCTACCTGTTTGCGCAAGACCTCGACTGGATAAGACGCATGGAGTTGATCTAAATGCCAACCGTTGAAGTTGAACCTAAAGACCTTAAAGCTCTCCTCGGGTTAGAACTGCCCAAAAAAGTAGAAGAACTCGACGACATGCTGGCTTACGTGAAAGGCGAAGTCAAATACCTCGACGAACAAGAGATTCACATTGAAATCAAAGACAGCAACCGCGCTGACGTGTGGAGCGTCGAAGGACTCGCCAGAGCTTTAAGAGGATTCCTAAACCTTGAAAGAGGACTGAAAAATTATCCCATCGACGGCAGCTCTGGCGTAAACATTCACGCTGACTCGAAACTGAAAAACATAAGACCATACATCGGCTGCGCCATACTAAAGAACATCAACCTTACTGACATGATGATACGTGGAGCCATGCGTCTCCAAGACAAACTGGACCAGACTTATGGAAGAAACCGTAGAAGAACCTCTATCGGGCTTTACGATTTCGATCTAATAGATCCTCCACTTAGCTACAGCGTAGCAAAACCCACGCAGGTTAGCTTTGTGCCTTTAGGCTTCGATGAGAAGATGACCTTAAAAGAGATTTTGGAGAAGCACCCGAAAGGAGTAGAATACGGGCACATTGTTCGCTCGCACACTGTTTGGCCTCTACTTTCAGATTCGAAAGACAAGGTGCTTTCTTTTCCGCCAATCATCAACTCAAACGACCTTGGAAGAATCACAGAGAACACGCGCAACGTTTTGATTGAAGTGACTGGAACCTCCTACGAAACTGTTCTGAACACGTTGAACATGATGGCAATCTCCTTGGCAGATCGAGGTGGAAAAATCTTCACTGCAAAAGTCTATTATCCCTATAAAGATTTAACAGAAGCCATCACTCCACAACTTGAAGCCAAAACATTGCGCATAAACTTAGCAGACATAAACAGGCTTTTCGGCTTCAAACTTACGCCAAGAGAGGTAACTGAACTACTTGAAAAAGCCAGATACGGAATAAGCAAGACAGGGAAGAACAGTATTGTTGTGAAAATTCCATGCTATCGAATCGACATTATGCATCCAGTTGACATAGCAGAAGACATAGCTATCGCATATGGATACAACAAGATTAAACCAAGATGGCAACGCTTACCCACCACGGGCGGCATATCTCCTCAGGCGCAGTTCTGTGATCTCGTTAGAGAAATCATGATAGGCTTAGGATTCCAAGAGATTCTAACGTTCACAATGACTAACCCGGACACATTGCAGACAAAGATGAACAATAAACTTGGCAAGGTTGTGAAAATCGCTAACCCCAAAATGGCGACTTCAAATTGTTTGCGGAATTGGCTTTTGCCCAGTTTCATGGAGTTTCTCAGCCACAACACCCATGTTGAATATCCGCAGAAGATCTTTGAAGTTGGCTACGCTGTAGTCCTAGATGAAACAGAAGAAACTAGAACACGAGATGTAACCAAACTTGTTTGTGTGACGACGCATCCTAACGCTAACTTCACGGAGATAAAGTCGTGTCTAGAAGCTTTGTTCTTGAACCTTGGCTTAAAACGATGGAAGACACGAGAGACCACTCATCCAAGCTTCATACTCGGTAGAGCAGTAACAATCTACTTCAAGAACAGAGAGATAGGCATAATGGGCGAAATCCACCCGCAAGTGTTGAACAATTTCGAACTGAAAAATCCAGCTAGCGCTTTTGAAATCAGCCTGGAAGAAATAATGTGAAATTCTCATAATTCTACACTAGCTGCCCCCGTAAGAGGGCATAAAGCAATTTTGTTTCAATGATTCTTAGCGGAACCTTCATATTTTTTTAGATTGGCAGTGGCTGTGTTTTCACTTTCTTGATTGTGGCTATGTAGGCTGGGCTGCCTGAATCTATAAACTCCTGAATCGTCCATCCAGTGCCGCTGAGTATTTCCTCCATCTCCTTCTTTGAATTGTACAATAAGTCAAATCATTTTGTACGAAATTGAACTTTGCAAAGGTACTCATTGTTCAGCGAGTTTTCCTAACAATAAGAAACTCTTATCTCTCTACTGTCATGTTTTAATATTAGCGATGACTTTTGTGAGCGATCCCACCGGAACCCTCATACAGGGCTCATGCAGACGGACCCAACAGAGAAAAGTGGAGTTTTTCACTTGCTGATGAAGAAGGGTTTACCCAAACATGAGACACGGTGGGCGCGGGCGTCATATCTTCCCACGTCAGAGAGAGAGCTCAACAGAGAGGAGCGCCATGCTCCAACTGTGAAGTTGTGTGTTAGTTACGCTGGGAAACAACGCCCGCGATAAAACACTTTTAAGCTTGTCGTCTAGGAACATTACAACAGTTGTTTGAGGGACAAGACACGCATGGACATCGAAACAAAGATCGCTTTAATCAACAGACTGCCAACTGAGGAGGTTTTAACCGCCAAGGATTTGCGTCAGCTTCTGGAGGTGGAAGAACATCCAATCGCCTACAATGGTTGGGAGCCATCTGGACTCGTACATTTAGGAACAGGCGTAATCTGCGCTTACAAGATGAAAGACCTGATAAAGGCCGGGATAAGGTTCAAAGCTTACCTGTCAACTTGGCACGCTTGGATAAACAACAAACTCGGCGGTGACTTAGCGCTAATAAGAAAAGCGGCAGACCTCTTTAGGCATTCGTGGATAGCCCTAGGAGTGCCAGCGGACAAGGTGGAATTCATCTACTCGGATCAGCTGTACGATGACTTGGACTATTGGGCGAAAACAATCTCAGTGGCAAGAAATCTAACAATAGCCCGAACTAGGCGCACTTTGGAAATCGCTGGCAGAAAAGAAACGGAAGCCAACTATGTTTCCGATTTCCTCTACACACCCATGCAAGTGGCAGACATATTCCAACTTGAAGTTAAGATATGCCAGCTAGGTATAGACCAGAGAAAAGCAAACGTTGTCGCCAGAGAACTAGGTCAAAGACTTGGCTTCTGGAAACCCGTCTGTGTGCATCATCATCTGTTGCAGGGATTAGAAAAACCCGCAATGTGGCCCATTCCAGAAGGCAAAGAAAAAGAGGCTTTGGCTTCAGCTAAAATGTCCAAAAGCCAGCCAGAAACCTGCGTATTTATTTATGACTTGCCAGGAGAAATTAGAACAAAGATTACAAACGCCTTCTGCCCTGAAAAGACAATTGAATTCAATCCTATAATCGACATCTGCAAGCACATAGTATTCAGAGAGACCAAAACGTTCTGCATAGAAAGGCCAGCCAAGTTCGGCGGCACCACCGAATTCAACAGTTTCAAGGAATTAGTAAAGGTTTACAGAGATGGGAAACTGCATCCCTTGGACTTGAAGAAGGCTGTAGCTGAGGAATTGATAGAAATCTTGGCTCCTGTTAGGAGATATTTCTCCACTAACAAGGAGGCAAGAGAAGGACTGGAGATAGTGAGAAACGCTCAAGTTACCAGGTAGAAGACTTGTCAGATAAATTAAAGAATCGATTTGAAAAGGTACAGCAACTTCTAGGACAACTTGTTCTAAAGGCATCTAGAGGCGCCCTCATTGTTGTTGAGGGACAAAACGACCTAAAGGCTCTGAAAGAACTTGCCATAAAAGGCAAAACAGTTACTGTTAAAACCGCTGGAAAGTCCTTTCTTGACGTAGTCGCTGAAATTGAGAAGCAGAACGCAAGTGAGGTTATTCTTCTTTTGGATTTTGACAGAAGAGGCAGGGAATGGACAAAACGCCTTAGACAACGACTTGAAGAGAAAAAGATGAAGGTAGACGTCCACTTCTGGAAGATGTTGCGAGCTTTAATTGGACACGACATCAAAGATGTTGAAAGCTTTCCAACTTACTTGAAGACATTAAAAAAACAAATTGGTAATTAGCAAAGTATAATAGTAAGAAACCCAGTTAAAGTCGTGACGAGTAAGTCACTCTTACGACGTTATCTGGATTTAATCCATAAAGCATTTAGAATTGGAGGTGACGCTTACGGGATCATCCCAGACTATTACAGTAAAGTATGTAATCCGCGCTAAATTTGACGTTGACGGAGTTGTAGAAAAACCAGATGTTATAGGAGCTGTTTTCGGTCAAACTGAAGGCTTGTTTGGTTCAGAACTTGACCTCCGTGAACTTCAAAAATCAGGGCGCATAGGAAGAATAGAGATAGAGCTGCAATCGA
>CAYFZT010000048.1:0-10506 GCA_964347555.1 uncultured Candidatus Bathyarchaeia archaeon | reverse complement strand
AACACGACATCCACAGCATCCACGGAAGCTGCGTAGAGATAAACGGACAAGGAATAGTCTTGATAGCGCCCACAGGAACAGGAAAATCCACCCACAGCTATGCTCTCCTTGAGATGCAGGGCGCAAGAATACATAGCGACGACTGGCTTTACGTTAGATTCATCGGGAGAGCAAGCGCAGAAATCAGCGAAAGAAAGTTCTATCTGAGAACAAACATAGTCAGAGTCTTCCCAGAAGTAAGGTCGCTTCTTGACAAGTGCAAACTGGAAAACGTCAAAAAACTCAGTCGAGAAGAAATAGACCAGTTGAGAAAGGAAAAAGTAGAAGAGAGTAAACTGCAAGAAATGATCGATGATCCCTACATTGCCCACGAGTATAGCCGCGCTATGTTAGACCCCCGCTGGATAGCAGGTTCAAATAAGTTCGTCGACACAACACGAGTAAATAAAGTGATACTGCTGCAAAGAGACAAAAACGATCCTGAAATTGTGAGAAAAATGGATGTTGAGGAAGCCGTGGACTACTTGGAAAAACATCCAAAAGAGCAGTATCTTAACCCCTACCTAATCGTCAGAACCCCAGAGAAGATTGAAGTTAGAAACAACTTCTTCAGAAGATTATTCCAGTTTGCTCCTCCCTATCTAGTCAACACGTATGAGCCAGTGGAAAGGGTACAGCAAGCTATCAGAGGCGTAATAAAAGAAAAAGCGTAACCGCACATATATAGTGCCCTGAACCGCGAAGACTTCTGAATCAGAAGCAAGAATATTTCCTCACGGAAACATCCCTTAAGAATCATTTTTGGGCCATTAACCTTAGGTGTTCAAGCAGGGAGAAAAAATGAAAGTTAAGAAAGCAGTGATTGTCATTCGATTAGTTGAAGAGAGCCTTGACAATGAGAACTCAGAGATAGAGAAGGAACTAATTCGAGAACTCAAGGGCGACTTGCCCGTTATTCCTTGGTTTGAAAGCGTAGAAAAAGTCACTGTAACCGAAGATTAAAGAAGGCTACTGGTTAGGAATCGGGTTTCCCGTAGCGTTTTTGAAACGTAAGCCGTTTCTTAACAAGGTCTTTCACTTCTTCTTGGAACTGCTCATCGCTTTCCAGTTGCAGAAAATCAGTGCGAACGTCTTCGAAGCCTTCTGGAATTTCAACTTTTATAGTGATGAACGGTTTTCCTATAGCCATTTCAAATTCTCTTTTAGTTTTGTCGTACTCTTCAGACTCGGGGTTCACCTTTTGGCGTGCAGATTCTATCCACTTTTTAACTTTAGTCACGTTGTTAACCTCTTAATCCAAATCGAACTATCAAATAAAAACTTGCAAAAGATAATTGAAGAAGGCTTGTTAGTACACCCACCTTGGTGAACTCTCGGAAGCTCATTGAAATTCCTTCGCGTTTGAGAGTGCCTAAGGCTAGTATACAAACTGAGCCACTTAAAGGTGTGGTAGCACCACCAAGATTCGTGCCAAAAACGAGTGCAGACTTTAAAGCAGCTTGATTTAGACCTGAAAATCCAGAGAGCATAAATGTAAAAGTTAGGGCAATTGCAGCATTACTTACCATGGCGCTTGCAAGCCCGCTGAACCACAGAGTCAAAAGTGTGGCTCTTAGCGAGTTGTTTTCAGCAAGTTGAACAATTTGTGTTGAAAGGTCATTCAAGATTCCTGTTCGCTCCAAGCCTCCAACGACAAACATGAAGGCGGCGATGAAAAACACGGTTTCCCAGTCCAGTTTTCTGAAGATATCTGTTGGTTCTATGCCACTCAAAACTAGGGCAACGATGGCACAGCCAAGAGCAATCGCTTCAGGTCCAACCTCAAAACTCTCTAATGCCAAGAACAACAACACTAGAAGAGCTAAGATAAAAATTGAACGAAAGAAAAGCGTCTTATTCTCTACACTCTTCCAAGGGCTATATTCAGGCAGAATCTTCCTCTCCCCAAGCCTTGGCTTAAAAATAATGTATAGCACCAGGATAGTTAATCCCCAGAGAGCGATTTCCCCTAGAGTAAGATAGTTAACAAACTCGGCAAAGTTCATGTCAGCCTTCACACCAATTATCATGTTACTAGTTGATCCGATAAGCGTGCTTGTACCGCCAAGGTTAATCATCATAACAGAAGAAAGAAAATAGGGCACAGGATCATATTTGAGAAGCTTGGCTATTGTGACAGTAGCCGCAGCCATAAGCAGCATTGCTGTCGAGTCGCTTAGAAACATGGAAACTGCCGCTGAGATGACACCGAGAAAAACAAATAGTGCAGTTGGACTGCCTTTTGAAAGTTTAATGGCGTACAATGCGCCGAAACGAAACAAGCCGCTTCTTTCAGCTACCTCTACTACGATCATTGTGCCAACAAGTAGACCAATAAGTCGCATGTCTATGAAATTTCCAGCTTCTATGTAAGTGAACACGCCGTATTGAAGGCCAAACCACGCCGTTAATAATGCTCCAATTAGGGCGGCAACTGACATTGGAACAACCTTTGATGCTGCGAGAAGAACTGTTAGCAGGTAGATTAGAATGAAAATAATGGTTGTTGGTTCCATGTTATTTACTTTCCTTGGTTTTCTCTGCGACCCTCGCAAGGCGGTCTGCCATTGCTTCTGCTCTGTGCTCGATTATTCTGTAAAGGATGCGTCCTATGTCGTAGATTAGTATAAGAATCATTCCAAGGGCGATGTAAGTAATAACATTTCTTAACGTGCTTCCATAATTTTGTATTTCGCCTAGTACTGGAGAGATGGCAGCGGCTACCAATATGATTATGATGATGTATATGAGGTCTCTGAAAGCTCGTCTTGGAGACACCTCGAGTTTTATGCCTAATCGTTTCACAAAGATGTCTGTTAAGATGTCGCCGAGTATCAGGGCATCCGAGAGAGCTCGAAACAGAAACACGTATGTAATCACTGTAGTTACGATCCAAACTAGGTATTCCGCTCTCAGATTGAGTCCTGGAATGTAGATGTCGCCCATTGTTCGTGGAACGATCATGCTCACTATCCAGAAAATGATAGTCATCACTAAGCTCATGGTCAACCTAGGAAATCTGCGCCGTATTTCTTCACCCACAGGCTTCATGCAAATTCTGCCTCCTCACCTCCTCAAAGAGACCAAGGAACATGTTAGCATATGGCAAGATAAGTTCTCTAGTTTTCTCTTCTCAGGAAATGTACATCTTAAAAACTGTTGCCCGTTTGAAGTAGATATAAATATCGGTGTGAGTTAGGCTGCTCTAGCATAATTGTAGGAAGGTTTTTCTGATTTCTGTTTAAGTTGAAACTGAAGCGTCTAAATCTCTTGGGCTTTCTTTATTTTGAGAAACAGAAGTCATGCTAAAAACTAACGGTTATAAGGATAAACCGTAATAGATACGCAAGGCAAATTCAGAATGGTTACGCTTTGAATGGAGTGTTAGGCTTGGCGAGAACCCAAGGTCTCCGTCTTCTATTGGTATCATATATTGTCGCCATTCTAGCAGTTTCTATTATCATCAACTGCGCATCCCCAGTGAAGGCAACACCAAACGGATCTGACGCCATGGATATCCAAGTGGATCACACGGTGCAGATTCGAAATGGCGGATTAGTTGTGTTGAACGACACCATCAGGCTTTCTACAAAGTCGGGTGATAGTGTTGCACCCTTCCAAAATTTTCTACTAGGATTTCCCTTCTTCTACAGATCCAATCTTGAGCGCATCTTTGCTTACGATTCCTCAATTCAACAATTAAATTTAAAACGTGATGTTGGATTAGGAAAGACAGGCTTCTACGGAGTTGAAATAAGCTTCCCCCAGTCAATAGACATAAGCGATGGAGGAAATTATGAGTTCACCGTTGTAACCGTGTTCTCGAATCTCATCTCTTTCGAAGTTCTTCCCTTTCAGCCAGAGCCGGGGTTAGATGTAATAACATTCAACGCAACCTTTCCAGCATATCCCAGTTTAACGCAAAATGCCTCCTTAATCAACTTCAATATTTCATTACCTAGCAATGTAAACTTCAAAAACAGTTCATTCGCTGAGAAAGGCATCAGCTTAACAAACACCACCTTGGACAGTATCCAAATCTTCAACTACACAAAAAGCAACTTAGATGCCTTTGCTTACGAACCCTTCTGGCTAGAATTTGAAGGGACAAGCAAAACCTTCATTATCATCGAAGCTGAGGAAACCAGGCGCGACATAACAGTTGACAGCAGGAACCGTATCTTTATATCCGATTCATACGAGATAACCCCGAAATCTAGCGACCTCTCCCAACTGAAAATGCAAACTCTTCAGGGAGCCTTCGAAGTTTCAGCATGGGACCAGTTCGGAAACCCCTTGGGAAACGCGATCTCACCTTTAACCTTCACCACTCCTCTTACACGAAATAAAACAGGAAAGTTTAAAATAGCATACCAGATTCCATGGACAGACACCGTTAGCCAAAATGACTGGCAAAACTATCGCATAACGCTGTCGTCAATCGAAAGTTTCAACTGGACTGCAAGGCAATGTGTCGTAACCATAACGTTGCCAGAAGGCGCAAAGTTCACAAACCCACCAAATCTGGCTGTAATTCAAAAAGAAATATTTCAAGAAACCCTGTCTTTTGTTTACTACAATGTCACACCATTTCAAAACTATTCACAGGAAGCCACCTACGAATACACCGTATTCTGGGCTTCTTTCCGACCCACCATATGGGTAGGAACAGCAGCAGCCATTTTAGGTGTCTTCATTCTTATTTTGCGTGCCCCACGACCTACAGCTCCTCCAATCCCCACCATCTTAGTGAAACCTGAAGAACTAAGGAGTTATGTTGACACTTACGAGGAAAAGAGGCACAGTCTTAGAGAGCTTGAAACCCTGGGGGAAAAAGCACGCAAGAGAAAAATGCCGCGACGCCGCTACAAGGTTAGAAAGAAAGCATTAGAAAGTCGCCTTTCCGTTCTATCTAAAGACTTAGTTCGGCTTAAAGAGAAACTTCAGAATACCAGTTCCAGATATGCAGATATGATGCGGCAAATCGAAATTGCTGAAGCAGAACTGGAAGGAATTGAAGCGGGCATCCGCCGAACAGAGACCCGGTACAGACGGGGTGAAATATCGATAGCGGCATATCAAAAGTTACTTGAAGATTACTATCGCAGAAGAGAAAGAGCAAAAACTACAATTGACGGAGTTCTTATTAGACTCAGAGAAGAAATCGCCTAACCCTAAAAGGAAACTTAGCTGGGAATTAAGTTCCAAAATGAAGATTGAACACGCTTGACTTCATCTATGACACGTTCAGCTCGTCTCACAATTCTAGCTGATGGTTGCCAAGTGCGTTTACTCTCAACAATGTAAGGAACATCTGCTAGTTTTGCAATAACGCTTGTCGCCATCTTACCTAAAGTCTTTAAGTGGTATCCGCCTTCCAAAGTTGCGACAAGTTTTCCGTCGCAAGCTTGATGGGCCAGGTTCAGAATTTTCGAAAAAACTTCTGCGTAGATTTGTGCAGAAAGTGCGAGTGCTCCAACAGGGTCTGCATGGTATCCGTCAAACCCCACTGAAACTAGAATGTATTCGGGTTTATATTGTTGGGCTATGGGAATAACTATCTGGTCGAAGGCTTTAAGATAAACCTGGTCTGGTGTTCGAAAGGGAAAAGGTATGTTCACGGTGTATCCTCTCCCTTCATGGTCGCCTACTTCATCAACGAAACCTGTTCCCGGAAAGTCTTGGGGGTCATGGTGTAAACTCACGTAGAGCACCTTGTGTGTGTCGTAAAATATTTCTTGAGTTCCATTTCCATGATGATCGTCAATGTCCAAGATCAGAATACGCTTAGCATCGAAATAGTGAAGGAGATATTCGGCAGCTACAGCGATATTGTTGAAGATGCAAAAACCCAAAGCGTAGTAGCGACCAGCATGATGCCCTGGTGGGCGAACAAGCTCGAAGGAATTCTGGGCTTTTCCTTCAGCAACAAGCCGTGCAGCTTCAACTGCTCCACCAACCGCCAAAAGCGCAATTTCAAAGCTTTTCGTAGATACAACAGTGTCGCCTGTGTCGAGTAAACCTCCTCCAGATTTACATAAACGTCTCACAAGGTCAATGTAGTCAGCCTCGTGAACTAGTTCTAAATCCCTAAGTTCTACTGGTTTGGGGCTGACAATCGAGCATCTTCCAGTTTTAAGAAGCCCGCTTTTTTCCAGCTCTTCTCTGATGACATGCAGCCTTGCAGGGGATTCTGGATGGTCTCTTCCAGTTTCATGTTCGAAATATTTTGGTGTGAAAATTATGGCTGTCTTCATATTGAAGCTTCCAAGTTTGGGAACGTTTTGTAGAAAATTTGTTTAAGATAGGCGCTAGCGGTTAAGCCTTCCGATTTCGCAAGTTTTCCAAGAGCCTTGTTGACTCCAGTTGAGTATTGAACCGCTCTTTTTGTTCTGTTAGCAATAAAATCAGATATCTTCAGCTTTTCAGCCGCTTTTCTCAACACTCTTTTTCGAAGTTGGTCTTCGACAGATTCTATCTTAAATTCGAGAGGTAGACTCAGTGCGAAGTTCACGACTTCACGGTCTATAAAGGGCAAGCGCAACTCAACTTTATGAAAGGCGCAAACTGGATAGTCTCTTTGAAAATTCGACTCGTAAGAAGAAACAAGGTCTTGATATAGGCTTTCCTGCAAAGCTTCCTCATCTTTCTGATCAAGTTCAGCAAGATACCGCTTGTAACCTCCAAAGAGTTCGTCGCTGCCTTGTCCAGCTAAGAGAACGCGACATCCAATTTTATAAGCGATTTCAGCTGTCCAGAAGAAAGGCATTGCGACTCCAACTTTCATCGGGTTGGGTTCTTCGATTAGCCACAAGATTTTTGAGACAAGTTTTTCAACATCTCTCATGTCATATTCTTGAACCTGAATAGGAAGTTCTAACGCTTCACTAGCTTTTTCGGCATGTAGAAGCTCTTGTTGATTCTCCAGCCCAACAGAGATAAGATTAACGTCAATTCCACTCTTCTTTGCCAACACAGCTATGACACTGCTGTCTAAGCCCCCTGAAAAGGCAACTGCCACCTTCTTAACACCTTTAACTCTTTCAGTTGTGGCTTCAGAGAGAAGATCTCTCAGATGTTCTGCAGCAGCTTCCATACCTATTGACTTTATTCGAGGCTGAATAATCATCGCCGCCTTCTCAAACGCAAAGCCTTGTGTACTTATTACAGCGATGTTTCCTGGTGGAAACGGTTTCACCTTCCTTATTCCAAGAGTCCATAACGCCTTTCGTTCCGAAGCTAAACCGCAAACATTTTCATCTTCGCTATAATAAAGCGGAGTTAATCCATACGCATCTCGACCTGCAATAATTTTGTTGGGGTAAGAAGTAACAAAAGCGTATGAGCCGTCAAAATCCTTCAAAATGCTTCTTATATTTTCTTCTGAATCTCTTGGGAGTCTGTTCGCAACTTCTTCTAAGTTGGTTTCTTCATTTGAAGGAAAGAACCGCCCATCAAAAACAAGTGAGTAGTTGTTTCCTAAAACTGGCTGCGGCACATCACGATTATTGATGCGGGAAAGATTGTAGCCAGTGGCTATGTTTGAGTTTAAGTTTGTGCTCCTTAGTTCTTCCAGCGACCGTGCTATTTTTACAGAGATTGGGGTAGCAATTCCATGAGCATCGGTTCCCCTGTGCATCAAACTTTTCAGCATTGAAACAACTTTTGGAACAGCGTTACTACCTCTTTTGTCTACAACTGCTGCTATTGCACCCATTATTTGAACTCCGTTTTTATAGGTTCTTTTGACGAGAATACGTGTTATCTGTTACATTTTTAATGTTTCCGACCTGGCAAACGGTAAACGTTATCTTCAGTGAATGCGTGTTCAATGCTGGAGGAGAACGACTTGCCCATTCTTCCTATCGACACCAGACGTTATGGAAACCTTGAGATGTTAGAGATCTTCGAGGAGGAAAATCTTCTTCAAAGAAGACTTGATGTAGAAGCCGCGCTGGCTTGGGCGCATGCAGAAGTTGGCAACATCCCTCACAAAGATGCAGAAAAGATTGTAGAAAAAGCTTCTGTCAAGTATGTCAAGTTGGACAGAGTTAAAGAAATTGAACGCGAGATTAAGCATAATATTGCCTCACTTGTCCGTGCACTAGCAGAAGCCAGTGGGTCCAGCGGAGCCTACGTGCACTTGGGAGCCACGAGCTCCGACATCTTGGATACAGCAACAGCTCTACAGCTGAAAGATGCACTTGCCCTTTTGGAGAAGAAGCTTAACAACTTTGAAAAGATATTGCTGGAAAAGGCTGAACGTTACAAGAGGACCATCATGATGGGAAGAACCCATGGACAACACGCTTTACCCATAACTTTGGGCTTCAAATTTGCGGTTTGGACAAGGGAGATAGCCCGCCACATCCAACGGCTAAGAGAATGTAAGGAGCGCATTTTGGTTGGGAAGATGAGCGGGGCTGTTGGAACTCAGGCTGGGCTTGGTCCAGACGCTATTAAAATACAGCAGCTTGTAATGGAAAAACTGGGCATTAAGCCAGCAGAGATCTCAACTCAGATTGTGCAGAGAGACCGTCACGCAGAACTCGTTTGCTTAGAAGCAATTCTAACCTCTACGCTGGACAATATTGCTATTGAAATTCGAGAGCTTCAGCGTCCTGAAATTGGCGAGCTCGCTGAACCCTTCGAAAGAGCCAAGCAGGTTGGCAGTTCAACCATGCCTCACAAGCACGATCCAGAACTTTGCGAACGGGTTTCTGGACTTGCCAAGATCATGCGCAGCCTTGTGATTCCAGCCTTAGAGAATGTTCCAACGTGGCATGAACGAGACTTGACACAATCTTCAGCAGAACGTTTCATCATTCCCGAAGCATGTATCCTCACAGATTACATGTTATATCTAATTACAAATGTCATAGCAGATCTGCAAGTCGACGAGAAGAGAATGCTCAAAAACCTAGAACTGACGCGGGGACGAATTATGTCTGAGGCAGTCATGATAGCGCTGACCCGTAAAGGGATGAGTCGTCAAGAGGCACATGAGCATCTCAGACGCCTAGCCCTGAAAAGCGAGATGGAGAAGCAACCATTCAAGAGAGCTCTTTTAGAAGACAAAACAGTGCGAAAAATGCTGAGTGAAAAGGAGATCAGTAAAGCCTTGAATCCAAGGTATTACCTAGGAACCACCGTGAAACAAGTGGAATTTATCATCAAAAAGACAAGGCGTGAAAGAAAAGCTAGAGGATTAGTTGACTAAATTCTTGAACGGTTAGTACTCGGTTATTGCTTTTTGCTCAGACTCTTCGCCCTTCCTCAGTCTTTCCCATTCCTCTGCCTTAATGAAGCCGCCAACCTGATCTTTAATCTTCTTAGCCAGTCTAAGACCGATGAAGGGTAAACCTGTCAGCTTTTCCATAGAAGCCTTCTTGAGATCAGAAACGGTTTTCAACCCTGCATTGTGAAGTATACGGGCACGAACTCTGCCAATGCCTTCAAGCTTAACCAAGAGAAGAAGCTCCTTCTTCACCCCTTTTCGAACTCTTTCCATGAGTTCCGAAAGGCTCGGCAAGATATCCTTATGTTTGAAAAGGCGTGCTAGCTCATGCGAGGCATAGAGCAACCATTTTGCAGAATCCATAGCGCGATAGAGGTCACCTGGCTGAACCATAAACTTCCCAATCATCTCGTCCTCGCTTGTCTCTTCAATCCACGATTCCAAAACCCATGCAAGCTTAGCTTCGCCCAAAAAATCTTCGTAGGCGATGCGGTCTTCCCATTCATCTGGAACTGGAAACATAAACTCGTTCCTATGCTGGTCGACGAAAAGGGAGAGTTCATCCATCTCTCTGGAGTAAGGTCTCATCTTTGGAAAAATGTCTGGCGTGTGCGCGATCATGTGCAGAAAACTGAGATCAGTAAGCATCGGCGCTCGGCTTAGCAGAGCATTCCTTATCAACACGCCTGTAACAGGATCTATGTACAGCTCTGAGATTCGACGTCCAAACCTCGTAGCGTAAATGTTCTCGCCGCTTACATCAATCATCTCTTCATCATAAAGGAACTTCAGAATCTTCGTAATTACTCCTCGAATCGCCTTAGCCTCATACTGATACGCATAGAAAGTCCTTCCAAAGAAATCGTATATTCCCTGTTCAGTGTGAGCAAAGTCAGCGGCGATAGTTGCTAAAACATGGGAACGCAAAACACGTTCTACTGCCAGTTTAGACCAGATGCGTTCTGGCTGAGCGAGCACGTAACTTTCCATTAAATAGTCTTGTTCATCTTCGGTTTTAGCTAAAAGGATGGCTTCTCCCACCTTATCGTAGCGGGGTCTTCCAGCTCGCCCTGCCATCTGTTTGTATTCAAGCACCGAAATCGGGTAATAACCGTAGCCTGGTTCGTACCTTCTGTAATCATGGATGACTACCATTCTTGCTGGCAGATTGACGCCAAAAGCCAGCGTTGGTGTTGCGGTTAAAACCTTGATTTTCCCATTGCGAAAAG
>CAYFZT010000047.1:332-10713 GCA_964347555.1 uncultured Candidatus Bathyarchaeia archaeon | reverse complement strand
ACAACTGCTTCTCCTCTATGAACGCTGACGAAATGAATGAAATGATGCATGAAACGATACCCAAAATGATGGAGCAATGTTTCTCAAAGATGAACCTAACACAAAGAAAGAAAATGATGGCTATGTGCAGAACGATGCTGGACAAAATAGAAAAGAAGTTCTTGTCCCGAAAACAAACATAGACCTTTCTTCCATCAACAAGATTTCTCCATAGCCATCATAGTCTAAAGAAGAAAATGAAATTTCAAACAAGATGAAGCTATGCTTTCCTCAGTTTTTTAATCTAAGAAATTTCTTAGCCTTAAATTATTAATGCAAGTTGAAATGATATCACATTTGAATAAAGGTGAGAAAATGGGAGAACAAAGAAGAGAAGATGTGTGGGTATGGTTTTCTGGAAAGAACCAGTACAGAATGGGGCTTAAATTCAGATTTGAGGTGACGGAATGATTTTAGGAATCATGGCGGATACACATGACCGCTTGCCTCTGGTTGACAAAGCTGTGAAAACGCTCAATGGACAAAATGTGGAACTAGTGCTCCATGCTGGAGACTATATTGCGCCATTCGTTGTTCCCCACTTTAAACCCTTAAAGGCTAAGCTTATCGGAGTGTTCGGCAACAATGACGGAGAAAAAAATGGTTTAAAACAGAAATTTAAAGAGATCAACGCAGAGATTCACGAAAGTTTTGCTGACATAGCAGTTGATGGATTGAGAATCGCACTCTTGCATGGTTCAGAAGCAGAACTTCTACAGGCACTCATCGATGTGGAAAGCCATGACATAATTGTACATGGACATACCCACGAAGCTAAAGCTCACCGAAAAGGGAAAACTCTCATAATTAATCCAGGCGAAGTTTGTGGATATCTAACCGAGAAATCAACGATTGCTCTTTTGAACTCGAAGACTAGAGAAGTTGAAATAGTCGAACTGTAAAATCACGAGAATGAAAAAAAGAGAAATCTTTAACAGACATAGATCTGCTCTCACCTAAAATAATTTCCAGTTGCACAGTTTATATGCTGGGGACAGACGAGTTTGAAGGAAACTATGCAGATTTTCGGCATCCCAACGAGACTGGTTAGACCTGGAGACAACATAGTAGACGTAATTCTCGAAGCTTTAAGCAGTCAAAGATTAGAGATAGAGGATAAAGACCTGTTAGTGATTTCAAGCAAAGCTGTTGCGATTGCTGAAAAACGCCTAGTTAAATTAAGTTCAGTGAAGCCATCTAAAAAAGCGAGAATGCTTGCGGAAAAGTATGAGCTAGAACCCAGTTTTGTAATGGTTGTACTACAAGAAGCAAACAAGGTGTATGGAGGCGTAACCAAAACCTTGCTAACATTAAAGAACAACATGCTTGTGGCGAACGCTGGCGTAGACCATAAAAATGCTCCTAAAGGATACGTTACATTGTGGCCTATGAATCCCTTTGAAAGTGCCGAGAAGATTCGAAGAGAAATCCTAGCTGAGACAGGTAAGCATGCAGGCGTGCTCATAGTTGACAGTAGAGTCACTCCGCTCCGCATGGGAACCACAGCCCTAACCATAGGCGTCGCAGGGTTCAAACCAATCAAAGATTGCAGAACTGAGAAAGATCTTTACAACAAACGCATACACATTACAAGGCATGCCTTAGCCGACGACTTAGCAAGTGCAGCACATCTTATAATGGGAGAAACCACCGCTCAAATACCTGCTGTCCTAATAAGAGGCGCACCAGTAACCCTTGGTGAAGAATTTGACCTAGACTCTATGGCAATTCCAGCAGAACAATGCCTTTTCATGCAATCGTTTCTGTGGGAAAAACAGTAGATGTTCCTAGAAGCTCCTAGAGTGTTCCCTTGAACAGGTCTTCCTGTTTGGAAATGAATACGTCTTTGATAGAGCATTTCTCTACTGATTTGACATTTTTAAGGTTTTTAATGATGGCAACCGGTATGCCTTCTCTTCCTTGTCCCATAACCAACTCGGCTGCAGCTGCGATCTCGTCCACGACGGCTATGTTCTTCACCTTTAAAATGTAGTTGTAAAGGTCTTTTTCGCCGCGGTAATCTTTGAAAGGGTGTATTCCCGCTATTCCAATGGCGAATTCTACTTGCCCCTTTCGGAAAGGCCGACTGTAAGTGTCACTTATTATTACAGCAACCCTTTTACCTGTTACTTCCATCAGTTTTTGCCGAATTTTTCTCGCGGAGTCATCAGCGTTTCTCGGCAGAAGAGCATAGGAGTCTTCTCCTTCAACGTTTGACTTGTCTATGCCAGCATTAATGCATACTAATCCGTCTCTGTTTTCCACGATTAGTATGTCTGAAGAAGCCTTCACAACTTTCTGAGAAGCCTGTAGCACTAATTCAACAAAATCTGGGCGTTTAAGGGTTGTTTCTGCCAGTTTCTCGGCTTTTTCAGAAGGGCCAACATCTCTTAATTGAAAAACTCTGCCTTCAGCTTTAGAAACAATCTTTTGAGCAACAACAAGAATGTCTCCATCTTCAATGGACACTCCTTGGTCCTGCGCAGTTTTGACAACTAATTCAGCTAAATCATCTCCGTTTCTCACAGATGGAAACCTTGTGAGACCAATAATGTTAACCGCTTTCACTTTCCTCAATAGTAAGGTCACCTTTTTTTCAGAGTTTTCCAGCTTCTTTTGATAATGTTCAGCCAAGCTTATTAGTGAATTCTGGCTTTAGCCTTTTTTTCTCATAAAACTTCTCTCATTAAAATTTCAACTATTTTTTCTGCTGCTTTTCCATCTCCGTAAGGCGAGGTTTTGGGCAGTTTGCCTTTCATTTTTAAAGTGTCTTCCATGGCAGTTAGAACTCCTTCTTTTTCTACGCCCACTATCTTTGCAAATCCTGCTTCCACAGCTTCAGGCCTTTCTGTGGAAAGTCTAATCACTAAAACAGGCTTCCGTATTGGAGGTGCTGTGGCTTCTTCTTGTATTCCACCTGAATCAGTGAGCAGCATCTCACATTTTTTCATCAGCACTAAAAAGTCGAAGTAGCCAAGGGGTGGCAACAACTGCACGTTTGAAGATGAAGATAGTTTTTTCCAAAGCTTCTGTTGTCGTAGTCGTTTTCGGGTTCTTGGATGAATCGGATAAACTATGGGAAGGGGAGCTTCAATGAAGGCTTCTACAAATTTTCTGAGCACAGCTGGATCGTCAACGTTTTCAGCCCGATGGGCAGTGCCTAGCACAAACTGTTTAAAATGCACTTCATTGGAGATGTTGGATTTTCGTTCCGCAAGTGGAAGATGCTGTATCACAGCGTCAATAACAGTGTTTCCAGTCACGTGGATCTTGCCCCAAACGCTTTCTCTCTCCAAGTTTTTTCTAGCGTTTTCAGTGGGTGCAAACATGTATGTGGATACGTGGTCAACCAGACGCCGGTTGTGCTCCTCTGGCATGCGTAAATCGAAGCTTCTTAAGCCTGCTTCAACATGACCAACTGGGATGTTCAATTTGACGGCAGCCAATGCAGAGGCTAAAACGCCGTTTGTGTCGCCTTCAACTAGCACAATTTTGGGCTTAGCCTCCTTGATTATGCGTTCTATCAGTGTCATTATTCTGCCTGTTTGCCGTCCTGGCGAGTAGACTTTTACCTTGAAACCATAGTTTGGAGTTGGCAATTCTAACTCTTCAATGAATTGTTGAGACATGTTATAGTCGTAGTGTTGACCGCAGTGAACAAAAAGGTAGGGCAATGATCTTTTCTTCAGCGCTCGGACTATGGGAGCCATCTTTATTATTTCGGGACGCGTGCCCACAACAATCATGCATTCGTTGGCTAAAAGGTTCACCTCCAACCTCAAAGTCCTTTGTTTTGCTTATGTTATGTTTTGTTTGAACCGCTATAATATTGGTAAGAAATGTTCAGGGCTTCTCGATATTTCTCAGCGTTTCCAATGTCAATTCTCTTCTCTTCGGGCTGGAGTTCAACGGCGTAAACTGCTCCTCCCTTGTCGATTAGCGCTTGTATAGCCGGAATTAGGCTGAGTTCACCGCTTTCTCTGAGTGGTTTGACTTTTTGAATTTCACTGTGAATGCCAGGTTTGAGTATGTAGGCAGCAACATCTGACAGGTTGGATGGTGGTTTTTTGGGTTGATAGACAATCGTCTCTACCTTGTGCAGTCCTTTGGCGACCTGTTTTCCAACGATAACTCCGTACATGGAGGGGTCCTTCACCTTAGCCACGAAGAAAGCGGCATCTGCCTTGCGCTTTTCAAAAACGTCCATAAGCCTCTTTAGATGGTTATTTTCCTTGGACAGAATTAAGTCGTCGCCCATGTGGAGAAGAAACAGCTCGTTTGCAGTGAAGGTTCGTGTTCTTTGAACAGCGTCTCCGGTGCCTCTAAGTATTGGTTGGTTCACAAAGGTTATTGTGCAATCGTTTATTTTGCCATAGAAGTCCTGCATTTCGCGGGCTTGCATTTTTTTCCCCCGTTCACTCAAAAGGTAAAGAAAGGTTCTATCTGGTGTGAAATAGTCCTCTATGGCTCGTTTTCCTCGCCCAATCACAAAGCAGAACTCTCTGAAGCCGACATCATATAACTGTTCAAAAACAACCTGTAGAAGAGGTTTCAAACAGGGCGTTCCATTGGCTCTAATAGCGAAAATCGGAAACATCTCTTTTGGCATTTCCTTTGAAACTGGTAATAAGCGTGTGCCTAAACCAGCTGCAAGAATCACAGCCTTCAATTTGTGTTACCTCACATTCATCTAGTTGAACAACAACATACCATTTAGATTTTATTATATTTGAACTTGAATGTTCTTGTTGTAAAACAAGTGACGTACGCAGAAGTTATCAAGTATCATTTTTCTTGCTTCTGGTCTCTTTCAGTAGAAACAGTGGTAAAGCGGATAAGGCTATCGTGGAAGAGGAAACATAGAAGGGTGCTAAAACGCCCCAAGTGTCCCAGAGGATGCCGCTAAGTGCGTTCCCAAGCATTAGTCCTATCCAAAAAGTGGTCGCTGACACACCATTTACAAGCCCCCACTTCGAAGAAGGGGTAACATCCATCATAAGCGTTTGGAATGGCGACCACGAAAGACTCAGTAAAGCGTTAGAAAGGAACATGAAAACTACTAATTCTAGCATGTTTCGAGAGTAAGCAAACAACAAGACAAACGGCGATGACGCAACGAAGGTTACAAACATCACTTTTCTTCTGTCGAATCGGTCACTGCATCGTGCTCCGGGGATTTGAACGATTATGGAGGCAACTCCAAACCCGATGGCATATAGTATGCCTATGTAAGTGAAGTCTACGTGGAAGTATGATGCGACGAAAATTGGAATCACTGGCCCTGTGGCACCTAAGCCTATGCCTTGAATTATGTTAATCAGAGAGAAAAGGACCATTGTTAACAGATATCTCTCATTTATAACGCTCTGTTCATCATCAGGTTTTACACGTTTCATCTTTGGCTTTCTTTTTGTCTCTTGCACAAGAAGCGCGAGAGGGAAAACAGCGAATCGTAGTACAAAGCAGACAAAGAAGGGAAAGCGAATGCCATACAGATCTGCAACTATCCCGCCAATAAAAGGACCTACAGTGGAGCCTACGAGCCAAGAGATGTTCGTCCAGCTATAGGCTGAAGCCATAGTTTCAGCTGAGGAAACATCTGCTATCATCACCCACCGTATAGGCAGGTATAAGCCTGTTGCAAAACCAGACAGAATAACCCACGGCATTAAGCCAACCCAATTGTTAGCTAGAGCATACATGAGCGGGGGAAAGGCAGCTAACAATGTACCGAGAACATGCAGGCGTCTTCTACCGTACTTGTCTGAAAGGAATCCGCTTAAAACCTGCATTACTGCGGCGACTCCATTGGATGCGGAGAACACGAGTCCGAGTTCTATTATCGATGCGCCAAGAGAATCTTCAATGTAAATAGACCACAATGGACTGATCATTTCAACGGCTAGGGAGCTCACTAAGAAGATAATAGAAAGTATTAGTATGTTTCTTCCGTAGGCCACGAATGGATTCAATTCTGTTGCTCCTAACCAATTTTACCGACCACTTCCCTCGAAAATGGCAGTCCCATATTTAAAAATTATGGATTCAGCAGTTAGTCTTCTCTTTTTTCTGGTTCATGCACGAAAAACAGTAACAAGAAAAACTGTGGAATGGACATAAAAATCATGAGTAAGAAAGGAAACTGAGGAGAAACTGTGTCGTACAAGACGCCGCCAGCAATTGCCCCGAAAGCTATGAACACATAAGTGAAGAAATTCATTGACCCTAATGCCTTGCCACGTTTTTCCTGAGGAACAAGGTCGGCAAACAATGCTTGAAAGGCTGAAAACGCCAGGAGCTGCGAAAACCCCACTAAGGGCATAACTATGAAAAGCGTTGCATAGTTTCCATAAAGAAAAATCAGTACGGAAGGAGGTATTAGTACAGTTGACAACAACAGAGGAATCTTTCGACCAAGCTTGTCAATTAGTTTGCCGCTGGGAAAGGCTAAGATTATCATGGTTACAAACAGGACGAGCAGGACTAATCCCCATCGTATATAGGCAAGTTCAATCGCAGGGTCTGGGACAAGACCTGGAGTGGGAGAACCTCCGATTTGAAGAACATATATCGCGTATATCAAGAAGTATAGACCAGTTAGAGCAAAGGAGAACCTTGCTAGCAGACTGCCGAACAACAGGTAGAGCGTTGTATGAGGCACTTGCTTCCAGACTCCCACGCCCTCCTTCACTGCCTTTGGATAGGAGCGCACGATGTCTCTAAGCCGTATTTTCTCAGGGTTCTTTATACTTTCTTTTAATCTAATTCTCAAGACAGCTGCAGCGAGGAAGAAGACGGTAACTATTGTGTATGCTATTCTCATGCCACCTACGGGACCATAACTGCTAATCAGAAATATGGCTACTGCAGGAGCTGGAGTTGTCGCAACACTCATGATAAGGTTTATGACGGAGTATCCCATGCCTCGTCTCTCAGGCGGCAAAGAATCCATCATCATTGCGAGTAATGCTGGCTGGTAGAGCAGGCAGAAATTTGCTATGATAGCCCCTATAGTATGAAATGCCAACTGGGAGCTATTGCATACCATATGTAGGAAAGGGCAACTCCGAAAGTCAGCGTGGATATAAGCCATCTGCGACCATACTTATCCGCTAAGAAACCTCCGGGGAACTGAACAGAAGCTAGAACCAGCTGAGAAACTAACATTATTAACCCGAGAATGGTTACTGTGCCCCCGAGTTGAACAACGTAGTCTGAATAGTATGTTCCAGGAAGCTCGCCAGCGAAGTCCATTAAAATCCAACTCATAATAAGAATTAGATAGTTTCCTTTGATGAAGGAGAATTCTTGTCTCAGTTTCTCGATAAACGTCAAGAGATTGTGCCTGCCTGCGAACTACACTCATTGATTTTTTGCGATTTTGGTAGTCTCTTCAAAGAGAGATATTTAACCGTTGGGTACATAAACAGCTCTGGGGACGTAACCCAACGATAGATGCAAGATTCCGTAATCAAGATTTAGCAATCTTTATTGAATACATCTGGATAACTCTTCAAACAAACTTAGAAGGTAGTGACTATGAGTTCAGAGACCGTGTCAACGAGCAGTTACGTGAAGTCTTTGAAAAAGAAGTATAAGAGCTTGGATATCCCCAGTTACAAGCTTAAAGAATGGTTTTCAACAAGTCGCCAAGTCTTTTTTGACTGTGAAAACGAAGACGAGAACACTTGTTTGGAGCAACTTCTTAAGCGAAGAGATTTGGATGCGTTTATCATATTTTTCGTGGTTAAGGAGTCTTCAGGTTCTTTTAGGCTTATGGACGCTAGTTTCCGAAATCTGGGCACAGAAACCTTAGAGCATTTTATTAACCGTTTTCATAAGCAGCTTGAAGCTATGACTAAGCTGGGAGTGCAGGCTACAGGACAAGAGTACGTGGAATGCGTAGGACACAGCTACAAAGAGGCAAACTCCCACTAACGTTAACTATTCCCTCTGAGATGGGTAACCATAATCTATTTGCAGAAGAACTCCTCTAGAGGTAAGCTCATGCAGAAGTTCAGAGACCACGACTTCCTGCGCACAACTGAAGGATTCCTATTTTGCGTTGTAGGCCCATTTCATCCTCCGAATAGAGTCATCTCATACCTAAAATACGTACCTGATAAAAGAGGAAAATGGGGAAGAGGTAAAAGAAGATTCAGGCGAGTCATGCGGGCTTACACTATTTCAAACCTATTAAAAGTCTTCAACCGTTTAGAGAAACATCACCCTCACTATCTGTTTTACTCGCCCTTCTACAACATCTTGATGACAGCCGTGCCCGTTGAATACATTGCAAGACAATACAAGCCTGAAGAAAAACTGGCTCGAATCTTTCAGGTTTCTCGTCTTGACGGCTTACAGAAGAAACTGAAAAGTTTTGTGTCCATTCTAAGCAAGAAAAGCGGTGTTCCAAAAGAATCTTTCGGAGTCACAGGCTCAATACTGCTTCATATTCATAAGCCCTTTTCCGATCTAGACGTAACTGTTTACGGATTAAAGAACAGTTTGGCAGTGAAAAGCGCCTTAACTGATGCGTTTTCCTCTTGGAAATCTCCCTTTCAACGGTTTGAAGACAAGGCTTTTAAGACGTGGTGTAGGAGCAAGGTGAAATCTTTTCCTCTAACTTTTAGCGAAGCCAGACAGATTTATGAGCGCAAGTGGAATATGGGAGTCTTCGAAGGCACAAGGTTTTCTGTTCATCCAGTTAGGCTGGAAAAAGAAGTTACCGAGAAATATGCCGACAGAATCTACGAACCTGTAGACGCGGTTGTCATGGGCGCTGTAGTAGAAGAAAATGTTGAAAGCATGTTTCTTCCAGGCGTCTATAGTGTTAAGGACGTAAAGATCATCAAAGGTTTACAGGTAGCCGACATTAGAGAGGTCGTTTCCTATGAAGGCTTATACGGTGACATAGCAGAGATCGGAGAAACCATACTTGTGAAAGGCAAGCTTGAAGAGGTACATGACACGAAGACTAATCGAAAATATCACAGAGTCCTCGTGGGCTCACCAGAGGGAAGAGGCAAAGAATACATCAAACTCGTCTAAGCTTTTCTCTCAACCAGACCACGGTTTGAATAGTCTATGTTCTATTCCTAGCAGGTCTAATGCTTTTCCAACAACGAAATCTACGAGGTCTTCTATCTGCTTAGGATGATGATAATAAGCGGGCATGGCGGGCAGAATAAACGCGCCTTGACTTGCAAGATCCATCATGTTCCTCAGGTGAATTAGACTCAGCGGGGTTTCTCGTGGAACTAGGATTAATTTGCGTTTCTCTTTTAAGATTACATCGGCTGCCCTCAGAATGAGGTTGTCAGAATATCCGTGTGCTATGCCAGCCAGTGTTTTCATACTACATGGAATAACGATCATGCCCTCAGTCTTGAAAGATCCACTAACAATAGGCGCACTTAAATCATTTACATCGTATACGTGGCTAGCCAGCTTTTCCAGTTCTCTCTTTGTTGTTTCTAACTCATGTTGAATTACGTTTTCTGCGGCTTTGCTGACAATAAGATAAGTCTCAACCCTTTTATCTCGCAGCACTTCTAGTAGACGTTTGCCATAAACAACTCCGCTGGCTCCAGTTACTGCAACAATCAGCCGCAAAGGTTCCGCCAACTATTCGAGTTTTAAAACTTCCTCCAAATAAGCTTTGAAAGGTCCAAGTTTGCCTCCGTAGTTGCCAGCAGAAATCTGAAGAACCTTTGGAACCTTCACTGCTGCCATTATTCCCGCAGCCATAGCTTTCTTTACAGCATCAATGTCTAAGCCGTTTATAACGATCTCATAAATCGCATCAACGTTTTCAGGAACCTTGGAGTCTGGCACCAGCTTTTTCAGTTTTGGACAATAGGTATGGAACGTTGATGCTTTAAGTTTGTACTTCAATGACCCGGCTTTAGAACCTGCTCTACAGATGCCGCCTGGAAAGGGCAAGACTGCATACTTGGACCCCTCGCTTATGGCGTCAACTGCTTCTTTAGCTGCTTGAAGCCCTGCCTTTCGGTTTTCAGCCATAATTAGGAAATTCCCGCCTGCAACAGCCTTCATGGCGCCAAAGCGGTCTTCAACAACGAATTCTCCTTCCATAACGGGGATTCGCCAGACTTTTCTACCGTACATTGTGTCATTTTTCTGGAACCCGTCGCCGAACAAGCGGAGACTTCGTCCCACCTTTAACCTTCTTTTTGCTTTAGGCAATCCATCAAAAGCGGCTGTTGTGGGACATGTCATCACGCATTGCCCAATCCTCAAGATCATCTGCGTCTTCAAGTCCCTTCTTGTTCTATGATACACTTGAATTAACACGCCTGGACGCCCATCTGGAGTTTTC
>CAYFZT010000047.1:0-322 GCA_964347555.1 uncultured Candidatus Bathyarchaeia archaeon | reverse complement strand
GCGACATAATGATGGAGGCAGCGAAGCCCGTTGCTGTTTGAGCTGCGGTTAGAGCCCATTTTTCAGTGTCAGCGGTAATCAAAATCCGCCCTGCCCACATGGAGAACATTTCGGCGAAGGTGTTTACTATGGTGCAAATGTGTCCTGTCTGGCGATGTTTAACTTTGAAATCTCCTGTGTCCTTGTCTCTGCCGACGACCTCAAGATATTCATTTTCTTTTTCGGTAGATCTTGACATCGTCTCTTTCTGTGACATACTCGAACCCTGCTTTGAGAAGTTCTTCATCTTCTTTTAGACTTTTAGATGTTGCGGTATGGTATT
>CAYFZT010000046.1:0-10876 GCA_964347555.1 uncultured Candidatus Bathyarchaeia archaeon | reverse complement strand
AGTGACCGTAGTCGGCCGGCCACCAGTCCTGCGAGTCGGTCATCAGCGCATAGAGATCCTTCTTCAGGGCCTTCAGGTCGAGTTTCTTGAATTCATCACCGTAGTTGAACTCCTTGCCCATCGGATTAGACAGGGAGGAATGCTGGTGCAGGATATTCAGATTCAACTGGTTCGGCCACCAGTCTCGGATCGACATACGCGTGCGGCTAGTTGTAAGCCTCTTTTTATCAATCAAATTGATATAGCTCCATTCTGTATGTTTTTTTGAAGAGTTATTCTCGATAGAAAGGTAATTGGCTATGCTTTTTATAATTTTGGATTTAGTCAAAAAAGGGGAGTTTGCGGGGGATAACCCGAAAAAATTCGGAAACAGATACCAATTTTACCGGGATTCTCCGCGAGCGCACTATGGAGTTGCCAGCCTGATACTGAGAAGAGGATCATTGGAAAATTTCGTCCTGTTCGCATCTACGTGAAACGAGCATTTTCTTCTGAACACATGCTTTATTTGAGACGAGGTGAAGTGATACTGAAACAGAATTGCTGAAGAGAGAGTGTGACAGCTGGAAATTTTGGACAAGCTAAGGAAAGAGTTTGGCTTCATTAGAGGAAACTATCTGATTCTCATTCTGAGCTGGATTCTTATGGATTTTGCGGGGGAATTGGCAGCTCCTTACTACCCAGAATACGTAAGGCAACTCGGTGCTAATGAGAGCATCGTGGGTGCCATTGGATTCGTTGCTTTTATGGCAATGGCTTCTGTGCAGTTTCCAGGAGGATACTTGGCTGATAAATATGGAAGAAAGTGGCTTGTGTCCACATTGACTTTTGGCGTCGCGCTGTCGTACGTTTTTTTTGCAATCGCCCCAACGTGGCATTTCATAGTAATCGGAACCTTAATCGCTAACCTCAGTTTGCTTTATCAACCAGCCTTACTGGCAATGATGGCTGACTCGATGCCCCCTGAAAGGCGAGGTATGGGTTACTCGATCATAAATCTTATTATGAGTGTGACCACGACACCCGCAGCAGCTGTGGGCTTGGCATTTGTTGTTCGTTATGGTCTTGTAGGCGGTCTACGAATCGGATATTCAATAGTCGTGGTCTTCTTCCTTGTCGCGGCAACTCTTAGGATGAGACTTAGAGAGAGTATAGAGAAGAATCCTGGAAAGATGCAACTTAGTGAACTCTTCAGTTCATATCCAAAAGCTCTTAGTGAAGGAATAGGCGTTTGGAAGGTTGTTCCAACTTCAACCTTCTTTCTGTTTGTGACAGGACTTCTCTGGCGGTTTTCATTTGCTATCTCTCAGTTCAACATGCTCTTCTATGCGCTGGACGTGCTTATGATTTCAGAGGCAACGTGGGGACTTGCTACAATTGCTTTGTTTAGTACTATGATAGTGTTCGCGTTTCCCGTCGGAAAACTTATTGATAAGGTAGGTAGAAAGATTCCGCTGATCCTTTCTGGCCTTCTAATACTCCCAGCCATAGGTCTATTCATTTATGGAGATGCGGTAAGACTCTTCATCTCTCTGCCTCTGTTTGGGCTTGGGCAGCTTTTGGCAATGTCCTCTTATATGTCCTTGCTGGCGGATCTGGTTCCTCGGGACCAGAGAGGCAAAGTTATTGGTTCCAGCAATTTCTTTAGTTACGTTTTCATGGCTTTTGGCTCATTGACAGGGGGCATTATCTATCAGATTGTGTCTCCTCAGTTGCCCTTCCTTCTTATGATCGTCTTGATTATTCCTGCGTTGTTGGTACTTGCTTTCGGGGTGCATGAGCCAGAGAGAAGAGAAGAATAGACCTAGGTCCACTTTTGTTTTGGTGTGTTTGTCGAATTGTAGAAAAAAATAGAGTTTTGCGTGTGACATCTCTATCGGTGACTGGATCCAGATCTGAATAATTACCATAGCCCAGGAAATAATCGATATCTGACCTGACTGGTGTATTCGGAGTACCCTTCCAATTCTTCCTGTAGGGTCTTATCCTCAAGCCAAGTACGTGAAATCATCAAAATAACATAAATTCCAACCGCAATGAAGGCAAAGAAGGATCCAATCAATAGTGGAATTGAAATGGCGAATAAAATCCCTGCCAAATAACCAGGCGCGCGCAGTTATTTCTTAGTTCCTTTGGCTTTCGTGCGTAGCATTACAAGGCTATCCAGCCATTGCTAACTAGCCACGCAACAACAGAGACAGCCACGACTACCTCCACGAGGCAGATGAACATCACGAGCCCCAGCATTTTCCTCAGTCTCTCCTCGGGGAACTTGGACATCATCTGTTTGGTCGAAAGCGCTCCCAAAAGGTGGTAGATGCCCAACACGATGAGAACAATCACGGCAATCATGTCTAAATTCGAGATATACAGCAGAACGCCAGCCGCAATGAACCCAACGAGCTCGCCTGCCTCGACAATCCTTGAGTGTGCCCCCAGCATAGCTGTTTTGCCTCTTCCTCGTGCCCTATAAACACTCACAAACTCGTATGTGTTGTTAGCTGCCATTACAAGCAAAATGACAGCGGCTATCGTTACCAACATCATGAGAATCTCGCTTCTGGGAGGTGTCTATTAATACTTGCGGTTCACTCGCTTTCTTCAGCGCGCGCCTCTCTAGTAAGACAGCAAGAAAAGAGGGAAGTTGCTGGAGATATCACCAGCGCACCGTGGGTTCAAATCCCACCCGGTCGTTTTCAAAGCTTGCTAAAAATTCTGGTACCTTAATTTTCTAGCTACGCCAGTCGTGGAGAGTTTGTTCTTTCTTAGTGGCAATTCGTTTTCGACGTAATCTTGTTCATACATTTTTTTTATCCGCAAGAATCTCTGATTTTGTTTCTCGTAGACTTCTATCTCACCGTCAAATAGGTCGAGGACCGCTTGGACTGCCTCAGCCGGATGCATGAGTGGATTGATCATTGCCAAGGTCGTGAATCCTCTCGATTTGAGTTCAGCAGTTAATCCAATGAGCCACCTTCTTGTTTGAACAGCACGGTGTTGTAGCAGTATATCCGAGAGAATTTCTATACAGATCCTTCTAGGCTTGCCATTGGACGCACCGAGTTTACGCAAAGCTGAAAAAAGGGGAATGTTGACATCAGTTAGGTTCTCTACTCCCCTTATTTTAACTACGTTGGGAAGTGCTTCCACGGTGGTTTCTGCTTGCGGATTACAGATAAAAAGATTGACGTTGGGAAATTCTTTAGCCAGCTTCTGCCGTCGTCTTGTTTCCACTGTGATAATAAAAGTGATCTCCCCTTCTCTGGCGCCCTTTTCAAGGAACCGATTGATAAGGAGCTTCGTTTCATCACAGGAGATCGAGGTCAACGCTACAGCATATCCTCTCGGTATTCCACCAAAAAGCAGATTGTCAAGCTCCCTGTAACCAGTGTTTACACGATCTGGCAAAACAATCTCTTTTATTTCGATAGTGGTCGGCTTAAGGCCTAGGATCTTCTGAACTCCCACTCCAAGCATGTATACTACACGTGGCGAGATTGCATATGTGCCTTTTTCAAGGGCTCTCACTGTGAACGCCAGTTTCTCTATCATCGAAGGCTCCAATACTTTTCCACTCAGGTCGAGATAGGAGCCTTCTGAATGGCGCCTTTCTGGAGGAGTCATCAATTCCATCCCACAACAAGGAATGATTTCTTCAATTCCGTGTAGCGTTGCAGGGGCTCTTCCGAAATTGGCTATCTTGATTTCCACACTGAAGATCTCTCCGGCCAAAACCTCGGGTTTTGAAATAGTCACTTTTCCCTGAAGGAGGACAGATGGCATCTTTTCTGTGTGCTCTTTCGTGTAGACTTTGGGGCCCATCAAGATCACGTCTTCAAGCACAGCAACTTTTTTTAGAAGCAGATCTAGCTTCTCACCTGAATCCGTGCGATTACTGGGCTTTTCAGTCACTTTCAACACCATAAATGAGGAGTAGCTAGTGCAACAGCATTTTTTGTACTCACATATTGCTACAGCATTAATTTGCCTTGTTCGACAATTGTCTTTCCATCAAGCTTCACTGTAGGCTTCACAAGGGTTACAGATAGACCCCAATCACTATCATTCTTTCCTCCCAGCTCCTTGTTCTCACCTATCCCTATGGAAGCGGTTCCAAGAACTATCGGGTTGTTCAAAAACCCTAGGTTTGCCTTTGGATTTAAGCCTAGAGTTAGCCATCCTATCTTGTCCTTGTCTCCTGTTGCTTTTTCCCACATGTTCTCTATGACTTCAATGTTCTTGCCTCCGACAAATGATTTGAATTTTCCGTTTTCAAAATCAAGCGATATATTTTCAATTACCCTTCCAGCTTGAGGGAAGGAAATATTGGAGGTGAGAATACCGTTTGCACTCGTTTCATTAGGGGCTACGACAACAGCGCCAGCAGGCAATTCTGCAAAGATGGCTCCCATTTCGATGTCTTCGTCATCGATTATTCCATCATGTACATGGGCTTTTCGGTCTTCCAGAGTAAAGCCCAAATCAGTCCCATCTGGATTGGTAATCTTTACTTCCTGTGATTTCTCGAGAGTAGTTGCCAGCTTTCTTCCTAGTTTTTGCATCTTCTCATATTCCACGTCTGTAGACTCTCTAACGTTTTTTTCCCATACTTTGTAATCAAAACCGTAAGTTTTGGCGCGTTGAGGTGTAACGTATCCCAATAGTACCTTGGCCATACGAACTTTCCTTTCAAGAATCCTTTCGTAATAGGGTCTGTCTGCTCTCGACAATGCCATCCATCTTTCGGCCGGCACTCCCTTCTGTCTCTCAGGATTCTCTGGACCAGCGATGAAAATGCTGGCTGTGGCAACTCCTGCCAGCGCAAGGTCAAATGGGTCAGGAGTTTCTAGGTAGTCTAGTGGGAGACCTGTGACAGCATCATACCACATGTCATCTGAAGAATGTTCTATAAGGGCATGTGCTCCGGTTCGCTTGCACTCCATTGCAAATGCTTCAGCTAAATCAAGCATGTGGCGCCACGCAAATATCGTAACTTTATCATCCTTTCCTATTCTCAGACACGTCCTAACCACTCTTTTAACAAATGCAGGGACAACCATCTATCATCACATCAAGAAGAATACAGTTTGTGTGCTTGCTTATTTTAGTTTGCTAATTCTATGCGCACGATTTTATGGTTGCTATGGTGAACCAAAAAAAAGAGTTTGCGGGAAATAATCGGTTGATATCTCCACTGGTCGCTGGTTCAAGTCCGATGTGTGTGAAAACAACATTGTTTCGCTAAACCTGCGGCTCAGCGCACGCATTAATAAACAAGCTTTGGCATCTTTGCTATAGATGACGAAAGCAAAAGAGATCTCTGTCAAGCGACCGGGGCGATTGTTGCGTACACTTTTCCGTCTACCACTGGTGCTGTATCGTCTTGGTCTAGGAAGTCTGATGGCTATGCAGATCCTACTAACGACTGTTGGACGTAGAACCGGACGACACTACAAAGTTGTAGTTGACATCATTGAACACGACAAGGCCAAGGACACCTACTACATAAGTGCAGCATTTGGTCCTCGCTCAGATTGGTATCTCAACCTAAGAGCTAGCCCCATTGTACAAGCGCAGGTCGGTCGGCGCAAGTTCACGGTTCGAACAACTACTCTGCCTCTCGATGAAGCTGAGGACATACTCATAAAGTTCGTGCGTCATCACCCCGGTTATGTGCGCGTAATGATGCGCGTAGTCGGTGTGAGAATAAGCTGGTCCGAAGAAGACATGCGTAATCTAGCCTTGAAGATGCCAGTCATAGCATGCGCTCGTATTTGGCAAAATCAAATTCACAATGCGCGCGCGGTTCAGACATATTCAAGTAACTGCTCTAGACAATTCAGCATTATGTTAGGTTCTTCTCTACTAAAGTTGTTGTGAGCACCGAAACCTGTTTTGACCCATGCTGTTATCGCTCGAACCTGCTTTGCAGCACGTACATCCCACCAGGAGTCGCCCACAACTATCGTCTTAGAAGGTTCCTTACGCAGTAACGTAAGGGTTTTAATGAATTGTTTCACCCGACTCTCAACCACAATGCTGAGAGAAAACTTCATTCCTGGTTCAGGTTTAAGGTCTTCGCGGGTAACAAGAACATCAAAGAATCTATCAATTTCTAAATACTTCAGTTCCTGCTCGACGAGCGATCGCCTCCGCCTTAATGTCGCGATAGCTAAGGATAGACCTTTAATTTTCAAAGCCTGTAACACATTTAAAGTATTTTCCTGAAGTTTGACGAGGCGCACAGTCTTCCTGAATTCGTTGCTGTATATCTCAACTGCTTCGTCTGCTGTTGCCTCATCTCCCAGGATCTTCCTGATCAGATTGCGTCCTCCAGCGCTTTTGTATGGATGCGAATAATACCCTACTATGAATTCTTTCATAGAGATTGCGCTTGAACCAACGCTTGTCAAAGCTTCATTAATGCAGTGCAGTTCCCTTTCATCAAGGTTGATCAAGGTGCCATCCCAATCAAAAACCACTGCTTCGACTCTTGCGGATTCCCTCTCATTCACTCGTTTTCACCTACTATTTCATGTAGTTTCCTGATTGTCTTCTTGTCAACTTCTAAGCTTAGATTCTCGATGTCACCTTCCCAGAAAATCTCTTGAGCCGACCTGCAGACAGGTTCTCCTTCATAATCAGTAACAAGATAGCAGTATGAACTCTGTCTTTCACCGTTGCTAGCAATGTAAAAGTTCTTACCGATGAACTTCATTTCTTTGGCATCGATGCCTAATTCCTCTCGCATTTCCCTTTTCAACGCCTCTTCTTTGCTTTCACCGCGTCTGACATGACCCCCTGGAAGACAGACAATGCCAGGATCGAGCTTTTCGTCTGGCATTCGCCTTTCGACCAGAAACTTATTTCTCTTCAAGATAATTCCGACGACTACGTCTACTTCTTTCAATCCTATCTCCGCCGCGCAAATTTCCCTTTTCACTATATCTCGCGCTTAGAGGGGATAAACATGTAACATCGTTTTCTGGGTGCGATATGTTTATTTGTTGAAAACTTTCACTTATCTTACTCTTAAAGTATATGAACGAAGGTATTTTAGTGTCCATCATTCGCACTGTTGATTTGACAAAGCGTTTCGGAGATTTAGTTGCAGTAGACCATCTAAACTTGAACATTGAAGAAGGAGAAATCTTTGGATTATTGGGTCCCAATGGCGCTGGCAAAACAACAACTGTTCTTATGCTCTCAACAGTTATTAAACCAACTGAAGGAACCGCATTCGTAGGTGAACAGGATATAAGGAAGAACCCAGACGACGTGCGAAAGCTTATTGGACTCTGTTTTCAGGAACCTAAGATTCTCTGGGTCAGCACTCCATGGGATGTTTTGAATTGGCACGCAAAAGTTTGCGGTCTTTCAACAAAAGAAAGGAAGAAGCGAGTTAAACAAGTGTTAGAAGACGTGAACATGTGGGATCACAGACAAAAAAATGTTCACGGTCTTTCTGGTGGAATGAGAAAGCGTGTTGAAGTTTCCAAAGTTTTAATTCAAAGACCAAAAATCGCCTTCATCGACGAACCTACTGCCCAAATAGATGTTGTTGGAAAGCATAAGATTTGGAACATGATTAGGGAGCTTAGAGATGAAGGTTCCACCATAATCCTAGCCACGAATGAGCTTCATGAAGCAGACATTCTTTCCGAACGTGTTGGCATCATGCACAAGGGCAAGCTGCTTGTGTGTGACACCCCTAAGACGTTGAAAGACAGCATTTTAGGAGGAGACATAGTAGAGATTCATCTTGAGAAGGAAGCGACACAACGATCTTTACAGGAGCTCAAAAATCTTCAAGAAGTCGTAGATGTTATTGCGGTTAATCCCAACAATCTGAGAGTTTCTCTTAATAAGGCAGAAGAAATGATTCCCCAAATTATGAAGCTGTTTCTCAAAAAACACTTGCCAATTTCGTCGATTCAAATGAGTGAACCATCACTTGATGATGTGTTTGTGCATTACACTGGGTTGACTATAGAGGAGGCGGAGCGAAAACATCCTTAGAGGTGGGTGCACTGAGGAAAATATTGTTGGTTGTTGAAAGAGATCTGCGCATGTTCTTGCAGTACAAGTTTCTCATAATCCTGCGAGCTATATGGTTCATAGCACAGATCGCCTTCTTTGGGATAATAGCCTCCCGCATGGTCGTGCCCCAGCTAGCAGACATTTATTTCGAGTATTACATTGCAGGCGTTGTGATAATGATGCTGTATTCTGCTTCAGTTTTCATCGGATACGATATCTTTGAAGAAGCAGAACATGGGGTCTTTGAGTATCTGCTTAGTCTTCCAGTTTCTAGGAGAGAACTTGTGTTAGGCAGATCAATTGGCGGTGGGATACGTAGCTTTATCTTTGTGGGTCCCCTCATTGCAATATCACTATTCGTTACTGGTTTGGCGAACCCCCTTAGCTTTCTAATCGCTTTTTCAGCCCTTTTCTTGTTTGCTTTTGGCGTTTCAGGGATGAGCATCACAATTGCAGTTGGGCTAAAGTCCAGCGACCGCTTTGACATCCTTATGGGAGCTTTAAACGCCTTCATAATCCGACTCAGCACAACAATGTACCCTCAAGCTTTCGTTCAAGATGCCAACCAAGCATATGCAACAATAACGAATTTTAACCCAGTTACTTTTGCTTCCGACCTGTTTCGTTGGGGTGTGGGCATTGAAGAATACCTAACTATGAGCCCTATGCCATTGGCACCAATAATTGGGCTTGTCATATTCTTCGCTGCCTTTACATTCATCGGCGTTACTTTTTATGAAAGGCGCCTCGAGGGCGGAGGATGGAAGTAGATGAAGGCAATTCTACACGTAATTGAACACGATTTTCAAAACTTCTTTCGATACAAGTGGTGGCTAGCAGGTCTCATAAGCATGAATCTTGCCGATCTATTTATCATGGCACTCGTGTACAATCAAATGGTAAGTCCAGAAATAGCCAAGCAAATCATAAGCTACTTCAGTTTTTTCGCACCAGGAGTCACCGTAATAGGCCTGTTTGCTTCAGCCTACATGATTGGACGAGAGATAAACATGGAAGTACGCCGCCAAATTCACCACTACATGCTTAGCCTTCCAATCACACGTTTAGAACTTGCCATAGGCAGGTTGCTAGCAGGCGGATTGAGAGGAATGATGTACATGTCGCCATTACTCTTGATAACGTTTCTTTTCCTTGGCTTACCATCCTTGCCACAGCTTCTCGTGATATTAGGGGCACTCTTCTTGTTAGCAACAGGAATTTCAGGCTTAAGCATAGCTACCGCAGTCTCCACAACTAGCCTAGAAAAATTTGTCACCGCAAGAGGCTTGGTTTATTATGTGCTGTTCTTCTGCAGCAGCATATTTTATCCTTTGTCACTCATACAAGATCTCGGTCGAGAGGGAATAATGCCACAGCCAATCGTAACGTTGGCAGAGCTTAACCCTCTAAGCAGTGGCACAGACCTAATCAGATCATTTCTCATAGGCAACCCACCATTCTCATTTAACATGATAAGAAACCTAGTGGTCTTCTCAGCAATCTTCACCACGACTGCCATGTTTGCTTACATGAAAATAATAGAACGAAAATAAAACTGAAAAATCCGCGGGCGCATGACAGGTCTCCATTATGGTCTGTGTTCAAGCCAGACTACAGCATTTTGAGTGCATGTTAAACTTCTGCACGCTATACTATAGATTCAGGATTCATAACGCATATCAGCAGCATAAACGAAATTTCAGCTGATCAAAAATGACATCTAAGCGTAAGAGAAAAAGAACCAGACCAAAGCCAAAGCATTCGACACCTTCGCCGCAGAAAATAAAGGCTATTTTAAGAAAAATGCCTTCAAACCTGTCTTTTTATTTCTACGAGGATATAGGAAAGCCTACTGGGCAAGTTGCCACAAGTCTTCTCGATTTAAACCGTATGTTTGCTTCGGCGCAGTCTCAAGGAGCACAAGCCTCTCTGATGTTTCACATGAGACGTGGTGATTTCGCCACATGGATAAGAGAGGCTGTAGGGGATTCTGAGTTAGCGAACCAAATAGCCAAAATCCAACCAGATGACCGCCGACTCCAAAGGAAGCTTCACAAGACAGTTGATGATCGAATCCAAAAATTAAAAGAATCGTTGATAAAACATTCAATAGTTCCAGAAGACCACCAAGCTATAATGTATATCGAACAGATGCACTAGGTTAAGATTCTGGTTCAACATACTCTCCGAGGTTGTTTGAGAAAGCCCAAACCTTTTGACATGCTCGACGCTTCATACCTGACACTTGGGGCAGAGGTACACTTGGCCTCCTCCAACGCTCAACTTTTCTATACGAGTTCCACAGATCGAGCAGCTTTGCTGTTTCATGTTTGGACCCATGGCTGGCGTGTAGCCACCTTGATTTCCATAAAAATCGTAGAACTGGTCTTTTCCCTCAAGTCGGATTCTCTCTTGAAGTACAAGCTTAATAGAATCATAAAGGGTTCGTCTTTCATCTTTACTTAGCTCTGAGGCTTTTCTCTTAGGGTGAAGCTTAGCTCTGTAAATAATGTCTTGAAAAGCACTGTTACTCAGTCCCACAACAACAGCATCTTTTCCCACGAGCACTGACTTGAGCATCCTATTATTTTCGGTCAAGAGTTTTGAGAAACGTTCAAAAGTGAACTCTGTATCTACAGGGGAAAGTGCGTCAGGATTGAAATCTCGTCTATAGACATAGGAGCGCTTTAGATCTGCGTCTTTTAACGCGTGGATGAGACCCATGCTAGTGAGTCTAACAGTCAACACTGTGCCATCTGTAAAATCAACTTTCAAGTGGAACCTGCTTGGAATTGCTTTTTCACCTGTGTGATAAAAGATTTGGCCACCGTACTCA
>CAYFZT010000045.1:0-10910 GCA_964347555.1 uncultured Candidatus Bathyarchaeia archaeon | reverse complement strand
AGGGAAGAGACTCCCAGTATGAGAGTAATGTTGGTTATGCAACTTCCAAGCAGATTTCCAAGAGCCATACTAAACAGTTTTTTCTTTAATGCTTGTGCGGTAGTTGCAAGTTCAGGGAGAGATGTTCCAAGACCGACAATGGTTGCCCCTATGATAGAAGGAGGCAAACCTAGGAATTCAGCAATGTCAATTGAACTATCCACGATAAACTTTGAAAGCACGATTATAAGTGCAACAGCAACTAAGAATTTGATAGCGACGACAGCTGTATCTCCCTTATTGGTAGGCTCTGTGTGCGGCGCTTTCTCGGTTTTACGAGAGATTGTTACACTAAAATGGATGAACAGTATCAATAAGACGATACCGAGCACCGGACCTAAACTACCTCTTTGAACAATGAACAGAGGTATAATGGAAGAAAGGAAAAGAAACTGCACAAGCTCTTTCTGAGACTGACCTTTCACAAGAACTGCTGTTTTGCTTAGAAAAATTGCTAATCCAATGATTATTGTGAGGTTAGCGATGTTAGACCCAAGGACATTACCTACTGATAAGCCTCCTTCTCCAGCAAAAGCAGCAATGGTTGAAACAGAAAGTTCCGGCAAAGATGTTGTTACAGATAGTAAAATGAACCCTGCTGCCATCTCAGATAGACCAAGAACTTTAGACAAGGCTAAGACGTAACCTATGACTCTCTCACTGACGACTCCAATGAACAATAATGATAAGCCCAGTAAAAGTACACTATAAAAAATCATACATTATGCACTTCCCAGAGCTATTTTTCTTCCTTCAAAGGTTCTTTTATAATGCCCAAACGCTTCTTTCACTTCACTTAGCTGTTCACCAGTAAACACTGGTCCGTCTCGGCATACACGAAATTTGCCTATCACACATGTTCCACAGATGCCTATGGCGCATCGCATCAACCGTTCTAAGCTTGCCTGTAAAGGCGTATTATATCGATTAGCTAACTGTAACATCCGGTACATCATAGGTTCGGGTCCGCAAGTATATATCATGTCAAACTTTTCTTCAGCCAAATGTGTTTCTGCAAGGTCAATGACGACTCCTTTAGAACCATAACTTCCGTCCTCTGTGGCAGTCTCAAATCTACCCTTCATTTTCGAAAGAACAACTTGTATTTTGTCCAAAAATATTAGCTCATTCCTTGTTTTAGCCCCAAGAAGAAAGGTAATTCTAACATTGTCTTTGCCGAGGCTTTCAACCAAAGGCATTAAGGAAGTCATCCCAGTTCCTCCTCCAACAATCAGAATTTTGTCTTTTACAATGCGAAAGCCGTTGCCGAAGGGACCACGCACTCCTATTAAATCACCCGCTTTTCTCTGATGCAAAGCCTTTGTAGCTTCACCAACCTCCTTGACACTTATTGAACAAACTTGTGAGCTTATGCCTGACAAGCTCATGGGAACTTCATCGACATCTGGAATCCAAACCATGACGAACTGCCCAGGCTTAGCCTTAGAACAGAGTTTATCCTTAAATGTAAACGTCTTAACCTCTGATGTCTCTGATTGGATGTTTTCGATTTTCACGGTTCTCAGGCGATTAGCTGCGGTGAGATAAGCCGACAATCTCCTTCACGCTCCTAAAGCCTTTCCGTTTCAAGTAGTCGTCAATTCCCCTTGTAACCGCCTTGAAAACACCTAATCCCTCTGTGGCGATTGCTGTGCCAATTTGAACTGCAGAAGCCCCTGCCAACATAAACTCAACTGCATCCTGCCAGTTGGTTACTCCTCCACAACCAACAATCGGAACATTAACCTCACGATAAATTTCGTACACAGACCTGACAGCAATAGGCTTGATAGCAGGTCCAGACAAACCGCCAATCCTGTTCGCTAATATGGGACGAGTCGTTTCAACATCAATTGCCATAGCCCTAACCGTGTTCATAACAGTTAAAGCGTCGGCTCCAGCATCAACAGCAGCCTTAGCTACGTCCAAGATGTTAGCCACGTTAGGAGTAAGCTTGACAAAGACCTGCTTCTTGACGTTCTTTTTCACTTCTCTAACAACTTCAGTCACCAAGTCAGGGTTTTGCCCGATTTCTGCTCCAGTCTCTTTAACATGAGGACAAGACAGGTTAAGTTCCAAAGCGTCGGCTCCAGCATCAACTGCAACTTTCGATACTTTAACGAATTCCGAAGTTGAAAATCCGTATATGCTTACGATAAGCCGCACATATGTCGCACTTTGCTTTAATTCTTCAATTTCCCCTTTGAATTCATGAATGCCAGGATTCGGAAGACCCATCGCGTTTAACAAGCCACAGGCAACTTGCGCCACAGTTGGATTAGGATAACCTTCACGCGGTTTCAAGCCAACAGACTTCGTAACCACCGCACCAGCACCACAAACAAACGCTTCTCTCAATGATGCCTCTGTCATCCCAAGAATCCCAGCTGCCAACATAGTGGGATTAGAAAGTTTTAGCCCAGCAATCTCTACAGCAAGACGATTCGGCATATGCAACAATTCCTCTTTGAGTTGCAAACTTAACTTACGGTTAGCATGTATAAGATAATAAGTTATGCGCGGTTCTAAGGCTACAGTTTATGGTGCAATTCCTGTGAATTTCAGCTGCTTGACACCTTTTTTAGTCATAAGCTCCTGGGTTAACTGCTTGATCTTTTGGGCGCTTCCTCTAACCGCTATTATTTCCAAGCATTTGTCGCGGGTTAAGTGAACATGCATGCTGGAGCAGATGACATCTTCAAACCTGTGCTGAGCATGCATGATTTGATTGAGTAAGCTAGGCTTATCTACATAATAGAGCAGAACTAGTGCTCCAACAATCTCTTCTTTCCTCTCTCGCATCCACTTAAACTCGCTGATAAAGCTACGAAAGGCATCGTGAACAGCTTTCGACCGGCTCTCGTAACCCATGCTCTTCCAAACTTCATCAAACTCACGCACCAGAGAGGGAGGTAGAGAAACACTAAACCTGATCACACCCTGTTTTCCAGTCAATGCAAAACCACCATGGTAACTAGTTAAGGTAGAAAGCTTTATAACTATAGTGTTACGCTATTGACCATTCGTAACATTAGTAGAGAGAAACACACTTTGGGACAAGCAAAAAGATTGGCGTTTGCAGCTTTAATGGCGGCTTTATCAAATATTCTCTCAATAGCACCTTTCACTATTCCAATACAAGCTGGACCATTCCCCACTGAAATTCATTTTACTCAACTACCTATCTTTTTAAGTGGCATTCTTGCTGGTCCATGGGCTGGACTACTCACGGGAGCTGTCGGCGGATTATACATGAGCTTCATGAGGATACCATTCATTATTGCCGGACTAGCCATTCTAGGATTTTCTGCAGGATTATTCACTAAAAAGCTTAGACCTTTATTCTCAGGAATGCTCGCTTGGTGTGTTCAGGCACCTTACGTTTTAGTCACAGACTATATTTGGTTTACTTCCTTCATACGCATGCCTACACCTGCTGCCTGGGCTGCACTTAGCGCTGTTATGATAAAGCTAACAGTCGAGGCAATTGTTACCTCTGTTTTGGTCGAAATACTTATTCCTTACATTAAACGAACTGGACTAACCTTCAAAAAAGCAACATAAAAACTATTCTAAAACTTCGATGGAATCCACTTTTCCGTCTCCGTCAAGGTCGAATCCTTGAATCACCGCAGCGAAATCATTGTCCTCTTTGAAGTTTTTCAAAGTTTGTTTCCAAAACCTCGCGATTGCAAGCACACAAGCCTTTGTTCCAACCGCCTTATTACCAGCCAAAACGATAATTCGCTTTTCTTTGTTCCAAGGATTCGCGATTCGTGCCACAACTCCAACTGCGTCAGCGGTGTAAACATTCTGGGTTTTTTGAGAACCCAAACCTCCGAAAAGGAACCCATGCTCAGAAGGCATCATATTGAAACGAATTGGCAAATAGTCGTTGACTTCTTGAGTGAGAAGATTTGTGCCGGGACCGCCAACCAAGAGAAGATTGTTGTTCTCCTCTTTTTCAACTTTAACGTCAACATCAAGCTTAACCACAAAGTCCATAGGTAACCGCACAAACTGTCCCATGAAAAGAGCCAGATAAGAAGCGTAATGACCATCTCTTGCTCTCGCCTTGAAGGGTCCATGAGGATCCGGACTGCCTACCACAATTTTCCCGTCAAAGACTCTGTCTTCCGTTATAAAAGATTTGAAAAATTGCTCTAGTTTCTTGTCCATGTGTGCAAAGGTGGCTGTTTTGACGTTTCTAAAACCAGAGGGTAACTCTACGCCGAAGGCAGAAGACACAGCTCGATAGTACTTTGCTATTGCTCCTTTCTTCTCTTCTTCCCTAGCAACGGAGATGACGCCAGCTTTAGAGAGCTTTCGAATGTGATAGTAAACCTTTTGTTCATGTACACCCAGTTTTTTGGCGATTTCCATGGGATACATTTCGGTTTCAGCGAGCATGTTAAGAATTTTCCAGCTCAGCTTGCCTAAAACCATCTTTAGATTCTGCGGGTTTTCAAATACAACAATCTCTTTACCTCTCTGTTGCTTGCCTTCTTCGCTGAGTAAAATCTTCCTTTTCTTCATGGTTCTTGTTAAATAATAACAAGGAAGCCTTTATAAATATTTTATTAGGAGTTCCGAGCCGTCGTCTGTAATTTTATTGTGCATGGATGAAAGATAAGATTTAGTGAATCGTAATATTTAAGTAACTGCCTCGCATTATCTTCTATCTGGGTACTAGTCAATTGGGAAAATCCAAGAAAATTCCATTAGTCAGTGGTTTGTTAGGCCTCGAGTCGGGCTCAATATACGGCCAAATTGAGATAAGTCTCTCTGATCATGACACAGTCAACATTGTGATCAGACGCAAGGCCTATTCAGGTCTTCCAGACATCACATTTTCATTAAAAGACACCGACTTAAAAGATTTTATAGGTGTATTAGAAGAAGCCAAGAAAAAGGTTGACGCTTACTGGATCTCTAGGCTAGCCACTGCCTCGGTCAAAGCATAAACGAATTAAAGCCAAAACAGATCAGAAACAAGAGACTATGACTCCAATTTAAGACTCATTGCTCAGCTGCCTTTTCTTATCGACATAGTAAGCAAAGTGTGCCAGACATCAGCAGCTGATTTTATCCGAAGTCGAATTAATAGCCAGATCAATTAAAGAGTCTAACCGTTATCTTTATAGTTCAAAAATCACGAAAATGCAAGAGTGGCAATGAAAATTCTTGATAGAGAATTCTACGAGAGAGATCCTGCAATAGTTGCGAGAGAACTGTTGGGAAAGATTTTGGTTAGGAAGACTGAGTCTAAGGCTTTGTCTGGAAAGATTGTTGAAACTGAAGGTTATTATGGAGAAAAAGATCCAGCTTCCAGGGCTTACAAGGGAAAGATGAAGTTCAACGAGCCGATGTTTGCTGAACCTGGAAGAATCTTCATCTACATGGTTCACAGCAATTGGCTTCTGAACATAGTTGCTCACTTGGATAAAGACGTAGGAGCTGTTTTGATAAGAGCCTTAGAACCCATTCAAGGAATCGAAGTAATGGCAGAAAATAGACAAGTAGAGAATCTTCACAATCTAACAAATGGTCCAGGAAAATTAACAAAAGCCCTGGCAATCACGAAGAAGTTGAACAGAATTGATGTAACAAACGCAAAAAGCCCGTTAACAATAAAGGAAGGTGAAAGAAGGGAGTTTGAAATCTCTTCCTCGCATAGAATTGGAGTTAGAAAGGATTTACCTCGACAACTAAGGTTTTTCATCAAAGGAAACAGATTTGTGTCAAAAAGATCTGGAAAATAACCATATATGCTTGCTTAATGGGACTCGCGGGTTTGAACAAATCTTTTAAGAATTCTATATGTCAACCCCCAAATGGCATTGTCTTCAATAATGTAGGCAGGGAACTCTCCAAAACTGAAATTGACTATGCCTTCATGCTTAGCAAGCTGTCTCAGCGAAATCCAAGAATATCCTACTAGCTCCTCATTTAATTTGATCGATGGTTCGTGCTCGAGAAGGACAACGAAGGGAAGAACTCTCATCGCAGGTCTTCTTATAGATCTTATAGTCTCCATCACTCCAAGAAAGCGGCAACGATCAAGGAGATTTATGTTGGTCTCTTCCAAGGTTTCTCTGACAACAGTTTGCTTCAGATTTTGGTCTTTTGAGTCACGCTTTCCTCCAGGGAAAGCTATCTGTCCAGACCACGGATCAGTTGGGTTCTTAGCTCTCTTCACTATTAAGAACTTGAAGTCATAATCCGCAGGCTTCAATAACAAGGCAACTGCTGCATCTGCGTCTTCTCCTTTTGACACTGGTTTTAATGCTTTTGACAATTCTTCGATTTTGGCAAGGTGATCCAATTTGATAACCCTAAGCTGCTATTATTATCATCGAGAACAGCGTTTTGTGTGAATGAAAAAAGTCTCACAGCTTCTATATAAGGGCTTATGGGCATTTGAGAATGTGGTTACATGTGACATGCATCGCTATCTTTTTAGCTACAGATTATTGCCTGATCTGGCAGGGAGAAATTTTTGGAAAAACTGTGATATCCCAGAGACTAAGTCATGCTGAGAAGCTCAGAGATTTTTGTTCGTTTAGATACGTGTCTGGATTGAGCTTCCATTTCTTAATGTTAAATTCTCCTCTTGTTTGAGCGATCTGTTTTATGAACTTTCCAGCTTCAATTTTTCTCCACCATGTTTCACCATAATCTTTAGTCAGCCTTTCTCTGATGGTTGCAACCCTGACTGCTGCGATGACATAGCTCGGCGAGTACATGTCGTAGTTGGGCATTACGTGGTGAAGTATCCAATAGTTACCAGGTGTCTCTATAAAGAAGCGCCTTGTCAGTTCTTGCCACCTCTTTGCGGTTTGTTCGATGGAGTATTTGTTTCTCCAGAATTCCATTTTCATGATGCTATTCGCCGCGTAGAAAGTTAGGAAGCTGAGATTCATGAATCTCACTCTGTCAGTTATTTCTCTGACAGTTGTCTCTTCAAGCTTCAAGTCTTGTCTGAGGAAAACTGGGTTCTCTGTAACGCTTTCTATGAGCATGCTGAACGTTTCTGCAACACTTCTAGGAACGATATACCTTTTCCAAACAGAGTCTTTGGGATTAGCGCTTTTGCCATGGATGCCGTGACCGAATTCGTGAAATAGGCTGCCGAAGTCGGTGAAGGGGGAGACTTTTCGGTAAAGTATTCTGACGTCGTTTGGAATTTGGATGCCCCAGCATGAGGCACTGGGGCTTTTATTCGGTCGGTCTTCATCGTCTACTTTGATGGTGGAAGGGTCGAAGCTCAAGTTTCGTAGAAATTGCAGGATTTCACTTAGGGGGTTTTTTCTTTCTAGGTATCTGTTTAGAGGTTTGTAGATGCGACCGCGCCATGTGTAGAAGTCGTCGTAGTATTCTGTTGTGGCTTTGCGGAGAATCTGTGGTGCAAAGTGATCTGCAGCAGATAGGAATGTTTGCTTTGCTCCGTCTCCTAGTTTTTCGAGAAGACTTGCCAATTCGTCGTAGGATATCTGTTCGAGTTCTAAGTAGCTGTCTAAGGGTGTAAAACTATATTGTTTGTAGACTTCTCTTGAGATGTTCATTCGCTTCTCTACAAGGTGGGAGATTTTTGGAGCCTTAGCTATGAACTCATCAAAAACTTCCTTGCGTTTTTGCGTGTCATCTGTTTGGGAGTTGAATTGCCGCCAATTTCCCCAGTTAACCTTCTTTCCGTCAATGCTGTGCTTTTCCGTGGAAATCTTTTCCATCCGTTGATCATGAAAGTCAAGCTCAACTTCCAATCTTTCGGCGTCGGCAATTGTTTCTATAGAAGCTAAGTACATGCTTCTCGGTTCAGTGAATCTCTCTAAGAATTCTCTGCTGATTTCAGTGAGTTGCTGCGCAAGTTTTTTCATCAATTCACGGTTATAAGTCAAACCTGCATACTGATTATAATACTGCTCTGAGAGTTGACTGTTCAGTTTTTCATAACGCGACGCAAGTTCTGCAAGGGACATATTGCCAAATCACCCTAAAGATTAATTATTACTATAGGCTGCGAGAGCCGCTTTTACGTTTTTGGTTGAAGATTAAACGCTCAACTTTTGCGCGCGCGCGCCCAGGGGTGATAGTCGTTCAACCTCATGGATTTGGGACAGGTCAATATGATATTGAGAATGCGCTACTAGGTGATCTCGCATGGAGCCCGTTTCGTGAGCCAAAACTGGTTAGATGGAAAGACAGGATTTTTGCCAAAAATAAAAACAAACGATTGAGTGCTGTAGTATACTGCAAGAAAAGATTAAAAGCTTCAGGATACACCAAGGATAAAATAGTTTATCACAATCCACACGCGAAAACAAGACTGTCGACTGAGGTCTTCAAAGGAGAAAACGTAATTCAATTCATACCGGAGAAGCTAGATAATGGCGCAGTAAACTATAAGCAGATTAACATGTCCATCTAGTCTTTTTGACTATATTATCTTCCAATACTACTTTTTTTCACTTTGAGAGCTTTGAGAAAGTTCAGTCTGTATTATAGGTAGTCTCTTTGTTTGTTCCCACATGTCTCGGACTATTGGAACGATATAATCTATAAAAGCTGCTATTCTTTCTTCGTCAACATGGCAATCTTTGAAGATTTTGTTCAGTTTAGCTGGGTTGATAGGGACCGCAAGGAAGTAGCCATATTTTGCCATATGGAAAACCCAGCTATCAGTCTCTAGCAGGTCAGTAATATGGTTTGTGAACTTACAATCTATAAGTATGCATGATTTTTTGCGTATTTGTTTACGCGCGTGTTACATGGTACCATAACATTTCCATCATTTTCGCTCAAAATCAGTTCGAGCGCACATTTGTAAGCTCTGGGGCAAAGATATCTGTTTCCGATTTTCTGGTTGCTTCTGCAAACTCCTCGAATTATTTCTTCCTACATATTTCACTCACAATCTCTAAGACTTCAGTTCTACCGATTTCCCTATTTTTTCGCCCGACCTGGCTAATCTCTATAGATTGGGTGTTGTGTTTGGGGTGGATGAGACTGGCTTGCTCCAGCTTGGATCTTGCTTCAGGAAGAACGTATCCCTTCCAACCGCTTTCTATATGAAACCATTCAAGCTTGCCTTTCAATTTATCTAGAAGTGCAATTGAACACTTGATACAGAAGATTCCTAATCTATATTTTTTATCTAGTTGATCCACTTCATAAAATGTAAAATGTGTTTCTTCAATCTTTCTGCCACAACAATCGCAGTTGCTCTTCACAAGATTACACGAACCAAAGTGATTAGGCAAGTTCTCTTCCACATTTCTCACTAGAATACGTGCAAATTTATACGATTTGCACTTATTTATTTAATGATGTTAATTATCACTTAGCAAGAGTCTTTTTAGAAACTATAGACTCAGAGGTTAAGAACATGCATACATGCTGCCTTGACATATTCAGTGAACAGTAGATCATCATTCTCTGGAAGGTATGCAAAATCATGTCCAACCTTCATGTATAAATGCTTCATCATCTTTATCTCAAGGATTTTGGCTCCCTGCCCAAAGATTTTTTCAAGGGCATTTGTAAACGCTTCAATCTCGTTTGGAATGTCCTGCTTTCTAATTGCGAAGGCATTCTCCAAGTAGAAGTAAACCGCTTGTTTCGCAGAATCGCCTAAAGAAGATAATCCTTCATCTATTGCTTCCATAAGAAGCTTTTCGAAATGTCGAATACGAGGCATCTCTATGGTAGACATTCTTATCAACTTCACTGGAGCTGTATTTCTGTAGAACTGTTTGTGTGTTCTTCTAGCATGCATATTATATCGCTAGATTTAATATAGACCTTACTTCGCTACTGAGAATATTTCGGAATTGGATATATCTGCAAAAAGAGACACAGCATCGGGCACAAACAACCACTGAATTTCCTCATAATTTGAGTGAAATGGCAAATCGGATTTTGCCAGTGCACACTTTTTGCGAAAGCTTCATATTTTTTGGCATTAATAATTCAAAGCATGTCTAAGGATAGAATGTTGGAGCTTCTTCACGAATTATTAAAGAATTCGAAGAGAAGTGACAGAGATCTGGCAGGAATTCTAGGGGTATCTCAGCCAACTATAACAAGAATGAGAAGAAAACTTGAGCAAACTGGATTCATAAAAGAATACACTGTCGTTCCAGATTTTACTAAACTTGGTTACGAAATTATGGCTTTCACGTTTATGAACATAATTCGTTATGACGAGAAGTCTGGTGATCCATTTAAAGAAATTGCTGAAAAAGCTCATGCATGGGCATTGGAAAATCCAAAAATCATACTTGGAGCTGCCGGTGACGGATTAGACGGTAAAAACTGCATGATGATATCTTTGCATAGAGACTTCACCGACTACTACAAGTTTATGTCGACATTCAGAGGAAAATGGCACACCTACCTGCACAATATCGAAAGCTTCATTGTCTCCTTCAAAGCTACGATGATTAAACCATTTTCCTTCAGATACCTAGAGATCGGGCAATGATGAAAAAGCTTAGATCGATCTGGCATTAGATATTAACTGCGGGGTTCCACGCGATATCTTATAGCACTATCTGAATCCTCTGACTGAAAGATATGCAAGCATTAAAGAAAAATCTTAGTTCACGAGGAGGAAAATCTCATGCATGTATACACTTTTATAGCTAAGAGGAATGGAGGAGTTTGCGGAGGAAGACCTGACGATTAGTTGGCTTTTTGGCAAAATTGATATACCTCTATAATGGAAAGGAGGTGTAGATGAGTGGAATTGAGCGTTCAAGACTTTTTAGAATCGCGCGCGCGCATCAACGGAAACCCAGAACTTCCAGAAGTTTTCGAATATTGAAGTTGGTGATAATGAGTTGGTCGGGGTTGTCGTTCCAATGGTATAT
>CAYFZT010000044.1:0-11118 GCA_964347555.1 uncultured Candidatus Bathyarchaeia archaeon | reverse complement strand
GTCAGTCTTTAAGACAGCAAGTTTTCCATGTCCAATGTCAACGGCTGAAACGTCGTCACCAAAGGGAACCGGCATGTATGCCATAGGCTCAAGATGCTTCAGAATGGTGTCAATTATCCTGCGCTCTCCAAGCTCTTTATTCAAGTTCAATTGCCACCCTTAATACACAAGAGAATCTCATCGAACATCTTAAAAATCTGCGCCTCACTTTCATCTCTTGATTAGGTAACTATGTGCCCCGGTGGCTTAGCGGTAGAGCAGCAGCCTCGTAAGTTGCGGGTCGCGGGTTCAAATCCCGCCCGGGGCTCCATCTAGAGTTGCAGGTGATGAGAAGTTTCGATGAATCGATGAAAACTTTTTAGCTGTACAAAACTATACTAGAGGGCTGACTGAAGGAGTTGTTTTGCCTTTGCTTCCCATTCCTGGGCTTTTAGAATTGGCCATTTTGCTGATTCTCTTGATAGTTGGAATTTTAATAATATTGTTCATTGCTAAGGTTCTGTTTTTCTTCCTGCCAGCTGCCATTGTTGCCATAGTGGTGTGGTTCATCACAGATGGCGACAAACTATTGACTGGAATTGCCTTTCTTATTATAGCGGCTATCTCCATAGCAAAACGTAAATGAAACGTTGCTCACGTAGATTGTAAAACTATAATTGATTGATGAAAAAGAATAAGCTAAAGCCAGAAAAGTGTGTCTTCAATGGATTTAATTCAGGTTTTGATTCTTGCAATAATTCAAGGCATCACTGAATGGCTGCCAATTTCCAGTTCTGGTCACCTAGTTGTCGTTCAAGAATACTTTGGTCTATCCCCTCCAGTAGTTTTCGATGTAATGTTGCATGTTGGAACTTTGCTCGTGATTTTAATAGTGTTTTGGAAAGATCTGGCAGAAATACTGAGGGCTGTGGTTCAACTGGACTTCGCATCAGAAGAGGGAAAACTCGCCGTGTTCATAGCCTTAGGAAACATTCCCACGGCCCTAATCGGTTTTCTCTTTCGAGATATTTTCAAATCTTTCTTTTATAATCCGTTGGCAGTTGGCATAGCATTGCTATGTACAGGGTTTGTTCTCTACTTTTCTAAATATGGAAAGGAGAGTAAGGAATTGGGGTATTTAGAAGCCCTTCTGATAGGAATTGCCCAAGGAATTGCCATTATTCCTGGCGTTTCAAGAAGTGGAGCCACTATAGCCACTGGGTTATTAATCAAACTGAGGAAAGAAACGGTCTTCAAATTTTCTTTTTTGCTTTCTATTCCAGCGGTGATTGGAGCTATGATTGTTGAGTCAGAGAATTTATTTCTCGTAGAAATCGATGGGTTAACCATGGTTTTAGGGGTGATTGTTTCGATGATTGTCGGTTACATGGCTTTGAAACTCGTGAAACGGGTTCTTCTTAAAGAAAGATTTTATCTATTCGCGCTTTATTGTTGGCTGCTGGGAACTGCAGTAGTAGCAATAACAACTCTAAGCTAAACATATAAGAACCGATACTTAAATTTTAAACCGTAAGAGGCACTTTAAATTGTGTGAGACCGCAGGGAAACTTGACTAGAAATTGCCTTGCTTTAATTGGCGCAATAGGTTTTGCTTCTCGAGCGGGCTTCTTTTAAGCACCGTTAGTTCCTTCAAGTCCAACTCTACCACCCATGCTTGAATTGGGTTAACGACGAAGCCTATTAAGTCGCTTTTACCTGTCAAAACCTTGTACAGCGTGTTTATAGGGCAAGTTTTTAAGAAAATCTTAAGCAACAGATTTGAATTGCTGTATGCATGCAGTCGTGGTGGTTTCTTGCCAAGCGAAGCAGCTGATAAGGACTCTTCAAAAGAAGCCAGAAAGATTGTTGAAGTGGCTGACAGGGAAAGAGTAACATTAAGGCTGATTGGAGGCTTGGCGATCCGATTTCACTGTCACGGACCGCATTCTATACACTTGAGAACCTATCATGACATAGATTTGTTGGGATTAAAGAAGGAAAGCCAAGAAATTTTCTCGGTCTTTCAAAAACTCGGATACTCTCCTAATCACAAGTACAACTTCCTATATGGTGCAACTCGTTTGCAGTTTTTAGACCAAAAAAACAAGAACGTAGACGTGTTTTTGGACAAGTTCCAAATGGATCACACGCTGGACTTTAGAGACCGTCTCAACCTTGATAACCTAACTGTTCCAGTCACGGATCTTCTGTTAACTAAACTGCAAATCGTCAAATTAACATCAAAAGATGTAAAGGACGTAATAGCCATTTTAGAAGATCATGAAATCGGACGAAGCGACAGCCAAGAACTACTAAACGTAAACTACATCACGGAATTATGTTCAAGAGACTGGGGTCTACACAAGACAATCACTGATAATTTAGGAAAAATAATCAAGCTGACCAAAAGTGGGTCATTCGATGCCAAAGATAAGAACAAGTTGACAAGCAAGATAGAAACCCTTAGGTGCGCTATCGAAGTCAAAAAGAAGAAATTCAGATGGAAACTTCGTAGCATAATTGGTGAAAAACTAAAGTGGTATGAAGACGTAGAACTCGGCGAAGGTGAAGTGTACTAATCTTAGTTACAAAAAAACCTCCGATATGGCGCACGTATGTAGTCGATCCAATTAGACTTAGGAACTACCACGGTTAGGAAAGCAAAAACTGGTTTTCAGCTTCTCATACAGATTAGGCGTAGAAAAATTTGAAAGTTTTTCCGTGAATAGGCTTCGGAGTTGTTGAGGTTGACGGTTTTAGCTATCATTCTTAGTCTTTTGCCTGTTCCCTTGATTGTGGTGTGTGCGTAGCCGTCTTTCTTCAGTTGCCAGAGCGTTTGGAAAATATGTTCGTTTTTTGACGGGTCGGGTTCGCCTGTAGGTGCGGGGGGCGGGATTTGAACCCGCGGAGGCCTACGCCAGAGGATCTTAAGTCCTCCCCCATGTCTTAGAGGTCTTCGTTCTTTTCTGGCCCGCTATTTAGACCTAGCTCGGGTACCCCCGCCCGTTTTAATCTTGAGTCAATAGTTTATCTATTAAATATTTTGAAGTTAATTTTAACTATGCTTTTCTGGGACCACATCACTTTGATAATTAGGCAATCAGCAGAGATTAGCGACCGCCAATACGCGTAGTTTCTTGATTAGAGTACTTAAAAATGTAGAGAATTACCATTACAGAAATCCCAGCGCCCATTGCTAACGCGAGCACATAGGCAGGTAGTACAGCAACAGTAGCCCGAAGAACACCAGAAAAAATTGATACAGTAATCATTAAAAACGCGGCAATTCCTGAAGCCCCAGCAACAATCAGAATACTTACAATATTGGACTGCTTGCAAACCTCAGCTACATCTTTCTCGTTGGCTCCATTAGAAGCCAGTTCAATGCAACTCAAATTTGACAAGACAGCATATCTAAGGTAGAAATACCCTCCTACAATGATAACGGTTATAGCTGCAAGTTCAAAATAACCAACCGATTCGATTGTAGCAATTAGATGAGATGACCCCCCTATCCTTGACTCGGCCAAAATAGCAGGCAAAACTAGTACAAGAAGAAATTCGAAGAAGCCTCTTCCTCGAGATTTTGGAGCAACAAAGATTGCTATAACTCCCATCAACACAGCCAAAAAGGGAACAGCCGAAGGAAACAACTCTATAACTTTCTGGCCAATAGGAGAGAACGCTGCCAATGAAAGCGATAAGGAGAAGGCGAGAGCGACATATTTTTTGTAATGGGAGAAACATAGGTATCCAAGAAGAACTGTGCTGGCGTATGCTAGATAGCGGTAGAAGCACACTCCATTTATTTGATATACGGTCTCAGTGTGCTGGAAGGCATAAGAAGCAGATACACTCATTAATACAATAACAGTGAACTGCAACAACTTTGGAGTTATCTTTGTCGATTCCAAAGAAATTTCACCTCAGCTGTGTAGTGCTCAACAACGCGGTCTCCATGCTCTCTTTCTTCGGACTCCAATCCAGCACGGTTAACCCAATGTTTCGCAGACGGTTTGAAAAGCTTCTACTAGCTACATTAAGCATCTCCGCAGCAAATTTTTCCAGATCACCAACTTTTGGAATTATGTCGTAAGGCAGAATGTTAATTAACAAAATGTCAAGCTGTCTTCTCTTTCTTTTATTAACTAGAATTTTCCTCACTCCATTCAAAAGATCACTCCAGTTGCTCTGAGTCACATGAGTTATAATTACTATTCCTGGGGAATGAGGAAGCAGATATTTCCGATTCCTCTCCACGGCTTTTGAGAAGCCTTCATTCCAGAAAACGCTTAATCCAACTTTCGGAGGAGCCAGTCTAAGAAGATTGTCAGTAATTCTGATGAACTGTTTTTTTCCTGTATCAAAATGAAGAGTGTCTCCTCGATGATTGTATATATACATGCCTAGGCTGTAGCCTTTGCTCAGAAAGTAGTAAGAGATGCCGTATGCAGCCAGTACACCGTATTCTAGGCCATTTTCAATTGAGGTGCCAATCCTTAGGTCAGGATGTGCGTCCAAAAATAGCCAAATTGTCTGTTTTCCTTCTCGTTCATATTCATTAACCAAGGGGTACAGCTTTCCCCAGCCAGAAGCTCTAGCTGAGGCTTTCCAGTTAATAATTTTGAATGGGTCGCCATAGAAGTAGTTACGAATTTCCTTAAAGTCAGTGCTCAAAGGACCAATCTTAGCGATACCTTCGCTAGGATGAATTCTACGGCTTCTTCTCATGGGCAACTTAATTCTTCTGATTTTCGTTGATATAGGAACCACTTTAAGTCGTCCAGTTTCCTCCATTGAAGCATGCGCCTGGGTCAATCCAAGGATGTGTCTCGTTTCCAAACCAAGCCCAAGCCAGTAGTCACCACTTTTGGTGCAACGAACCTTAAATGAAAAACTAAACATTTTCTCTTTGAACTCTTTAGAGACTACTTTGAGGTTGCTACCTTCAACAAGTTGAAAGGGCTTGGGAACCTCGTTGCAAATGACAACTGCACCAGGACCACCATATATCTCGCCGGCTGTTTTTACTTCTATGATTTCGCCGAGCCTTGCAGAATTTGGAAGATTAATCTTCTCGATTCGCACTTCAGGAGGAGTAAGGAAAATTCCTACGAAATAGATGAAAAGTGGAATAAATGAAGCACAGATTAATATGGGGTTGGCAAGAATGAAACCAGAGAAGAAAATTATGGTGAACCCGGTTAAGAGCAGACTGGTTTCCTTTGAGATCAAGGTCGGATCACCTTGGATGATAGTCTTTGGGAACACTTACTTTGTCAATGATTTCCTTAACTATTCCCCGCTCATCCGCTTGCTTCATTACGTCTTCTACACTAAGTATCAGTCTGTGAGCAAGAGCATCAACAGCAAGAGCCTTAATGTCATCAGGTGTCACGAAGCTTCTTCCTCTCATAAGTGCCAATGCTCTAGAAGCCTTGAGTAACGCAAGGCTTCCCCTCGGGCTGGATCCCACCTCTACCTGAGAATGTTCCCTTGTTTTTCTGACGATTTCTGCTATGTATTGAATGACAACGTCATCTATGTAAATCTCATTTTCTACAACACTCTGTAAAGTTCTGAACTCTTCCGCAGATATAACGGGTTTCAAATCCCTTGTAGGGTCATCTTTTTTCCAGTCTATGCGCCTTTTAACAATGAGCTCTTCTTCATCTGAAGTTTTGGGATATCCTGTGGAAAGCTTCATCATGAAACGATCTATCTGGGCTTCAGGTAAAGGGTATGTACCCTCATATTCAATCGGATTTTGCGTTGCCAAAACGAAGAACGGTTCTTCGCATCTATAGGTTTCTCCTTCAATGGTGACTTGTCTCTCTTCCATAACCTCTAAAACAGCAGATTGCGTTTTAGGTGGTGACCTGTTTATCTCATCTACCAACAAGATGTTAGTGAAAACTGGTCCTTTAAACAACTCGAAGGATCCATCTTTGGGTCTCCAGATTTTGGTTCCGAGGATATCTGCTGGCAAAAGATCTGGAGTGCATTGAACACGAGAAAAGTCGCAATCAATTGAAAAGGCTAGCGTTTTAGATAGCAATGTCTTGCCAAGTCCAGGATTGTCTTCAAAGAGAACATGACCGTTGGCCAACGCCGCAGCAAGTATTTTCTTGATTAGCACTTCATCTCCGACGTACAGACTACGTATTTGTTCCATTATAGTATTGCAAATGGCTCTTGCTTTCTCAAGACTCATCTTGATCTCAACCCGTCAATTTTTGCTAGAAGCGTGTTCAGTAGGGTCTCCCTATCTTTTTTGGGGTTAACATCGGATTTTCTTCTTGCCCAAGGAAAAGACATGAAACCCGATTTGTGGCTGCGTGCATTATCCTGATAATCAATTAAGGGACGTAACTCCCTAAGGATATTTTCTTCGTCCTCTCCTAACCTTTGCAGATGTAACGTCAGGTAAATCAGCAATGGTTCTTTCACCCCATTATCAACAAACTGTTCCATAACAGAGGTTATCCGTATTAGGTCACTCCCAGTCTCTCGCTTGACATCTTGGATGTGCTTTTTCAAACTTAAGCCTTCAGAGCGGACATAAACTCCTTTAGTGGAGAATCCTGTCATGGTGTACACGACGTAGATCGTTAATGCTATTATAACCCATTCAATAAATGGAAGAAAAAGTACATCGACAGCCAAAGAGGGTCTGATTAGAATTAAATATGCTGTTACAAGAAAGCCTAGATAGAAATTTCTTGCTGGGTCTTCAGAAATCCGTCTTGATAAATGGGATTTTGCTGAGGCCTCTGTACCAGTGAAGGTTCCTAGCAGAGAACCAAAGGTAAGCGTAGTCAAACCACCTGCAACAAGTAGAGACGCGTAGGTGATCAGTCGCAGAACTTGAGGAAAAGCTTCTCCTCTGTTGTCAATGACATATTTTACAATGATGAGGAAAAGAACTGCAAAAATCAGAACCAAAAGCTTACTTTTTTTACTCAACACTAATGTTTAACTCCTTTAGAGCCATATACATAGTTTCGTAGTCTTTTCTAGTTGCTAGATGGTTGCTGTATTCTGCTTTTTCAAAACATGTTACAACCCTGCTAAGGGCTTCAGAATTAAAATCACTCGTTTTCAAAATGAGGTTCTCTATTTCTCGCGCCGTCATCTCGTTTCCTGCATGGATATTATAATCAGCCAGCTTTTCTAAGAATTCCTTGTAAAGTCTGATTATTTCTTCTCTATACTCAACTATGCGAATTGTGATTTCTCCACTCAGAGGTTGACTCTCAAAAGTTCTCGACATAATCGCTCGCAATCTGGGTTCACCCTTTTTGAGGAACATATGAGATAGTTCAGCGCGTCCTTGCTGAGAAAGTTGAACGGAAGCAACGTTTTCTTCGTCGATAAAAACTTCAACTTTCTTATCTAATTTCTTCTTTAAAACACTCTCATCGAGTACAAGTTCTATACGTAACTTGTCCCCGACACCCCAAACATTTGGGAACTGTGTATCTATATCGGAAAAAACAAAATTTAGCGGCTGTGTTTTCTGTGGCTGCACTATGATTTCTTCATTCATTGTTCTCTCTTTTACAACTTCCATTTTAGTGACTTGTTGAAGTATTTGTCTCCGTCTTCCTAAATGATGCCTGACGTAAGCAAAAGCTAAGATGAGTAAGGTTGGGGAAACCATTGGTAAAAGGAAAGGTAGGCTAATTACCGATTCAATAGCTACCGTTTTTTCTGTTCTAATAGGTAAATACAACTCCGAACCTTCAAACCTTGCAGTTAACACTAGGTTTTCTGGCCAAAACTTGATGGTGTCCAGAAAGAACGTTAAGTTTCCATTCACGTCAGTTTTCCACGACAAGCCATAGTTATCCACCAAAATTTCTGCTCCATGAATAGGAAGGTCGTGATCATCAGAAAGAGATGTTGAGAATAAAACGAACATTCCGCCAGCAACGTTAGAAACTTTTGTGGTTAAAGTAGTCTTGGATTTTACCAAAACCTTGTGAAGTGCAGATTCGTTTCCCTTTTTAAGAGTTACAGTGAAAGTGTGTGGTCCCAGTTGCTCTTCGGAATCTACAAGAAACGCCCATGCAAAGGAGCCGTTAACTCTGGTTTCAAGAGTCGTCAACAATTGATTATCAAAGCTCAAAGTTAAAGGTTCACCCCAAACTCCTATGTCCTCAAAACGAATTGTTCCAGAAATACTGAAAATTTCGCCTCTAATTGCAATGTCTTCACCAATAATCTCTATTTTAGGTAGCCCGCGTTCCAATTTTACGACACGTGTTGCGTTGCTGCTTAGAATATATTCATTTCCAGAAAACATTGCATTTACCTCGTATATTCCTGGGTTCTCAAATGTTGCCTCTATTCTGAAGGATCCATCCTTGAGTGTTAGCTTCTGCAAATGCGAGACTTCTGAGGGCGTTGTTGAGGAAGATATCTTAATCGAAACAAGCGCATTTGCAAAGTCTGTTCCATTATCCCATGATAGGTAACCGTAAATTACTCCATACCCTAACAGAAATTCTTCTTCAGGGCCAAGTGTTATTCTTGTTTTTGCCAGTACTCTTATTGTGGAATTGCTACTGGAAGGGGCATGCCGTGTTGTTCCCAAAGAGAGAAGAATTACTTTGTAATCTCCAATTTCCAAATAAGATGGGACTTTGCTTTTAATCTGAAAATGCCCTTGTTCAGAATATCCTTTGCCAACAACTACTCCTTCAGCTGTTCTGCTTCTTGTCAAGAAAACAAAGACACTCATGTTATCGACTTGTTCATTGCTAGATGTAAGAACTGTGCCGTTTGTCCAGAAAGTGTTTCCTCTAACGGCTGGAGTGTCTACATATTTAATTGATGTTGATGTAGAAATGTGAAAAACATTCCCAACCTGTATGATGACCAAGATAGAAAAAGAAACCTCTCCGCGACCTAGAGATATCACGCTCAAAGTCACCACATCTTTTTCGCCAATCTCTGCGTTTTGTGGTATGGTAACCTCAAGCAAAGCATAAGCGGTCTGAAGAGCTGCAATCTCTAATTCTTCTGGAGCTGTCCTGATATTCCATTCTTGCTTAGTGTGTGCGCTCAGCCAGAAAATATCCGTTAGATTGTACCTATTTGTTATCGAAAGTTGAAAGAAAATGGTGCTCCCAGGAGAAGCCTCTTTTTTGAATGGCGAAACCTTTACAAGAGGGGTTTCTTCGAGGGGGGGTGTCGCGTCAAATTGAACCCATCCGTAAGGAGGAAGATAAACTTCTGTTAAAGCGTGTGCTCCTGATGTATAGTATGAAAGCTTGCCGCTTTCTACTCTTTCCGGTTTGTATCCAATACTTATTCGTGCCGGTATTTTTTGGATTCTTAATATGACTGTGAGCATTGTTGCAGCGTCTACACAAATGCCCTTTTTGAGTTTTAGATAAGAAAGGACATCGGAACCTTGTGTGACGCGTCCGTAGGGATACCTTGAGGAATTAACATCATATACAAAGTTGTCTATCAAAAATTTCGGAGGGCTTTCATCATAAACAAAATTGGTTCGTAGAAACTGAACATCAGCAAGAATTTGGTCCAGAATACTGTAAGAGGGGTTCTCTAAATCATCAGCTAATTTCTGAATTTCAACTGGTATATCTGGCAGTTGCAGATACGTGTCCAGAATTTCTTCTGAAATGTTGCTAAGCGAAATGAACCTGTCGTCTAATTCAATGTCACGCCATAGAACCTTGTAAGCCAGTGGAGCTTTCATCGCTTGCCCAATTCTTAGAATTCTATAGGTGCTCCCAATTGTGTCCGCATATAACGTTAAATTATCCGATGACTCAAAGGATACGTCTGTTAGCGTTGAATTTGATGAAGGTAATGGCAAGTAAACTTCTGGCAGTTTTGTGTGGATTTCCACTGTGAAAACTTCAGTTGCATATGCGTTTTGAACTTGGGGAAACTCTTCTTGAGCCTTCTCTTCGGTTGTCCTAAACCAATTAAACCCTGTATAGTAATCAGCGGATAGAGTTCTCCAAAAAAGCTGGGGACCAGCTGGCGAAACCTCGAACAAAAGAACGGATGATTCTTTATACTCCGTTGTCTCTTGCTTTCCACCTTGAAATACGCGTGGGCGTTCAGGATACCCGGTTAAAATGTTGGAAAGTGTTGAAAGAACCATAAGAGAAACCGTAAGAAACATAAGAATCGTAATTAACGATGCTCTGCGCATCTTTCGATTACATGCCTCCTAGTTTTTTATTGTTGCGATGTGTCTCTTTCTCAATCTTTGCAGATTCGCTTAGGATAGGCGATAGAAACCCAATTAAGATCTTGTATACACTCACTGCAAAGATTCCGTTGTACAGACTCCACATAATAACTTCTATAGCTTTCATTAACAAAACAAAATCGTTAACAGAATAAAGAGAAATATTTACAATTGAAAAAAAGATTGTGACAATTGATAGCCAAATAACACATCTCTCCGCGATTCCTTCATTTCTTATTCTGTAAAAAGGCAAGAACAAAACTGCTGGAAAGAAGAGCATCCAGAGATGAAAAAGCATTATTACTTTTAAGCCGCCACTTGCCACTGCCCCAGTCACAGCAACCGAAAAATTCAAGTTGAAAGCTAGGATTGTAACTAGCAGAATCCATTGAAACATAGCTAGAAAGTGAGGAAACAGGTTGTTTCCAACAACGTTACGGATCTGCATACCGTATGCTAAACTCCAGTTTCTCGCACCTAATAGATTCTTATCACAAATCTATTAAGAACCCAGAGGATAGAAACCATTTAAAACTATCTCCGCGCGCGTTGCCCAACTCGAGGATTCGATGAGGGATTTCGTCACAATCCTAGACGACTACCTTTGAAAAGTCACTCAAAGTCTCTCCTTTCATCTGAACCGAGCGACTATGACAAAACTCTTTTCCTCTAGCAATAAACTAAAATTTGCTCTCTTCCTCAGTCTTAGCGAAGAGGGCGGGTAGCCTAGTCAGGATAGGGCGCAAGCCTCCTAAGCTTGTGGTCGTGGGTTCAAATCCCACCCCGCCCGCCACGGTTGCACCCCTTATAATACAAAGTTTAATTCCATTGAAATATAGTATATTAATAGAGAAAGCGCGAGAAATTGGGAGAGTTGAATGAAATCCAAGCTGATTTTCTTGTTA
>CAYFZT010000043.1:0-11380 GCA_964347555.1 uncultured Candidatus Bathyarchaeia archaeon | reverse complement strand
CTATGTGGTTGAAGCCGCTGAAAGCGCCGAAGAGGCTGAACCATGGCGTCCAAGCATGGGCTGGAATAACAACATTCTCGCGAGATATCTGCATTATTTCTTCAACCAGTTGAGGTGCAGTCATGTCTAAGGTGGGTCTGCCGTCGATGCTGAGGTTGCCATATCTTGACAGTCTCTCGTTGATTTGGATAGCTGTTTCAATGTTAGGCGTCAGAACCACGTGGTGAATTTTCTTCACATTGTTTTCAACAGTGAAAATCGTGGAGACCTCACAAGTTATCATGTAATGTACAGGAGATTCTGGGTCTTTAACCGGTTTATAGAGACTTTTTTCCGGAGCCTCCGCCAAATCACGTTGTAATTCCGCAAGCCATTTAGGATGGGTGAAGTCGCCTGTGCCCACGAGAGTCAAGCCTTTGATACGGGCAAAACGGGTGATTTCGTCTATGTTCATCTTTTGGCTTGTGGCACGGCTGAAACGGCTGTGAATGTGAAGGTCTGCGATAATTCGCATGGTCAGATGACAGTTTTTCTTTCTATATAAGATTGTGCTTGTGTCAACGTGCGGATAAAAGCTTCCTTTCTCGATTTTCACAGAGCCTCCGAGAAATGAGGAGTACTTGGATGTGCGCCGCAGTTATTCACCACTCGCAGTTGTATCAAGAATGTGCAGAGTTTAGAAGAAGGTTAACTGTTGCTGATCGTGAACTAAGGCAACTGACAGAAAAATCATTTGCAATACTCTTTTGAAAATTACACTCTACGCTATTTGCCTCTTGAGGTGTTGCCATAGAAAAAAAGTGAATGACTAATGGTGAGAAAAAGAAGGGCGCAAGCCACGTGATATTATAGAAGATTCCTAAAGGGTTCACGAAAATTAGTCCAAAAGAAAGCAAAGCAACAATGAAAATTGTGGCTTGGGAAATGGACAGAGTTTCTCTGAAAGAAAGAGGTTTCTCGCTCTTAGGCGTAACCCCAGAAGTTAACTGTTTATTTGCTAAGTATTTCAAAATGGTCTTTACCTCATAGGGGAGCATTATGGCTCCGATTGCCTTGCTCAGCAACTGATACTTAACAAAGGTTAAGTTGCTAACCCCGAGTTGTCGAAGCTTTACTGCAAGTATAATGCCCGAAATGATTGATGTGGCAATCACGTACTGGAAAATGGGAATAGACAGAATATAGAAGAAGTTTGAAACCCACAGGTTTGTTGCGAATGCTAAGAGATGTGCAGTGGTTGAGTAGTAACCAAAAATTGTTAAGAACATTGTAATCATGATGAAAATGTAGGCGAAGTGTCCCATTGGAGTTTGCAATAGGAGCGATCGCTGTATAATGGAGAGTTTGGGATTCTTCGCAAACGTCCAGAATTCCATTGAACCTCTAGTCCATTTGTTCTGCCTCTTTATGAACCCCCTAATGTTTTCTGGCATAGCCTCGTATGTGTGAATCGGAATGAATCTAGATTTGTATTCTCTCTCTGCTAATTTCACGGCTGTTGCGAAGTCTTCGGAAACATAGCCTTCAGCAAAGCCACCTATTTCCCTCACGTGGCTCATTCTGACTAGTACATTGTGGCCGTAGCAAAAGACAGCGTCCAAAAGGTTTGCAAGTCTTTTTTCCCAAACGTCTTGACCCATTACGTGCAGAGGAGCCAGAGTTTTAACGAACCTGTTCTGTTGGTTCCATATATTTATCAAACCCTGAAAAATAGTCACGTGGGAATTCGAAGGGTGCTCAGCATATTGGAGCGCGTTCTCAACCCAGTCTGAAGGAATGTAAGAATCGGCATCTAGAAGAACAATGTAATCAAATTTCTTGCCATATTTTCTTATCCAATTATTTATCGCACCTGCTTTGAAGCCTCGTCGATGCTCTCGTCTCAGAATTGTAAAACCTTTTTCTTTTGCGATTCGGTCAACAATGTTTCTCTTTTCAGGATCTGTAGAATCATCTAATACATAGACATTGCAGGGGTATGTTTGCGATATTGAGCACAGGCATTCAGGCATCACATCGTTCATGGTCGCATATAAAATAGCAATCCTTGGTTTGCTCCTCAAACTTTGAAGTTTCGGAAGCTTGCATGGTTTTACAAGGAGAGAGAGAATTCTTTTAGAGATCAGAAGTGAAAATGAGAAGTTGAAAAACACGAGGAAAATGAACATCAAGATCGATACAGGTCGAGACCAGTTTATAACAAAGAGGGCTAGAGACGCGTCTAATACAATGAATATTGCGATGACCAGGGCAGAGAAAGCGATCTGAACATTCCTTGATTCTTTCAGAGCCAATCGCCTTCCATGGAATCTTATCTTTCTACTACATCATGGGAATATAGAGAAGTTATTTCAGATTTGACAACATGCAGAAATTGGAAAGTATCATAGTTAATGCCCTTGACCCTTCTCTCTTCTCTTCATTCTATGTGGGATGGGCTGCTCTTAAACGAATCGTCTGGCATGGAAGTAGTAATGGTCATAGAATACAATTAAAGGAAAGAGAAGCGACGCTGACCCCGAGGTTATCCGCTACATGGTTGCGGACCAAATACGCGCACGCGCAAGCTTAACTCCTCTAAGATCTTTTTCTGTTGGCGCGAAAAGACCCCTATAAGCTCCTTTCAAGCCTCGTCTCGACAGAACCCAATTGAGAGCCTCTGTTACTTGGGTGTCGCCTCCTGATCTGAACCCACGTCTGACTTCTTCCAGACGCCAGAGGGTCTCTGCTAAAGAGTCTGGCACGAGGATTCTGCCTTCTTCCAAAATCATCACCTTCCAGATTTGTTAGCGGGCGAGCGCATTCAAATTTAAACCCAAATAAGTTACACAAAGTTAAACACTTAATATTTACTGAGTGCCACAAACTAATACCAAGTGTGCGCGCTTAACTCTGCTTCTTTCAACGTATGCTGAGACTATGAGAATATGAGATGGCTCTCACCTGGTTTTCTTCTCCTTTTCCTTTACGTATTTCAGAAAGAGTTTTTCCCAGTCAAGTTTGAACATGACAATCATTATGATGATCAGTAGTCCTATTCCAAGGACTCCTCCAAGTAGAACTGCTATCCAGTCGCTTCCTTCGCCAAAGATTGATTTGATAAATTGGATTGAGAGACGTCCACCGTAGGCTACAATAAAGTTCATACATGTTTTCCCGATCAGAGCTGGAATAAACGCTCGCAAAAGACTGTAATGCATCATACCCAATGGAATAAAAAGGAGATCATCAGGCAAGGGAGTTAAAGCAAAAAGAAAAATGGCACCTGGGCCAAATCTGTCGAAGACTTTCACCATGAACTCCATTTTTCTTTGTCGATCCTTGCTGATAATTCTTCTTCCATAGAAGCCAAGCATATACCCAGAAAATTCACCTATAGCAGAGCCAAGTCCCGCAGCGATTGCAATTAGAAACGGGTCGAAGAGACCTCCAAGAGTGAAAATAACGACTGTATAAGGTATGGGGAAGAAAATGGACAGGGCGCCGATTAGGCTTATGAAAAAGATTCCAAAATAGCCGTAGTTCTGTACAAGTTGTTCCATCCACTCAACTAGCTGTTGCAGCGCATTTTGAAGTAAGATCTGCAAAGAAGCCCTCTCAGAACCCTTTTTTTAAACTGATTGTTTTAACGCTTATCGCTTTTGACTCTAATAATCTTTGTCGGCGTGACAATGATGCCGACTTTTTCGTCTTGCTCAGTGAAGGGTATGTGTTCTACCAGTTGAATGTCGTGTATCGTTGAAACAACAGGCGTTCTTCCAAATCTTTCCCTTATCACCTTTATTTCCCTGTCTCCGTATCCACGACCTTTTCCAAGCCTGTTTCCCTTATTGTCAACAGCTACACTGCCAGTTACAATTAGGTCTGGCTTGGGAAAATCTGTTGTTTCTTCTCCAAATTTGAAAGCGCCTTTAATTGTGGAAGCAGATTGCTCCTTTCCAACAGTTGTTTCAGGAGCGATCACAAGGAAGCCGTGTTTAAGCCTAGGAGTAGCCATAACCAGAATCTTGCCGTCTCTCAGGGTCATTTCTCTAACTGGTCTTTGAGGAGAGCCTGGGTTGCAGAAAACAACCTTCGCTCTCCAATATTCTGGCAGGTTTTTTAGGTTTTGAGCAGCTTTTTCGGCGCCGATGAAGTTAGGTATTCGGTGGTATACGGGTTTGGGAAACGTAGCTATTCTTTTTTCTTCCATTGTTTTCCAGATTTTCATTCGTATTTCATTCTTTGACAAGCTGTTTACCTGCGAGGTATGGTGTGCTAGTTTTAATAGTGTGTTTTGATCATTTAATTTTGGTGTAGACATTGAATCTGTACGTCTTCTTCGTAGTATGGATGGCTGCGTTTGCCGTTCCTATTCCTCCTCGAAGAGAAAGATTGAAGCCGTTGCCTAGAATCTCCACCTTTCTCATAGGTTTGCTACTGTTCCTAATTTTGGTATCTCTCTACACACCACTAAGCCTATTTACGTATTGGCTAGTGTACACACGAGTCTTTCTGGCTTTTCTGGAAAATGCTCTCATAATTAAAGGCAGAGAGGAAATTGAAGGCTTAAGAACCTATCGTTTCCGAAGAAAACTCAAAGTTTCGTTTAAGGCTAGAGGAAAAATTATTGCTTCGCTTTTCGTGTTGTATCTTATTCTTTGCATTGTGGGCGTGGCTTTCTCCCAGATTCAACGAGTGAACAATGCCTATTACTTCGATGGTTTCATCGAGTTGCAATCAGGCTTACCTTTTAGCAAGCCTATTCCAGACAACATGGTTCGACTTGTAACTAGAGAGTTGGCAATCTCTGTTGCTAGGCGTCACATGTCAGAGTTCGGAAGTAACATGCGAGTGCTTGATACGCACATCACAAAGACCTTAGACGGACGCTTAGTCTGGGTTGCAGTAATTGGCTCAACAAATGTAATAGCAGAAAACTACGTCAAAGGGTTCATAGTAATTGACGCCGCCGACCCCACAGTTGTTCCCGAAATTGTGCAGAAAGAGTTTCTAGTAGGCGATGGACTGTGGTGGGACCGCGGTCTTCCATTTAAACCTTACATGTCAAGCACAGCCGACAGTTACGGCGTCTCCTATCCTTCATGGGATCCAACCTCTGGTGAACTAGTATACATTGTAGCCAAATACACTGTCGGGTTAGATTTAATTCACAGATATTCTGGACTCATCGTTTACAACTCCGAAGGAACAATAGCATACGACTTTCCTGCTCTTCAAACAGTTCCAACATGGGTTACTCAAGTTTACGATGAAGCATGGTTAGAAAACAGGATAAACGAATGGGGAGGCTTCAGAAGAGGACAATCCTTTGATTATTGGGCTGGCGGCTTCTTATGGATTATCCCGCCAAGCAGAGAACGCGTTGAAATGTCAGAAGACACACGCTACATTGTCGATCCTGAAACAGGAGACGTCATCGCCATGGTAATGGTGAACCCTATAGCAAGTCAAAGAACCCTTGCCGGTGTCTTCAAAGCGACAAGAGAAGGAATATACTACTACGACTATTCCAAGGAGAAGTACATCTCTGGCATAACAGCAGAAGACATAATTGAGGGAAAGCTGCTAAAGCCTGCAACTGGCTTTTATGACGCAGAAATGCCCCTTCTATACCCCATTCAAATCGAAGAAAACTCGTTCCGTTTAGCGTGGTACGTACCGATATACTGGCGCGAAGGAACAGGTGGCCCAGATGAAACCATCTATCTGGCTGGTTTCGCCATAATAAATGCTCAAGACATAAACAGCATCTCGATTGAAATGGCTGGCGAAGGACTCACAAGTGAAAGATTAGTGCGGTTGACGAGATTAAACTTCATTAAACTGTTCGGAATTGTTACATTTGTAGAGTTAAACACCTCAGTTCTTAACAAGTACGACTATATCATGGAAGGAACAACCCATGTTGTATTACACACTGCAAACAGCACTTACCCGTGGATAGAAGCAGCAGTCAACGACTTGCCCCAGCAACAATGGTACGAATTGCTGTCTACAGAATTGGGACACAACATTATGGCACACATTGAAAAGAGAGGCGACGTTTGGACTATAATTGACTTTGACAACCTAGACCTCTAAGTTCACCGCACATTGCATCTTTGAAACCTAGTATGACTTCGCAAACAAGACGACTTCTTCAGCCTTTCCTCCGCAATAAAGGCAATCGGAGAACGGCTTTTCCTTTTCAAATGGAATAAGAGAGATAGTTGCGCCTGTCTCTTCCTTCACCTTTTCCTCACATTCGTTACTCATACACCAGCTGGCTTTGATGAAGCCCCGCTTTTCTCTCAAGACCTTTTTGAATTCACGATAGGTTTTGACGGTCGTTGTGTTATCCTCTAGGAACTTTTTAGCTCGGTTGAAAAGATTTTCTTGAACCTGTTTAAGCATTTTTCTTATTGCGCTAACTAGTTGTTCATCCTTCACTTCAATGCGTTCAAGGGTGTCTCTTCTTGCAGCCACAACTTGTTTCGTCTCTATGTCTCTGGGGCCAATCTCAATTCTTATGGGTACTCCTTTCAGTTCCCACTCGTTGAACTTCCATCCCGGCGTGTATTCTGTTCTGTCATCGACTATTGTAGTTATCCCGTTTTGATTGAGCCTTTTGGAGATTTCTTGAGCTTTATTGAGAATCAGGTCTCTTTCAACTTCCTTGTAGAATATGGGAATGACCACAACTTTGTAGGGAGCTATTTCTGGAGGAAGGATCAATCCTCTGTCGTCTCCGTGAACCATCACTACGGCACCGATGAGGCGAGTAGCTATACCCCACGAAGTTGTCCAAACATAGTGATCCTTCTCATCTTCCCCGACAAACTGGATTTTAAACGCCTTCGAAAAGTTTTGTCCAAGATTATGCGATGTCCCCATCTGCAGCGCCTTTCTGTCAGGCATCAGAGCTTCCAGTGTGGCTGTGTAAAAGGCTCCAGCGAATTTCTCAAGCTCGCTCTTCTTTCCAATGAGCACTGGAATTGCAAGCATGTTTTCCATTAGGTCCTTGTAGACATGGAGAATGTCTTTGACTTCCTTGTCAGCTTCTTCATAGGTTGCGTGTGCAGTGTGGCCTTCTTGCCACAGAAACTCTCTTGTTCTCAAGAAGGGTTTAGTTGCTCTGGTTTCCCATCTTACTATATTGCACCATTGATTTAGCTTGAGGGGGAGATCTCTCCAACTTCTTATCCACTTTTTAAACATGGTGTAGATGATCGCTTCTGATGTAGGTCTCACTGCTAGCCTTTCGTTTAGCTTACTCTCCCCACCTATGGTGACCCATGCGCATTCGGGAACGAAGCCTGTAAAATGCTCAGCCTCTTTCTTCAAGAACTTCTCAGGTATGAACAGGGGAAAATATGCGTTCTTATGTCCAGTTGCCTTGATTCTTTCATCAAAGTATTTCTGGATTTTCTCCCAAATTGCGTAGGAGTATTCTCTGAAGACTATGCAGCCTTTAACAGGAGCGTAGTCTGCAAGCTCCGATCTCAGGACTACTTGAGTGTACCATTCGGAAAAATGTTCGGATTTTTTTGCAGTGATCTTCGCTGCCTTTGCCAGTCTAATCCCTCCTGCGGCGAATGGTTTCAAAGAAGTTAGACTTTGATGTAGGGTAGGTCTCAGAGAAAAGGTTAACGTTGTGGAACATAGTCACCCATTACGACCACTTCTTCATCAAGTCTAAGAAAAACTATTTAAAAGTTTTCCTGATAGCGCCTTAATTGGCAAAAACTCAGTTGAAGCTTAGGAAAGCAACTTCACTGCTTCTTTCCCTCGCATCCCTACTCTAACTCCTCTTTTCTGGGCTTTAGAAGTAACTGCCTTGACTTCAACGTTGAGGACATCGTCGAAACTTTTTACACCAGTCACAATAGCTGCGGCTACGTTGAGCTTCTCTGCTGCCTCAATGTTTATGAAACCGCATCCAACAAAGCCGGCTTGTCCAATTATCATCAGCAGAGGCGGTGAATCAGGAAGCTCAATTCGAAGTCCCGTCGCTGTTTTCTCACCAACTTTTACAGGAGAAATCTCAATCATGTAACACACCTTTCACGCTACTGTTCGGATGCTGTTTTTAAATAAAGATTATGATAATACCTATCTCAACAGAGCCGAAAATAATTTGTTAACCAAACTGAAAGAAAGGGTTCAACAGTGGTTGGTTGGCGAGGCAAGACTCGCCCGCAACTTAGGATTGACGCCGAACAAAGTCAGCGGAATCGGTGTTGTGTTTGCCGTGCTTTCTGCCGTCAGCTACTGGCAATGGGAGTCTCAGCCAACACTTCTCTTGGTATTGGCGCCCCTTCTTCTTCTGGCTTCTGGTTTTTGCGACGCTTTAGATGGTGCCCTTGCAAGACAGTATGGCGAGAGCACAGTCTTTGGCGGCTTTTTAGATTCGTTGCTTGATCGCTATACCGATGCAATGATATTTGTAGGCATAGTTCTCGGCGGGTTAAGTGACGTTTTCTGGGGCCTTTTGGCGCTGACAGGTTCCTTGCTAGTGAGTTACTGCAGGGCACGGGCTGAAGCGGCGGACGTGAAGATGGAGTCTGTTGGCTTAATGGAACGTGCAGAACGCATAATTATTTTAGTGTTTGCCAGCTTCTTGACACTGGCATGGAGTGAAGCGTTGCAATGGGGCGTAATTCTTCTAGCGGTTCTAACCAATCTAACTGTGCTTCAGCGAGCAGCTTATTTTAGAAGAGCTTCTAAAAAACAGCGTGTGGTAGGAGTTGTCTAACGGGGACGTCTGCCGCGTCTCCAAGCCCTTTTTCGATCATCTCTTGCTCGAACCTTTACTACACCTCGATGAACGGCACAGGAAACGCAGTAATATCGAGTGTCAACGTGGGAAGGAATGTAGGCGCCTTTTTGGCGGAGTTCCCGAGCCAGAACTGGCTCAATCAGTGTGACTCTGCGAGAAACCTTCTTCGCTTTGTCCCTGGGAACCAGCTCTCCGCATTGGCAACACTGCACAAGCGCCCCCTTGCCTTTGCCACCTTTAGACCTTCCGCGGCTTTTCCTCTTTACTGGCACAGTTTATCATCTCTAGCATTAGGAATGTAAAGCAAGTTTATAACCACTCCTATATATCTTTCCTCAAAACTTCCTGCAAAAACTATTTTCTTCCTTAAAGGATAAGACTCTACAGGTGCCAATGAGCATGTATGATCTAGTAACAGTTGGGCATTTCGCCATAGACATCATAAAATCACCACAGATTGTTTCTCCACAGCCTACACTAGGGGGACCAGCAACCTACACTTCTGTTGCGGCTGCTAAACTTGGCGCCAAGGTTTCAGTAATCTCGAAAGTGGGAGAAGACTTTCAGAATAGATACGTAGAATGGTTAAGAAGCAATAGGGTTGACCTTTCAGGACTTAAACGAGTAAAGGGTGCGCTCACAACAAAGTTCATTCTAACATACCGTGACGAACAAAGAAGGCTTCAGTTAAAACACCGTACGCCACCCATATCTCAATTAGACATACCAGATTCTTTACAAACCAAAGTCCTTCACATAGCGCCAATCGCAAACGAAATCCAAAGTGCAGTTATTACCAAGCTTCGGGGACTAGCGGAGACTCTGTCGCTTGACCCTCAAGGGTTCGTCCGCACCTTTGATAGGAAAGGAAACGTGCGCCTAAAACAGTGGAAAGCAAACCAAATACTTGCGCACATAGACATCTTCAAGTCTTCAAGCAATGAAGTCAGAATTGTAACAAGAGAGAAAGAATTGAAATTAGCCATGAAAAAGATTCGAGACTATGGAACAAAGGTTGTGATGGTAACTCGCGGCATGGAAGGGACAACCATGCTAATAGATGATGGATTTTATCACGTGCCTCCATGTAAGCCAAAGATTTTTCGAGACCCAACTGGTGCTGGAGATGCTTTCATTGGTGCTTTCCTAGCCGAATATTTGCGGGCAAAAGATCCTTTGTGGAGCGCATGTGTCGGCTCTGCGGCATCCTCATTTGTTGTCGAAGGCATTGGACCTGTAGTTTTTGGAGAGAAAAAGGAGATATACACGCGAGCGCAGAAGATTTATGAAAAAGGACTTAAACAAGTCAATGTCTAGTATGAGAGGTTCGGAGGCTTAGAACTTGGGACGGGTTGCAAAGGGCGTCAAATGCACTGTTACTGGGTGCGAAAGAGAGGCTATTCGTTCATTGCCCGCAGACAAGGTTACAGCGGCTGGACTCAAAGTGGGCGAAACTAGACGGGCGTACCTCTGTAAAGAACACTACAAGGAGTTCAAGAAAGGGACAAAAAAGGATCGAATGCTGGAAAAATGGAGACACGGGACACCGTGATCGCTTTGAAACTAACGCAACACTAATCTGTGGAAAACTCTTTTTATCAATGGATTGTGCGTTCGCTGCAGTATTCACACAGTCAAAGATGATTAAATATGAGAATCCTTCAGTTGCACTCTAATTTCATAGAATATAAGCCGATAAAAAGGGAAGTTACAATAGCGGAGAAGACTGAGAAGAAAGCGGAGAGGCTTGAAGACATAGTTGTATTGTTTACCAGCATAGAAAAGGGAGACACAGACGTTGTTGCTAAAAAGGCGATAGACGAAGTTAAGGCTTCCTTAGATACGTTGAAAGCCAATCGAATTCTGATTTATCCCTACGCTCACCTCAGCAGTAACCTAGCTAAACCGCAAAAGGCTCTTTCTGTTCTAAAAGCAATGGAAAAATACGCCAGAGAGATAGGTTTAGAAACCTACCGAACTCCCTTCGGCTGGTGCAAACAATTCTCGCTTTCCATTAAAGGGCATCCTCTTGCAGAACAAGCGAAAGTCATTTTGCCAAAGGAAGTTAAAGAGAAGAAGCCTAGATGGAAGACCCAAGACCCAGAATTCTTGCTACTTACACTCGACGGCAAAACCGTTCAACCAGAAAAATACCAATTCAAGAACGGGGAAGAAAACCTCAAACTGCTTGTAGAAAAAGAAGTCTTCAAAAAGGAAGCGCCAGGCGGGGAACCTAGGATATTAGGCATATTGAAGAGGTTTGGGTTTGAATGGGAACCTGCCTCCGATTCTGGGCACATGCGGTATGGACCTAAAGCCGCTTTGATGGTTGACTTAGTCGGCGAATACGCATGGCAGAGCGTCAACGAGTTAAACATTCCCAGTTTCTCTATAAAAGGAACCAACCTGTTCAACTTGGAAGTCCCAGCAATCAAGGAACATGCAGACCTATTCGGCGAAAGACTTTACACAATTCACGTAGACGATGAAGATTACATACTGAAGTACGCCGCATGTTTCCAACAGTTTTCCATGCTGAAGGACTGGCAGATCAGCTACAAGCAAATACCCTTCGGAATGTTCGAAATTGCAGACAGCTACCGCTTGGAACAATCAGGC
>CAYFZT010000042.1:0-11532 GCA_964347555.1 uncultured Candidatus Bathyarchaeia archaeon | reverse complement strand
CTTAGACGTTAACTACGAGGTGAAAGAGCACAAGCCTGAAATGTGGATATGGGGTATCGACAACCAAGGAAAACGAGTTTTAATCTTAGACCGCAACTTCAATTCTTATTTCTATGCGGTGACTAAGGAAGGCGAGAAACCTCAAGCAATTATCGAAAAGACTCGTTCACGCAAAGCAGAGTTTCCATTAGTCACTAAGTTAGAACCAGTAAAAAAGAAGTTTTTCGGAAAGCATGTAAACGCAGTTAAAGTAAACTGCTTAGACCCGATTCTCATGCCAAAATATGCTAAGGCCTTGTCGAAAGTTGAGGGAGTAAAGCAGTGCTTAGAAGATGACATCCGCTACTCCATGCGTTACATAATCGACAGCGACATGTCGCCTTGTGGCTGGCACGAAGTAGAAGTGGAGCCAACAGAAAATCCGCAAGATATCCAAGTAGACAACACGTATTTAGCAACGTCTTTTCCAAAGGGCATAGAAAAAACCGAAGTGCCCCAGCTCAGAATCCTGGGCTTTTCCACGATAGGTTACAGTTTGAAAGGGGCTCCAAAGCCAGAAAAGAATCCAGTCGTAATTATTTCTGTGGCTACAAACACGGGTGAAGCGAAGCAGTTCGTGGCTAAAGATTCAGATGACAAGCCAATACTTAAAAAATTCATTGCGTATGTCAGAGATTTTAACCCAGACATCATCGTTGGCTACGGAACCAACCGACAAGATTGGCCCTATCTGGTTGCCCGTTCAAAGAAGTTTGGAATCAACCTGTTCGTGGACAGAGCTAATACAGAACCCCACACGAGCGTTTATGGTCACGTTTCCATAACTGGCCGCGCAAACATCGACCTCTTCGACTTCGCCGAGGACCTAACAGAAGTCAAGGTGAAAACCTTGGAGAACGTAGCCGACTTCTTAAGAGTCATGCCCCAAGAAAAACGCACAATTGTCGAGGATGTTGACTACTCCACATACTGGGATGACCCGAAAAGAAAGTCTACATTGCTCGAGTTTTCCAAGGAAAACGCTCAATCTGTTATGGGCATCACGTCGGTTATGCTAGACGAAGCCATGCAGCTGGCGAATCTCGTAAGCTTGCCTCTCGACCACATAGGAACAGCGGCTGTTGGCTTCAGAGTTGAATGGTTTCTAATCAGAGAAGCCTACAAGATCGACGAGCTTGCTCCAAAACGAATCGAGCGCCCTTACATTCCCTATGCTGGCGCTGTGGTTTTAGCGCCTAAACCAGGATTGCACGAGAACATCGCCGTCTTGGACTTCAAAGCTATGTATCCTAGCATAATGATAAACTACAACGTTTCACCCGACACCTACGTTTCCCCTTCGAATCCTGAACCTCCAAGCGGAGTAAACATCGCCCCAGAGGTGGAGCATAGATTCCGTAAGGAGCCTTCTGGCTTCTATAAGGAAGTGTTGTCTCGCCTCATCGCTGTTCGAGATGAAATTCGTCCAAAACTGAAGAAGCTTGACCCTGAAAGCCCTGAGTATCGCATCTTGGATGCCCGCCAGAAAGCCTTAAAGGTTATCACAAACGCTGCCTACGGCTACACAGGTTGGATTGGCGCTCGCTGGTACATTAAGCCAGTTGCTGAAGCTGCAAGTGCATGGGGTCGCCACACCATTATAAAAACAGTTGATCTGGCGAAGAAGACTGGATTAGAGGTTGTATACGGTGACACTGACAGCATTTTCATAGAACATGATCCAGAAAAGATTCATAAAATCTGTGATGAAATCGGCAGAATGCTAGGCTTGGAAGTTAAGCCTGATAAGCTTTATGTGCGTGTGCTGTTCACTGAAGCCAAGAAGCGATATTGTGGACTTCTTGAAGATGGACGACTAGACATAGTGGGCTTAGAGGTCATCCGGGGCGACTGGGCAGCTGTAGCCAAAAACTTGCAAGAAAAAGTTTTGGAGATTATTCTTAAGAAACAGTCGCCCGAGGAAGCCGCAGAATTTGTGCGAAGGTTTATTGAAGATCTGCGAGCAAAAAGGTTGCCTTACAGGGACCTAATAATATGGAAAGCCTTGACTAAGCGTGTTGATGATTACGCGGTTAGGGCGCCTCACGTTATGGCAGCTAAGGCATTATTGAAGGAAGGATGGGACTTGTCTCCAGGTGACAAGATCGGCTATGTAATCGTGGCTGGTTCAGGAAAACTTTATGAAAGAGCAAAGCCCTACGTCTTCGCTTCTTATGATGAAGTAGATATCGAATACTATGTTTCCAAGCAGGTTTTGCCTGTTACATCGCGCATCTTAAGCATGTTTGACATAACAGAAGATCAGCTTATGCCAGTAAAACTGAGAAACAGCAAAGCCTTGCCGAATTCGCTTGATGAAGCGCGTCATGCACTGTAATCGTTGTCTAGAGCTTTTTGAGCGCACTTGATCATAGAAAGACATAACCTTTAACATCAACCTCATTGTCTTAAAAAGACATCAAAAACGAATGAAAGGAGAATAGAAAATACATGCCAACATGGATATGTACAGAATGCAAAACCGAATATACTGGCAGGTGTCGCAAAGCAGAATGATCAAACTGTGGTGCACCAAAAGAAAAACACGTAAAGAAGGCTTAAACGCATGGCTTCAACAGATCCAGCCAGTTTTGTCGGTTACTGCGGTCTCTACTGCAATGCTGCAAAGATTCAGGCGTTGATCGTGGAAGAAAAACACCGACGAGAAGGAATAGGCGAAGAACTTGCTCAACGCTTCATAGAAAAAGCAAAACAAAACGGATGTCGCGTTGTCAAGTCTCGAATAAACCGCGGAAACAAAAAAGCGTGCTTGTTCCATGAGAAACTTGGTTTCTGGCAGGCTGAAACATACGAGTACATCTTAGAGTTGTAATAGAAGAAAGAGAAGTATGACCATATTTTAAATTCTACATTCGTTTTATAACGTACAAGGCGTGATGTTGTTGTCGAAGGAGAACATGAAAGCCGCGTTGCTGTATGGAGTTAAAGATCTTAGAATCGAACAAGTTGAAAAGCCGAAGGTTGGCTACGGCGAAGTTCTAGTAAGGGTGAAAGCAGCCACTACATGTGGCACAGACCTCAAGATCTTTCAAAGAGGCTACGTGGGTGGAGTTATTCAGCTTCCAACAGTGTTTGGACATGAATGGGCTGGTGACATCGTGGAAGTAGGCGAAGGAGTCCCGTGGTTCAAAAAGGGGATACGCGTCAGAGGTGGAAACAGCTCTCCATGCTTACGGTGTAAGATGTGTCAGAGACAGCAGTACAATTTGTGCGAAGACATGATGTGGCTTTGGGGAGCCTACGCCGAATACATTAAAGTTCCTCAGCGCATTGTCATGTTAAACACTCAACAGATTCCCGCGCATGTATCTTATGAGGAAGCAGCCATCACAGAACCCTTAGCATGCGTGCTTCACGGACTGGAAAAGACTCACATCAAACTGGGAGATACAATAGCCATAATCGGCGCAGGACCAATCGGACTGCTCCATTTAATCGCAGCTAAAAAGATGGGCGCAGGCAATATCATCATCAGCGACATGATCGACGAACGATTACAACTAGCGCGTGAGCTTGGAGCCGATGAAACAATCAACGCCAAGCAGGAAGATACGGTTAAGAAGACGAAGAAGTTGACTGAAGGTTACGGAGCAGATATCGTGGTTGAAGCAATAGGGCTTCCAGCCACTTGGGAACAAGCCTTGAAAATGGTGAGGAAAGGGGGAATAGTCCTAGAATTTGGAGGATGCCCACCTGGAACCGAAATCAAAGTAAGCACTGAGCAGCTTCACTATGGAGAAACAACACTGCTTGGCTCCTTCCACACCACTCCAGCTCATTTTAAGAAAGCCCTAAACCTAATAGCCTCTGGAACCCTTAACGTCAAGCCCCTAGTGACAAGAAGAATGAAACTCGACAGCTTAAAGGAAGCGTTTGAAACATTAACAACATCGAAAGGCGACATTAAGATCGCTATACTTCCCTAGCGTAGACTATAGCAGACAAAGTGGGAAGATGCATCATAGGAAGCTGAAAGGCTTATCCAGACACGGTTAATTCGCTGATAACGATGCTGGGGATTTTGCCAATATCCAAGAGTCGCAGATCATGTCCGACTTCTTGCACCCTTTTCAAGGAATGGAAGAAGTTACCTGCAATTGTTATGGGTTCTAATGGGTTGACAACTTCTCCCTTTCTAACAAGGAAGGCGCTTGGCGAAACCACGCTGAACTCACCAGTAATTGTATTAGCATGTCCAATTCCCATTACGAAATCGGTGATCAAGACACCTTCACCAACATCAGCTACTAAACCGTCCAAATCCTTTTTTCCCGGCTGCATCACCAAATTCGTAGTGGAAACATTCGGCGTCTTGAGGAAGGGTTCAGGCCACTCTCTTTTCGCGTTTCCGCTACTCTTCCTGTTCTCCTTCAAGGCGGAGTAGCTGTCATAAAGATGTGTCGCTAGAACACCTTTTTCTAATAAGGGTGTAGTTCGCATTGGAATACCCTCCGCGTCTATTTTTTGTGTTGAAAAACCTTCAGGTAACTGTCCATCATCGATAATGGTTACAATGTCACTTGCCACTTTTTCCCCAATCTTTTCTTTGAAGTAGCTTTTTCCCTCTTGCACGTTTCGTGCATTTGATGCTGTCCTTAGCATATTTCCCAGCATGTACCCTATTGACACATTTTCCCACACAGTTGTGGTCTTAAGCGACTTACCCAAGGGTTTACTCTCTAGCATTTTTACAGCGCGTTCAGCCGCTTTCACGCCTACTTCACCGAAATCTGGAACCTCTCTTGAGACAAGAAATTCTGTACCAGTCTTTTGCTTTCCACTTTTCATGGCGATGCAGTAGATGCCAGCGCCGATGTAAGAGCCTTTGGCTACAGCAGCTATTCCTCTTGAATTTGCAATGGCGAAGGCTGTTCTCCCAACTTCTACTTCACCTTCCAACGATTTTATTCGTTTATCATGTTTGAAAGTTGTCTCTGCAAGCATGTTGACCTCTTTCAAGGCATCTTTCTCTGAAAATTCGAGTAGACGATCATCAATGACGCCGTCTCTTGAAGAACGTTTAACAGGGTCTGGAAGATGCTTGAAGTCTGGGTCTAAGGGGCGAATCCGTGCAACTGACACAGCCTCCTCAGCGACCTTCTCTATCTGCACTTCATCTGTGCCGCTTGTAGCTGCAAATCCAAGTTTTCCGTCTACTACCACGCGAATGCCAATGCCACTAGGTGCACCTTGCCTTGCCTCGATTACTGCTTTTTTAATCGAAATTGAAATGACATCTGCATAAGAAACAAGAGCTTCCGCCTCCCCTGCTCCCTTAGCCAGTGCCTTTTTCAATCCTAAATCAGCTAGAGTAGCTAGCTTGTCTTGCAAAGAGTCCAAGTCAACTGTCACTGTTTCTCACCTCCAAATTGAACTTCACGCACTAGTAGATGTGGACCTCCGAAGCCGACTGGAAGAGGCCACTGTCCACTTTTTCCGCAACCGCCAAAGTAACCGCTTCGGATGAGCAGCTCCTTTGTCCCGCCTTCAATGTTTTGAAGAAATGTAAGTATGGAACCTGCTAGTGTAACTTCGCGTAGTGGATGCTTTATTTCTCCATGTTCAACGTAGTATCCTCTTCGGGCTTTGAACATAAAAGTTCCATCGGCACTTGCTTGACCACCAGCCGTTCGAATGGCATAGATGCCTGTGTCTAAAAGTTCAACAGCTTCCTCAAATGAAAGGTCACCTGGAGTGAAGTACGTGTTTCTCATTCTTACAATTGGTGGAAAATTGTAGTTTATCGCTCTGGCGTTGCCAGTTGAACTAACCTTCATCATGGTTGCCGTTTCCCTACTATGCAGATACTTAACAAGCTTGCCGTTGTTCATAATGACAACCTTGGTTGTTTTCACCCCTTGATCGTCAAAGGGTATCCAAAAGCCACTATGCTTTTCCGGGTCGGGTGTACCTTCATCAATAATAGTTGTTTTTTCAGAACCCAGCTGTTCGCCCAACTTTCCAACAAGCGGAGACATGCCTGATACAATGAAGTCTGCTTCGGTTAGGTGTCCAAAGCTTTCATGAGCCAACACTCCAACTAACATGTTCTCGCACAAAGCACGATGTTTTCCAGGAGGCGCTGGCTTAGCTTCAAGCTTTTCAGCAGCCCATTTGCCAGCGTTTTCGCCCAAAGTTTCTGGGGAATGTTCATTCAGGTCAAAGGCTTCTAATCCAGAACTGCCGCCAAAACTATCTCCACCATCAACAAGAAGGTCAGCTTTCTTAGAGACCACTTGCACTCTGAGATCCACAACTATAGGAGCCCAAGAAACTTCAGTTCCAGCGCTGTTGATAAACATCTTTTCGCCGTAAAGCTCACCGTATCTGCCAGTGATTGAAGATATGTTCTTTCCATGTTCCTCAGAAGATTCAACTGCGCGAAGAATCATGTCCTTCTTGAAGTCTAAGGGAAAGTCATCTGGGTGCTTCTTTACTCTCAGCGCTAGTTTTTCTGATTTCGATGCTGTTGCTTCTCCGGGTTCAACTTTTACTTGAGCGATTGCGCTTGATACCTTTGCGATATTGAGGGATCTCGCAGCTGCTTCCGCTATTGCATTTTTTGATAAATCTACAGTGAAAGAATATCCTGTGGCGCCATGATGATACGTGTTTATTCCTATGCCTCTTCTTCGCAGGGTTTTTACGTCTTTCACGGTCTTCTTCTCAACTAGGAGTTCTCTGATGGAAAGGTCGTCAAATCTAGCTTCGACAAAGTCTGCGCCAAGCTTTTCACCTTTTTTGATCGCATACTGTAAAAGCTCAATCAAGGGCATCACATCTTTTGGCTGTTACACTTTCTAATAGGTTTAAATAAGTTTTGATAGATCGAGTTTTATGATTGAAATATCAGATCACAATGAAAAGAAGCTTGTGATCTCACCAAGAGATGGCAAAAGAAAGTAAAGCCCAAAATACACGAGGACGCCTCCGAAAACCGCCATTACAATTCTGTATCCTCTGCTTCCTATCAGGCTGGTCCCCTTCTTCGCAAGATAAGCAGTGGATGTAAGCCAAACATAATCCATCCAGACGTGTGCGACGTACATGAGAAGAACCCCAGCTTATGGAATCTGCAATGAGTTTCAAACCAACAGTGAGCCACCAAATTATGAAGTAAGGATTTAACCCTGTGAAAATTGAACCTAACAACAAAGGATTTCTCGACGATACACTCTTTCCACCAAAACCTTCAGATTTCGAAACTAGGAACTGATATACCTGCAATACTCCAAAAGCGACAAGAAAGATTCCTCCAATAACTCCAACGATAGATCCTACAGCTGGCTCATTAACTACTGCTAAAAGCCCAAGTGCCAAAAACATAACTAAGCTGAATTCAATTATAGTATGCCCAATCGAGAAGGCTAGTCCACCTTTAGCACCAGATTTTGTGCCATGAGCAATGTTAACAAAGAAAAGGGGGCCAGGAGCCAGGGCTCCAGAAGCTGTAACTACAATTATAGTGACGATGAACCCAAATATGTCCATAAGATAGAAAGATGAAGCCAAAATAATAAAGCTTTAAGCATGCTTTGTGATTTACAATTCCTCTAGTTCTCTTCGGAAAGAGATTTAATGCAGAACAGTGCTTAATGGTTTGTTATTGCGAGGAACCGTCATGGTTAAATTCATTTTCGTTACAGGCGGCGTGCTTTCTTCAGTTGGCAAAGGCATCACGACTTCCTCTATTGGAAAGATGCTTCAGACCCGAGGTTTCAAAGTCACAGCCATAAAGATCGACCCATATGTAAACGTAGACGCAGGTACAATGAACCCTTACATTCACGGAGAAGTCTACGTAACAGAGGACGGCGGCGAAACAGACCTCGACTTAGGCTGGTACGAAAGATTCCTTGACACTGACTTGGAGATGGAAAGCAACATCACAACTGGACAGGTTTTTCAGACGGTCATTAGCAAAGAACGTCGAGGTGACTTCCTAGGCAGATGCGTTCAGATTGTCCCCCATGTTACAAATGAGATAAAACGCAGAATTCGGTTAGTAGCTGAGAAGTCAAAGGTTGACATTGTTCTCGCCGAATGTGGAGGAACAGTGGGCGACATAGAGGGACTGCCCTTCCTTGAAGCCATAAGACAGATGAGGCTTGAAGAGGGCTTTGAAAACACTTTGTATGTTCACATTGCTCTGGTCCCCATATTAGATGTCACAGGAGAAATGAAGACTAAGCCCCTTCAGCACAGCGTGAATGAGTTGCGCCGCATCGGCATTCAACCAGACATCATAGTGGCACGTTGCAAACAAATGATAGATGCGGAATCCCTTCGAAAGATTGCGTTGTTTGGGACAATACCTGAAGAGGCTGTGTTCTGTTCATACAATGTGGAATCCATCTATCAAGTGCCGCTGATTCTTGATGAACAAGGCATGGGTGAACACATCTGCAAACGTTTAGTGCTGCCTCAAGAGAAACCTGATTGGACTGCGTGGAAACGATTTGTTGACTCCCTTTTGAATCCGCGTTTCACTCTTAAAATAGCCTTGGTAGGCAAGTACGCTGGACTGGTTGACAGCTACGTAAGCATGAACGAAGCATTACGCCACAGCGGAGTCGCATGTCAAGCGAGAGTTCTAATAGACTACATTGAATCCGAAACTTTTGAGAAGAACAAAGGTGCTTTGAACATTCTCCAAAAATACGATGGAGTTTTCATTCCCTACGGTTTCGGTCCAAGAGGCACCGAAGGGAAGATGATGGCAATCCGCTTCGCCCGTGAGAATAACATTCCATTTCTCGGAGTATGCTACGGCTTTCAACTGGCAGTAATTGAATTTGCCCGCAACGTGTGCGGATTAGAAAACGCCAACAGCACAGAGATAGACCCAAATACGCCTTATCCAGTAATCGACTTAATGCCTGAACAAAAAGACATAAAAAACAAAGGGGCCACCATGCGCCTAGGTGCTCACAAAATCATAATAGAAAAAGAAACCATAGCCCACATATTATATGAAGCAAAGGAAATCTACGAGCGCCACCGCCACAGATGGGAAGTTAACCCCAAATTCTGGGATACCCTGAAAAAACATGGAATGGTTTTCTCAGGAAAAAGCCCAGATGGAAAAAGAATGGAGATTCTTGAACTTCCAGAAAGATTCTTCTTCTTAGCCTCCCAATTCCATGGTGAATTTAAAAGCCGCCCAAGCAAGCCCAGCCCAGAATACTTTGGCTTTGTAAGGGCATGCCTTGACCGAAAGCAAGGTAAGTCTGCGCCAAAATTTAATCTTGAACCCACGGAAATCCCTTCGTTGCGAAGAAAATAAAACGTAGTAGTGCATCTTGCTCTATTCAATCTGGTGTAACCTTAGATGAAAATAGAGAAGAGATCTGCGCTCAAGAAGGGAATTCCTTTTCTGCTTTTAGGCTTATTTGTGTTTCTTTTATACCTTTACTTCTTTGTAGGTTTTGCAGATGTTATTAACATCTTTCTGCTTGCTGATCCATTTTACTACTCACTAGCCTTCACTGCATTTCTGCTTAGCATGATCTTCTATGCTTTAACTTGGTGGCGACTGTTACACATTCTCTCTGTGAAGACAACATTTAGAAGACCATTTTTGTTCACGTGGGTCGGCGCCTTTGTCGACATCTTAATTCCAGCAGAATCTGTGAGCGGTGAAGTGTCAAGAGCTTACCTCATGTACAAGGACTCAAATGAAGACGCTGGAAAAATTGTTGCCTCGGTTGTAAGCCACAGAATCCTTTCAATGGCTACCACATTAGGAGGTTTGATTGTAGCGTCAACAATTTTCGTTTTAAGATACGAACCCCCAGAATTAGTAGTCAACTTTGTACTTGTGGTGGCTGTATGCACAGCGCTCTCGCTTTTCCTGCTAATTTATCTGTCCACAAGGGAAAAGACAACAGCAAAAGTAGTTAATTGGGTGGTTAATCTGCTTAAGCGTCTTTTTAAGGGGCGATTCAAAGGTACAAGTGTAAGTTCAAAAGCGAAAAGGATGTTGAAGGAATTTCACAAAGGAATTTCAATCCTTGGTGGAAGTCCAAAAAGATTGGTTCTTCCTATAGGGTTCTCCGTAATAGCTTGGCTTCTAGATCTTTTCGTACCTTTTTTTGTGTTTTTGGCGCTCCCTCTTCAAGTAGGAGTTCCTTTTAGCGCTATCGTGATTGTGTATTCCATTAGTGTAGCCATCCAAACTGTTCCTTTGGGAATTCCAGGTGAAGTAGGCGTAATCGAAATTGTTATGACGACCCTTTACAGGCTGCTGCTTCCAGGTATTCCCCCAGCGACTATAGCTGTGGCAACCATACTGATTCGAGCTTTGACTTTGTGGTCAAAACTTATTCTGAGCGGTGTAGTGGTTCAGTGGGTTGGGTTTAAAATGCTCAGGGGAAGCTAGAGCTAAATTCCACCGCCCTTAATGCTGAGATTTCCCTTCCTTCTCCAAGCGAGCTTGAATATGCGCCCGCAGTCCAAGATTTCGCTACAGAAACCTGCCAAAGATACAGCAATTGCACCACAGAGTCAAAAAGAAAACTGTGAATGTAGTTGAACAGGAAAACGTATGAAAACATCAAGATTAAGACGCCAACTAGAATAGACAAGCCGCGGTTTCTTCCTCCTAGACAAAACTCTTGTTTGCTCGATTTTTGGCAACTGCAAATATTGCCCAGCGACATGTGTAATCATTGACTTGTCATTACTGAAAGAAAAGACTATTGCAGTTGCAAGGTGCATCGGGTTATCCCTGTTTCACAGTTTATAGCCTATTTTTCTGATAAATTCTCTTCTCGCTTTCACGTCTATTTCGGTTTCTATTCCTTCGCTTTTCATTCCATCAATAACGCCCAATATGCCTCTGCCTTGTTCAGTTTCAGCAACGATAACTTCTAGAGGGTTGGCTGTTGCTGCATGAATATTGCAGACTTCAGGCACCTGCTTTATCTTGTCCAGAACGTTTATGGGAAAAGCATTTTTCATGAAGACAACGAAGGAGTGTCCGCAACCCAGTTCGAAAGCGTTTTTAGCGGCTAAATCTTTCAGTTCTTCATTGTTGCCTTCGCTTCTCACTAGGCGGGGTCCAGAGCTTTCGCAGAAGCCGATGCCAAATTTGATGTTAGGAACAGCATTCTTTAGAGCCTCGTAGAGGTCTTCCACAGTCTTGATAAAATGAGCCATTCCCAACACAATATTGCAGCCCTCGGGCGCTTCAACACGTACTATTTTTAACTGCACATTAATCACCCTTTTATCAAGTTTATGCGCTTCTAAAATAAAATTCTTTAAGACGAACGATCCTTTTGGTGACCAAAATGAATTCTTCAACTGCTGTCTTGGTGGCGGGCCCGGAGGGATTTGAACCCACGGTCTCTGGCTCCGAAGGCCAGTGCCTTAATCCTGACTAGGCTACGGGCCCCTCTCTGGATAAACTAGGGATAAAGAAATAAAGGGTTTGCTCAGAAAAATGCTTTAATAAACAGATGTTTATTC
>CAYFZT010000041.1:5690-11910 GCA_964347555.1 uncultured Candidatus Bathyarchaeia archaeon | reverse complement strand
TGACTGGTTTAGACGGCACAGCAGGCTTTTCCAGAGTGGCGATTCCAAAGGAATTATTGTGGGTTGATGATGGTTGGGTTGTTCTCGTAGGCGGGGAGCCTGTTGTTCCCTCAGTAACTGAAGACGCTGACTACGCATATCTCTACTTCACCTACAGCCACAGCACAAAAACGGTGGAAATCCACGGAACCCAGGTCATACCCGAGTTTCCAACATGGACTGCAATGCTACTCGTACTCGTCGCAGTCACAGTTGCTACAGCCATAGCCATATCCATTTACAAACGGAGACTACTCAAAACAATAATCCACTAAACAGCCATCTTCCTTCCATTTTTTCTAACGCGCACGCAGACGAGTTCACAGTTAGGGTTGCCAAAGCACCAGAAGAGATTCAGGGCCTGCTTGAGGTGGGCTTTGAATACGTCTGCGACAAAGACGGCTTAATGTTCTTCAGAAAACGCAAATAAAGTCCATGAAAAAAAAGCATATGTAAACTGGTAAAAAGCAAACGAAAATTACACTTTATATATTTGTTTTGTTGATTAAGAGTGCGTGAGGTATGAGACAAGCCATGGGCTCTAAAACCACCGGTGAATTCGCTGCGCGTAAACTCAAGAAGAAAAGGAAGCGTTTCCGCTGGAGCGACATATATTACAAGAGGCGAATGTTAAAGCTCGACGTTAAATCAGATCCCTTAATGGGCGCGCCCATGGGTCGCGGCATCGTCTTAGAGAAGGTTGGTGTGGAAAGCAAGCAGCCCAACAGTGCGATTCGTAAATGTGTGCGCACACAGCTCATAAAGAATGGTAAGGTTATCACAGCGTTTCTGCCTGGTGACGGAGCCCTCAACGTTGTGGACGAACACGATGAGGTTATTGTTGAGGGAATCGGAGGTTCCCGAGGTGGAAGCATGGGGGACATTCCAGGTGTTAGATGGAAAGTCATTTTAGTCAACGGAGTTGCACTTAAGGAGCTGGTTTTGGGCAAGAAGCAGAAGCCGATGCGATAGCTTGTTTGAGGTGATGTTTTGAGCAAAACACAGAAGCAGGAACTGATGCTTTTTGGGAAATGGTCTTTCGAGGGAATTGAAGTGCAAGACATGGGATTGAAACGCTATGTCTCGCTTAAACCAGTGCAGGTTCCTCACACAATGGGGAGACATGAACATAGAAGATTTCGCAAGGCTGAGGTAAACGTTGTTGAACGCCTCATAAACAACCTTATGCGACCGGGCAAAAATGCAGGTAAAAAGGCTAGAGTCATCAGTGCAACTCGAAACGCTTTTGAACTGATTCACCTGCGAACTGGACGGAACCCTGTTGAACTGCTTGTTAAGGCTGTAGAAAACTCTGCGCCTTGCGAAGACACTACGAGACTTAGCTACGGAGGCATCGTTTACCATCTAGCTGTGGATATAGCTCCCCTGAGACGTGTTGACCTCGCACTGCGTTTCATAGCTGAAGGTGCCAGAAAATCAACCTTGCACAATCCACGTACATTAGAAGAATGCTTAGCTGAAGAGATAATTTTGGCTGCCAACGGCGACGTAAAGAGCCATGCAGTTTCAAAGAGAAATGAAATGGAAAGAGTTGCAAGAGCCTCACGCTAAAACGTCATTTTCACCTTATTTTACATGGAGTTCCGCAATATCTCTGTCATCAAGAACGAAAGAAGCGCCTACTTTCTGAGGACTAAAACGTAGCCGTTTAGCCCAAACTTTCGCGTAGGAAAGGTGCTTGTAAAAATCCGTGTGAATTAGCTTCGCCAAATCGGCGACTGTGGCGCCTCTTTTCAAAACAAAAGGCTTAGGAGAAGCTTCTTTTTTAGCAGGCTCTTTCGTGTAGATGCGGATAATATCTAATGCCCTAAACAACTGTGCTCCCAACTCTTCGAAACCAAGAGTGTTTTTGCAGGAAACTGTCAAAAGCGTGTATTTGTCGTCTAGAAAAGTTTTCAATTCTTCCAAGTTCTTGGTCGCTTCCACCGTGTCTAATTTGTTAGCCACCACTATCGCTGGCCTATAAACGGTATTTTCGAAGATTGCATCTTCTACATCGTCTAAGGTAGCTTCTCCTTGAATTTTCACCACTGCATCATGGATGCGATAACCTTTCAGTAACGTCTCTACATCCTGTATAGTACAGTCCATCAGTTGACCCAGCAGAATCATGCGCAAGCCCGCGCCAACATGTTCCCTTTCGATCTCCACTTTTGCTCTCGGTCTCTGCGTCAAGATGCGGGCTTTCTCAAGTTCGTCTATAATCAGAGACAACTGTTTTCGTGGATTCTTGGAAAGGTCAACCATCAAGATAAGTCCGTCAGCGTTGCGGGCTAGACCTAAAGTTTGAAGACCCCAAGCTTCTCCATCTGCTGAACCTTTAACCAACGCCGGTGCCTCTACCAGTTGGAATTGAAGGTCTTCATGTTGAAGCATTCCAGGCACGGGCTCCTGAGTAGCGTATGGATAGTCTGAAACCTCCACTTTGGCGTTAGTAACCGAAGCCAACAAGCTACTGCGACCAACCTTTGTCGGACCTAAAATGGCGACTTGAGCTGCTCCTTCCTTTTCAATAAAGAATCTTGGACCGCCTCGTCCAGCCCTTCGCCTTCGACTTTCTTCAATTTCCTTACGCAATGTCGCCATCTGACGTTTAACCTGAGCGCAAAGGCGTGAGGTTCCCTTATGCTTTGGAACCAAACTCAAAAATTCCTGCAGTTTCTGAAGCTTATCTTGAGGTCTTCTCGCCAGTGAAGCCTCATTCCACTTCCTTTTGGCTTCAGGTGGCAAATTGGTTGGCATGGAACCGACCGCATCCAATTCTATAATCGATAAGCGATGCTAATATAACTTCATACTATTGTAAGCCTTGTGAGAAAGCTTTCACGTTCTTCCCTAAAACTGCGTGATTGTAACCGCCTTCTAAAACAGCGTATCTTCTTCCACTGCATTCTCTTAACGCTGATTTCTTTATCATTTTTCCAATCGTAAAGTAGTCGTTGGTTGTGAGCAGTCCACCCCAGTCTTGCTGATGCCTGTCAAATCCAGCCGAAACTGCAACAATGTCGTAGCCTTTTTGCCCCTCACGAAACTTGGAGAGATTATTAAGGTAGTTTTCTCTGCTCATGCCGTTCACATGAAAGTAGGCGACATCAGACTTCCCAGCGAAGATATTAGCCGTGCCATCGCCATAATGCAAATCAAAGTCTACAATCAATGCTTTTCCAACTTCGCCTTTTCGCCTCAGCTTTTCTATGGAGACCGCCACATTGTTGAAGTAGCAGAAACCCCAACTCGAGTCTCTGCTTGCGTGATGACCAGGAGGTCGAATCAACCCAAAAGCGGCTTCGCCTTCCATTGCGATCTCAGAGGCTTTAATGGCTCCGCCAACTGCTAACAACGCAATCTCATAGGTCAAGGGATGAGCTTTCACATGTTCAACATGGCTTTGACTATGAACATGGAGCACATCTTCTTCACTGGCGGACTCTGGCTTAACAAAGTTGAAATGTTCCTTCAACTCCTTGTAAATGCTTTCCACCCTATTAGGCTGTGCTGCTGGATCTGAAGCGTACACCTCACAATATCTTTCATGGTAAACAATCTTCACTTAAACAGCCCCCCGAATGTAATCACTAACAAATTCTTAATTTGTTACCTCAATTTGAGATTTCAGTCTCAACACTTGAAGAATAGCCAAGAGTTTTCTTCTCTCTTAAACCTGATTAAGCAGTATCTTCCATCCAGTTTGCTTCCGTTTATGTGAATTATGATTTCGTGTTCCCTCCACTTTTCAGTGTCGTACGTTCCTTTGTCCCAGATTTCCACGGTTCCTGCACCGTACTCGCCTTCAGGGATTATTCCCTCAAAACTTGCATATTCAATCGGATGATCTTCTGTTTGTATGGCGAGTCTCTTTACACCTTTCCTACTCGGGGGCTCCTTAGGAACGGCCCAGCTTTTGAGAACTCCTTCTTTTTCCAACCTGAGGTCATAGTGAAGATGGCTCGCTTGATGTTTCTGAATAACGTAGACGTTTTCCGTCTCTCTGTGAACCTTCCCATATGGTTCACTAGTTCTCTCGAATTTCCTCTTTTTCCAGTATTCTTCCAATGACATGGCACGTTTTCCTTTATTTAGCAGAAGTCTTTTCAAATTTCAGCGTTTGCGTCTCTCTGAAGACCTCTTCCCATCTTCCAAGCTGCCCAAGTATTTCGCTTATCCACTGATTCACTCGAACTTCAATTTTATGACTTTCATTGTCGCATTTTGTTCCAAAGGAATAAGCCATTGTGATCCATTTGTTCCAGCCAGATTTTGCCTCTGCAATTGAGATGGCTTGTTCTCCGTCGATCTCTACAAAGAGTTGGACAATGCCATCGTAGGGGCTGTTTTGGGCTCCTGAAGCAACAATCTTTTCACACTTTTCAGAGGAGATGTAAACTTTCACATTTTGTTGTTCAATGAAAGGAGACGGATGCAGAAGGTTGAATTTCGGTGAGGCTACATAGGCGCTGTATTCAACTACAAGAAAAGCGTCATTTCCCTTCATTGGATGTCGAGGATTCACATTTGAATTGTTATTATCGAACTCAAACACCCTTTCAGATGTAAAGCTTCCCGATGTTTAAATACGTAACTGCACACCATAACATACGATTAATCTGCGATTCTCTCTTGAATCATAGTTTTGCATCAGCACATAAGCTTTAAACGTCAGTTTATAGATTTAGGAATTCTCTTCAAAAGAGCAAACAATAGGAGATTTGAATGGAAACATTAACCCATGACATAATTATTGTAGGAGCAGGCTTGGCTGGTCTACGAGCAGCTATCGCTGCCGCAGAGGTCAGCAAGAAAGTTGATGTGGCAGTAATTTCGAAGATTCATCCTATACGTTCGCATTCTGTTTGTGCGCAGGGCGGGACAGCTGCAGTGTTGAGAGAAGGAGACTCATACGACTTACACGCTTGGGACACAGTCAAGGGATCCGATTTTCTCGCAGATCAAAATGCTGTAGAATTTTTTGTAAAACAAGCTGCTAAAGAGATAATAGCGTTGGAGCATTTTGGATGTCCATGGAGCCGAACCGAAGAAGGAAAGCTAAATCAACGCCCCTTCGGTGGTCACAGCTTCCCAAGAGCTTGCTTCGCTGCCGATATGACGGGCTTCCACGAAATGCATACACTACACGCAAAAGCCACTATTTATGATAATATCAAGTTCTACGATGAATGGTTCGTCTCCTCTCTCGTCGTTGAAGATAACATCGCAGCTGGCTTGACAGCAATCGATCTAAAAACTGGAGAAATGCATGCTTTCCTTGCGAAAGCTATCGTGATGGCAACGGGCGGTCATGAGCGCATATACGAATTTACAACATTTTCTCACACAGCCACTGGTGACGGGATGACCATAGTCTACCGCGCTGGGGCTCCTCTAAAAGATATGGAATTCGTTCAATTCCACCCCACAGGCCTCGTCCCGCCGGGAGTACTTATAACCGAAGGAGCCCGGGGCGAAGGAGGATACTTAATCAATGCTAAAGGCGAACGTTTCATGAAACGCTACGCCCCGGAAAAGATGGAGTTAGCTCCACGGGACATAATTGCTAGAGCTGAGACAACAGAAATCCTAGAAGGCAGAGGCTTGGAAGGACCTTATGGACCCTACATTGCTTTAGACCTAACACATCTTGGTGAAGAAAAAATAAATGAGAGGCTACCCCTCATCCGCGATGTTGCAATAAAACTTGGTGGAGTAGACCCAGTTAAAGAGCCTATACCAATCAGGCCAGCAGCTCACTATTCCATGGGAGGAATCCACACAAACATGAAAACCGAAACACCAATCTCAGGACTCTACGCCGCCGGCGAATGCTCATGCATTAGCGTGCACGGAGCAAACAGACTCGGCACAAACTCCACAGCAGAATGTCTAATTTTTGGAGCAGTTGCCGGAGAAGAAGCCGCAAAACGCGCCTTATCCAACAGTTACAAGAAGCTTCCTAGTGAAAGACTCTTGGCAGAGGAAAAGAGAGTTTTTGACAAAATCTTGGGTAGCAAAGGCGACGAAAAAGTCGCCAAAATCAGAGATGAGATGAGACGCATTATGAGTGAGAAGGTGTGGATATTCAGAAGAGGCAACGAACTTGAAAGCGCCTTGAAAGAAATAAGAAAGCTCAAAGAGAGATTCAAGAACATAAGAGTTGAAGACAAAG
>CAYFZT010000041.1:0-5532 GCA_964347555.1 uncultured Candidatus Bathyarchaeia archaeon | reverse complement strand
GCATGACAGACAAGTTGAAGAAAAATGTTGAGTTTAAGATTCACCGTTTCAACCCAGAGAGCAAAAAACATTACATTTCTACGTTTAATGTTCCGGTTCGCAAAGGAACAACCTTGCTAGAAGCTTTCATGTACATAAAAGATTATCTTGACGAGACGCTTGCATTCAGACACTCATGCAGAATGGGAGTGTGCGGAAGCTGCGGAATCATGGTCAACGGAAAACCCATGTTAGCTTGTTACACGCAAGTGCTTCATCTGGACTCAGACTCTCTGGTTATTGAGCCCTTGCAAAACATGCCTATAATCAAAGACTTGGTTGTCGACATCCAGCCCTTCTTCGATACATATAACAGAATCAAAACGGTTTTGATAAAGCCTGAAGAAAAGCTGAAAAAGCCTGAAGAGTTCATTCAAGCACCTGCAGACCTCAAAAAGTTTTGGGACTTAACTCTGTGCATAAAATGCTCCATCTGTTATTCCGCCTGCCCAGCTGCGATAGATGAGAGATTTCTTGGACCTTCCACCTACGCTACTAATTATCGGTTTATCTCCGATTCGAGAGATGAAGGTGCAGATGATCGGTTGAAGCCGATGGCTGAAAACGTGTGGTTGTGCACGTCTTGTAACTCTTGCACGCTGTTTTGTCCTAAAGATGTTGATTGCTCCAATTCTATAGTTGACGAACATAGCCTCATGGTTGAGACAGGAGCTATTCCGAGAACGGTTAAAGATGTGCTCACAAGTGTTGTTAGGTATCATAACCCCATGGGAACGCATCCGAGCAAGAGAATGGAATGGGCTAGAGACCTTAACGTTAAAACGTTTCCAACGGTCACGAAGGCTGATGTCTTGTATTTTGTAGGGTGTTCTCCAGCTTTTGACCCGAGAAATCAGGAAACTGCTAAGTCTATGGTTTCCGTATTCAACAGTCTAGGCATTGACTTTGCAACCCTTGGCACCGAAGAATGGTGTTGTGGAGATCACATACTAAGACTCGGAGAAAAGGGATTGTTCGAAATGCTTGCGGAGCACAATGTCTCTGTGTTTGAAAAGTTTGATGCAAACAGAATCGTTACTTTGTCGCCTCACTGCTATAACACCTTCAAGAATGATAAGCCTTACAGGGATGCTGGGCTTCCAGTTCAACATTATACACAGTTTGTCGCCGAAGCCATTGACCACGGTAAGCTTAAGCTTTCCAAAGCCGTGAAAAAGAGGGTTGCTTACCACGATCCTTGCTTCTTGGTTAAGCGCAACGATATATTTGATGCTCCTAGACAGATTTTGGAGTCTTTAAAAGGTTTAGACCTTGTCGAGATGAAAAGAGCCAGAGAGAACAGTTTCTGTTGCGGAGGAGGAGCAGGAAGAGTTTGGACGGAAGAGGCAACTCCTGAAAAGAGACCTTGTGTAGATCGGATTAAGGAAGCATTAGACCTCGGCGTCGAAGTTGTAGCCACGGCTTGTCCCTTCTGTATAACAACATTGGAAGATGCTGTAAAAGTGTTAGACGTCGAAAACAAGATTGTAGTGGAAGACGTTCTGGCGCTCTTGAAGAAGGAACTGTAGCTCCTTTAAATCAACAATCTTCTAACCTTTTTTACACAGTCCCAAGCATCTTTCGCGTATGCATCTATTCCATACTCTTCACATGTTTTCTCTGACACTGCACGTCCGCCAACCACAGTCTTAATCTTCCCAGCTAGTCCTTTACGTTTTAAGATGGTAACTATCCCTTCCAAGAAGGGAACGGTTTCATCTATTGTGATCGAAACAGCAATTACCTGTGCTTTTTCTTTGATAGCAGCTTCAACAAACTTTTCTGGTTCAACGTTTACCCCCAAGTCTACCACGTCGAATCCCGCAGACTTCAAAGTTGCCGCTACGATGTCTTTGCCTAGGCCTTGAATGTTTCCCCTCAGAGAGCCAAGAACCACTTTTCCCCTAACGTTTGCAGATTCTGCTTCGAGATGGGGTTCTAACATCCTGAAGGCTTCTCGCATGGCTGAGGCAGCTGCCGCAACATCAACGAGGAAATATTCCTTCTTTTCATACAGTTTATCCACTTCACGCATGGCTTCTGAGAGTTTCTGCGTGGCAAGATTTGCTGGCACGCCTACGGCTAATGCTCTTTTAGCAAACTTCTTAGCTTCTTGAACGTTGCCAGCTACAACAGCGTCAAACATCTTTTGTAGAAGTCTCTGTTTTTCGCTCAAATCCGTTAACTCCTCAAAGTCCAAGGGAGCTTTTGAGAACCTCTATGTCTAAGCTGCCTGCTCTAAAGCTCTTGCCAGTTTTCATATTGTTGACAACTATCACTGCTGGGGCGAATAGGTGAGGGTCGATCTTGTAAAAATCGTAGTCAACTTCCTTAAAGATTTCGAGGAAGGGGTAACCGTAGCTTTTTGACGCTGAGGATGGAGCCTTCATAACAAAGCCCTCAAGTTTCTCATCATCTTCATAGCAGACCATGTAGTGTGCTGTGCCCGCATACAAGATGGCGTCGTTTGTTCTTCCCATGGCTTCAGCAAACTTCGGATGCACTGGAACAATAGGCGCGTAACCCCAAGCATACTTCACAACTTGCGGGTCAAGACCCAACTTCATAAGCTTATGTAGTCCAGTTTCCACGATTCTTCCAGAAACCTGCGTGAACCCAGCCAGACTTGTAGTGGGCACTAAGATCAAGAATAAGTTCTTTGGAGTAACCTTACATTGTCTGCAGACTTGCTGGATTACTTCGCTTGGAGGCGCTTTACCAGTCTCCAACACAAGAACGGCTACATTCGCTTTGTCCTTGTACTCGATTTCTTCGTAGAGTTCTTTAGGTTTCAAAGCCAGGGCTCTAGCAGGACCCGATCCAATAGCCGAGTATTTACTTACCTTAATCTGCCAACCAGCAAACTGAGAGCCCAAAGTGGCAATTACTGGATGATCTGTTTGAACAAAAATCGATGGCAGAACTAGGTCACCGTATTGGACTGGGAAGATTTTTGTTTCTCCATATCCTCCCAAGCAGATTTCGGTGATCATCTTTCCAGCGAGGTAGCCTCCTTTTGCCTTAATCCCAGCATCTATCAGTGTGGCGCCTAAATCGGTTCTCTCCGCAATGATTCCGTATTTTTCAGCTTCAGCGCAGACTTTCTTAACTAAGGACAAAGCCGCAAGATTCACGCTGAGTTTAGGCTGAGACAAGGTTCTTCCTCTAAAACAATCACTTAGTTTGCTCATAAGACTTTACTGTGGCGCAATAAAATTTTCGCTTGACAGCCCAGAATTTAGACGAGTTCTTCGTAAAATTTCAGATGAGTATTGGAATCTTTTGATATGTAGAGTTTGCCTTCTCCTTCCTCAGTTATGTCGCCTATGAAAAGGTAGAAGGGGCCTTCAAGTTTTTCTTCATTTATCTTCACTCTTTGTTTTACAGAGTCAATTGTGAAGGTTGGAAGAATCGATGGAACCCCTCCACAAACGATAATCTTTCCTCCAGTCATTTCACCGCCATTTCTTCCCTCAGAGTTGCCGTAGACAACTATTGTGCCGTTTTTCATGTGGACGCCCGTGAATTGCCCCGCATTTCCATGCACTTTGATTATGCCCTTCCGCATTAAGTATCCAAGCTCGTTTCCAGCGTTTCCATGGCTAACTATTGTTCCCCCACTCATGCCCTTTGTACTGCCTCCTCTGTAGGCTGAGCCCACGTAGTCACCAGCGTCGCCTTTGATTTCAATCGCTCCGCCTTTCATCATTGATCCTGCCCAGGAATCAGCGTTGCCTTGGATGAGGATTTTTCCTCCAGTCATCTCTTGACCAACATGGAAGCCAACGTCGCCATGAACAACGATCTTGCCGGCTGACATCTGAGTGCCTATTCTTCTAACCTTGCGAGCGTCTCCATAAATTTGAAGTGAAACCTCTTCGGGTTTTGCACTGCTTTCGCCTTCCACACTGAAGAGCTCTTTTAAGCTACGCTTGCGGTTTCCCTCCCAAACTGTTAATTTCCCTATCTCCTCAACGGATTTTCCAGCGAAAACATCTGGCGTAATGCACTCAGCCTCCACTGGAACCTTAAATACACGTTTGGGACGCAAAACTACGACCATGTTATATCTCCGCCTTCGTGTGCACTGGACATGAAACAGCTAGATAACTTTCAGGCACAATGTAATTGTCATATTGCACCGTGTAATAATCTTCGAAAACCTTCTTCAGTTTTGGCGCAAACTCCTTTACAGAGGGCGAAGTTTCCACGTCTACCCAGAAGGTTTTTCCCTCCACAGACTTTACAATTTCACCTTTCTTGACAGCGATTTCACCATTCTTTATTGTGTAAACAGCCTGTTTGAAAGCCCTGCGAATCAACTTAGGATCTTTAGATGGATCCATCTTTGTCGGGTCTATATTGTAAATTGCGATGTCTGCGTCTGCGCCCACGCCTAAATGCCCCTTATTTTTTAAGTTTAAAGCCTTTGCTTGACCAGCCCTTGTGGCGATCGCCACTTCATAGAGGCTGTATTCCCGGTTGAGTGTTGAAAGCAGACTCTTTTGTCTCGCTCGTCTGTTAATCTTCTTCAGGACTTTATCTCTTGCTTTACGGCTCATGAGCCACGAAATGATCTGAGGATAATAGATAAACGGACCAGCATTAGGATGGTCGGTTGTTAAATAGATCTTCCACGGGTCCTTAATCAACAATGCAAGTTCGAGGCCTATTGACCACTGGATGGCATGCACGTAGCTCTTTTTCTTGTACCTAAAAGGCACAATCCCTGAGCTAGTTTCTGTTTCTACATCACTGTTAATCCATTTGTTGCCGCTGATCTGGTAAAGAATGAACTGAAACGGGCCATCCGCTGTCATGGTCGTAGTGTCGGTGAACACAACCTGACCCATATCTGTTGTCACGTGGTTATGATTGTTCAAATATCTAGCGATCTCTTCAGCTCCAGATTCAAAGGAGTGCCAATCTCGCCCTTTGAATGAGCTGAATTGACAATGAGTAACATGAATAACAGGTTTGTCTCTGTGCGCCAGATTCTCTACGCACTTCATTGTTTCCAAGGTTGTAACGTAGTTGCCTGGCTTTCCTAGATTGTTAGTGTGAACGTGAATTGTGTGAGGCATGTTTAGCAGTTCGTTTACCTTGCACAGTCCTTGAATTATCTCTCTTGGAGTTATGTTAAAATGTGGAACGGTGTCATCGATGTTCCGCATGTTTCCTCCGAAGCCCCATGCTTCAAGACCACCTGGATTAACAATCTTTACCACGTAGCCCTTTGTAGCCTTCATTGTCCATGCAACATAAGCCGCGCATTTTTCAATCATGTTCTCTGCTAAACATTCGAGAACAAACCAGCAGTCGCCTAAGAGAGGATACGCGGCTTTGTCGACAATCGGCGTGTCATTTAACTCTTCATGAGTGTGCCTCGCTTTCAGCGGAGGCATAGCTGGATCGAAAACTGTTGTGTAGCCCATTCTGGCGTAGCGGTAGCCAGTGGTGAAAGTGGACGGGATAGAATGTCCCACGCCAGAC
>CAYFZT010000040.1:8786-12303 GCA_964347555.1 uncultured Candidatus Bathyarchaeia archaeon | reverse complement strand
GCAGATGCTTCCCATATCTGCTTTAGCCGGAGACAACGTTTTCACAGAGTCAACGAAGATGGAATGGTATGGAGGTTCAACCTTGATTGAAACTCTGGACAAGACAATAAGCCCATCTACACTCCCAGTGAACAAGCCTTTAAGAGGTTTCGTCCAAGACATCTATCGACGCGAAGGTGAAGAAATCATTGTCTGCAAAGTTGAGACAGGAGTCTTAGAAACTGGCAAGGCTGTTAGCTTTTGTCCTTCAGGAAAGCAAGGCTTTCTCGAAACAATAGAGTTTTCTGACACTAGGGCTAAGAAAGCAATGCCAGGCGACTCAGTTGGCCTCTTCGTAGAGGGAATCTCAGATATAGAGAGAGGTGAGGTGATAAGCTACCCCGAAAGTGGGCCTAAGGAAGTCAAGAGCTTTGTTGCCGAACTGATTCTGTTTTCGGATATCGAAATTAGGAATGGTGACATATTGACAATTCGCTGCGGCACTGCAAAGAAGAAGTGCAGAGTGCAAGAAATCTTGAATGAGATCGATCCTATCAATCTCACTGTGAGCATGGAACTTCCAGAACTTCTGAAGCAGGGAAGTGTCGGACAAGTAACCCTCTCTCCAATGGAGCCTTTTTGTGTAGAGGAATACTCAGAATTCCCTCCGCTGGGGAGATTTGTTGTTGAGAGCAAGAAGGGAACGGCTGGTGCTGGACTAGTCCTTGAAGTTCAGTAAATGTGGGGGTGGCTAATGCAAGGAATGGAAACTCATGCTAGAAGTCTGATGAAATCTTTAACATGGCGGATGGTAGCAACCTTCATCACGATTCTTCTAGTGTATGTTTTCACAGGAAGTTTTATCATGAGTGTTGGTATCGGGTCTCTAGAATTCGTAGCAAAGATGATTGTCTATTATATGCACGAGCGAATATGGAATCTGTTACAGTTCGGTATAAAAGGGCGAATAAGCCAGCCATAAGAATTCCAGCTTTAGATCAGTGATGCGCTCACAAGAAACTGCTAAGAAAAAAACCGGCGTAACGTGGATTTCATGTCGATTATAAGATTCTTTTATTTTTCATTAATCACCTTGCTCATAGGATCTAGTTGTTTACACCTGAATCTTGTCAATGCTTCCGAAGACATTGTTAATTCATCTATCGAAACGGCTGAGACAGCCCTGATTTCAGCTTTTGAAGTTGTCACTGAGGCTGAGCAGGCTGGTGGCGATGTTTCAGGTTTGCTGGCTAATCTGACTCAGGCAGGAGAATTCTTAGCAGCTGCTCGGATGTCCTATAGAAATGAGGATTTTGACAACGCAACACGGTTTGCTGGCTTAAGTAGAGATATTGGAGAGGCAGTAAAAAGCGCTGCTTACGAGTTAAAGGATCTGGCTTTGAACGAGGGAGTGCAACGTATGTGGTTTTCGATGTTAGGATCTGTTTTCGGTATTGTTTTAGTTGTTCTTGGAAGTTTGTGGGTTTGGCAGTTTCTTAAAAGACGCTATCAATAATTGCCTTTTGAAACAACGAGGTTTGGTGTTGGCAAAGATCGAAGGATATCGTAGCATATTCATAACGGGAAGTTTAATTCTAACACTGATCGCAGCCCTTCCTATTCTTGGCTTGTTTATACATATTCCTGACAGCTCGGAAAGGTTTTCAGAGCTTTGGCTATTAGGACCATCGCGCAAAGCTGATGGTTATCCTTTCAATATCCAAGCTAATGAGTCATATCTTATTTATGTGGGAGTAGCTAACCGCTTGGGACGTCCAGCATTTTACAGAGTTTACGTGAAGCTTCGCAATCAGACTCAGGCGCTTCCAACGACCTCTAACTCTTCATCCAGCATTTTGCCCCCTCTCTACGAGTTTAACATGTTCATAAAAGACGATGAGGTTTGGGAAGAACCATTGAATTTTACAATCTTGGAAATGTCAACACCCAACAATACTACGTTGTTGAAACGCCTAAGAATAAATGGTGTTATTTACCAGATTAATTCGTTTTCTGAATGGGATGAAAAAAGAAATGGCTTTTACTATCAGTTGTTTTTCGAGCTTTGGCTATATAATATGACTTCAAGCAGTTTTCAATATCATAACCGTTTCGTTGGAATATGGTTGAACATGACAGGTTCTTAGCGCTGTTAGATTATTAGTGTTTTTCTCCTCTTTTTTGTATGGAGAGGGCGTGCGCGTACATGAAAATTGGTGATTTTTGGGTGGAGATTGTAGTTCCCCCTTTTTTGTATCGTTTATGGTATGGTAGGTTTGAATGCTCATAGGAGAAAAGCAAGTTGAATGTGGGCATAATCGGTCTAGGACATATGGGCAGATTACACATGATGAACAGTTTGCATGTCGATAATGTCAAAGTAATTGCTGCAGCTGATTCGTCGAAAAGAGCTTTGGAGAAGGCAAAACTGGTTGGAGTTAAGAATCTTTACGCTGACTACCACCATTTACTGAACGATTCTTCTGATCTGGACGCAGTGGTCATATCCCTGCCTAATTTTCTGCATCTGGAAAGCGTTTCACTGGCGCTTGAAGAGGGACTCAATGTTTTTGTGGAGAAACCATTGGCAAACACGGTGGAGGAATGCCGTAAGATCGTAAGATTAGTAGACAAAACTGGAGCAAAATTCATGGTAGGACATTCCATGAGGTTTCTTGACGCGACTAAGAGAATGAAAGATGCTCTTGCTAAAGGTCGAATAGGAGATCTGGAAGTCGTAACTGTAGAAGAATTGTTGAACGGTCCCTTCGGACATGGAGTGGTCCCCACACCTGTACCTGAATGGTGGTTTGATGCTAAGAAGTCTGGAGGCGGCGTTCTACTTGATCTGGGTTATCACTTGATTGATCTATTTCGGTTTTTCTCTGGAGGAGACTGCAAGGTGCTTTTCTCTTCTCTAGACCACAAATATAACCTTCCCATCGAAGATGGTGCAGTATTGGTGCTCCAATCTTCAGATCCTCCGTCAAAAGGGATAGTAAACGTTGGATGGTATCAGAAATCTATCTTCCCCGAATACAACTTCCGTGTAATTCTTCATGGCACCGCTGGATATTTGTCCAGTGAGAACATTGCGCCAAGAAATATTCTTCTTCATGCAATGAAGGAGGGAGCCAAGAACCTGCTTAGAAAAGTTGTCGGAAGGAAGATTAAACCCCTGTCTTTCACTTACTACTATGAATCTTATTACAGGGAGCTACAGCATTTCTTTGAGTGCATAGAGAATGATTTTGAGCCCTCAGTCTCACTATTGGCAAGCCTCCACGGGGTACACGACAGATCCTCGTGTGGTTGCTGGCATTATAGATTGTGTTCGTGAAAGATACGGCGAAGACGTTAACATCCACGTAGTTGAGGCTGATGCTACAGCTATGCGGACTAAACATGCTTTCGTGATGCTTGGATACGAAAAGTTGGCAAAGGAAAAGAAAGTGGAGCTTCTAAATCTCTCCAGTGATGATATAGAAGAAAGGCCAGTCAGCGTAGATGGCCGTGAGATTACTTTTCGAGTTCCTCA
>CAYFZT010000040.1:951-8755 GCA_964347555.1 uncultured Candidatus Bathyarchaeia archaeon | reverse complement strand
TGTTTATCAATGTGCCGAAATTGAAACTGATGCGCGAGACCAAAATCACATGCGCATTCAAGAACATATTTGGATGTATTGCATCTCCGAGAAAAATTGCTTACCACCCAATTCTAGCCGAAGCCATTGTTGGAATAAACAAAATATTACGTCCCCACTTGACGATAGTCGACGGCATTATCGCTCTAGGACGCTATCCAATCGCTTTGGATCTAATCATGGCGTGCAGAGACTCGTATTCGATTGATTGGGTTGCCTCACAAATAATGGGATACAACCCAGAGAGAATCAAGTTTCTGAGAGTTGCTGCAAGGGAAAAACTCGGAAACCCGAGGAACATTATTACAGTTGGAGAGAACTTAACCACGTTTAAGAGCGTTTTTCCGAAAGCAAACTTTTTTTCATCAAAGCACTGGTGGAACCTCAAGCTTAAATTACTTAAACTTTATAGTAGAGTTGTCAAGGACGTTGTTCCTTCTGTCTTAGAAGAGATTTAACTTACTGAAATTGTGGACGATTCTGGGTAATCACCCAAAAGGGACAGAAATTGAGCCTCTTAGTCGTCACCTGGTTTGCACTCGGCCTCATTTTTGTAGGTGTCCCAAGCCTATACTTTCTGTACCTGCGACGTGTGGCTTCCAGACCATGGAATGTAAAAATCGACAAGGAATTCAATCCGCCAATAACTGTCATAATCCCTACACACAACGAGGAGAAGACAATAAGGTTCAAGCTTGAGAATCTATCCAAGGTCAACTATGATAAAGGAAAAATTCAGGTCATATTGGCAGATGACGCTTCAACAGACGATACCCTCAATGAAGCAACTAAATTCCTCAACTTACACCCAGAACTGAACACAGAGATAATAAGTGAAACCGGAAGAAAAGGGAAATCCGGGGTTCTGAACCTTGCATTAAAACATGCAAAACACGACATCGTGATAATGTCTGACGCTGACGCCTTTTGGATTCCCAACATCATCACTAACGCGATCCCTTATTTGGCTGACCCAACCATAGGCGCAGTCATCGGCAGACAAAAAGTGCTGAATTCAGATCAGTCTTGGATCACTGAAACCGAAGAAGCTTACCTTAACTTAACGTTCGAAGTTATCAGACTTGGAGAATCCAAAATTCACTCAACCGTGATTTTCCACGGGCTATTTGCTGCATACAAAAGAAATGTTCTAGCTGAATTCAATCGTGAGACAGATGATTCAGGTACAGCTTTAGACATTGTGCAAAAAGGAGTTAGAGCCATATTCATTCCAGAGGCTACCTGTTTTGACGTTTCGCCTATCACCTGGAGAACCATGGTTTCCACGAAAATGCGAAGAGCCAGCCAACTCGTGCAAATTTATGCCAGATGCTTGAAGCTTTTGGTAAAAAGTCAATTGCGGCTTCCCAAAAAAATAGCTATGCCACAGATATTTCTTTATCTTTTCAATCCTGTTATTTTTGTTCTTCTCGTCGCCACAACATTGATGTTGGTTGCAAGCTTTCTCCCCTACTCCCTTATTGGGTTTCCCATTTTTTTAGCAGCTCTCCTTCCATCTAAAACTAGAGAGTTGATTGTTGAAGTAGTCCAGAACAATTGCATCCTATTGAGTGCCTTACTAACGTTGGTGCTGAGGAAGAAGTTCATATTCTGGGACACTTTAGAAGAGCCAAGATCACTTTTGACTAGAGACATGCTTGAAAAGAAAGATTTACTCTGACCATCGAGGGTTTCGCCTTGAGCTTAGTAAGCTTTGTCAAAACCAAACAGCTCCATCAGTGGAAACAGAGCATTCTAGATTCTCTGAAGCTAATTAAATATAGATTCCCCAAAGACATAAAGAACGTAGCGATAAAGCCCAACATGTGCTACTATTGGGATTATTCTACAGGGCAAACTACTGATCCACGGTTTGTAGGCGCCCTAATTGAGGTCATCCGAAATCAGATATCATCGAATGTGAACATTTCAATTGTAGAGTCGGACGCTTCAGCAATGAAATGCACGTACGCCTTCAAGATGCTTGGCTACGAGAAATTAGGGCATCGTTACGGAGTAAATTTGGTTAACCTGTCTCAGGACAAGGGCGACATCTTTGAGGTCAAAGTCGGAAACCATGACTTCAACATAAAGATCCCTCAGACAATTCAGAAGGCAGACCTGCGAGTTAATGTTCCTAAAATTAAGTACCTAGCTCAAACAGGAATTTCGTGTGCCTTAAAGAACATTTTCGGCTGTAATCCCTATCCTCAGAAATTCAAATATCATCAAGAGCTTGCTGAAGCCATTGTTGCAGTCAACAAACTCATGAGATTTGATCTGTGTATAGTTGACGGAATCATCGTTTCTGGTATTAATCCCCGTAGGTTGGGGCTTGTCATGGCTAGCCGGGATCCAGTGGCGCTTGACGTAGCCGCAGCCGAAGTAGCTGGAGTAAACCCAAAGATGGTTAGGCATATCATGCTAGCTAGCAAGGAGGGACTGGGAGCATCCTCCTTTTCGCCAGTTGGCTTTGATCCTCGTTCCTTCAGTAGTATTTATCCCAGAAAAAGACCATTATACAGTGTTTTGAGCTTGGGATACAAATTCTTGGTCAACTCTGGTCTAAACGAACTGCTGGGAATCTCAGAATAGAGATACAAGATTAACTTGCGGACGATGTCAATAATGAGAAAGACGAGGTTGGGAATTATTGGCTTAGGATATGTTGGCAAAATTCATCTACGCAACTCCTTGAATCTCACATCAGCGAAGCTTTCAGCTGTTTCCGACCACTCAAGAAAAGCATTAAGTATTGCCAAAACGAAGGGAGCAAAACGCACTTTTAAAAACTATGACGAACTCTTTAAAGAAGACGATATAGATGCAGCAGTTATAGCGTTGCCTACTTATCTTCATTTTGATTGTGCTAGAAAAGCGGCGGAAGCGGGAAAACACATCCTAGTAGAGAAGCCTTTGGCTAGAAATGTGGATGAAGGACGAAAGATTATATCATTATCTAGAAAAAACGGAGTAAAACTGATGGTAGGATACCATCTCAGGTTCTGTTCTCCTTTCTTGTCTCTCAATAGAAAAATGCAAACCGGTATCCTCGGCGACGTTCAGATCGCTTATGCCACTAATGTAGGACCCGGCCCATTCATGCACAGGGCTGACGGCTACTCTCCGCGTCCAGTTCCATCCTGGTGGTTCAAGAAAGAGTTGACAGGCGGCGGCGCTCTGATGGATTCGGGAAGTCACGTGATTAATCTACTAAGATGGTACTTTGGCGAAGTCACTGACATCAAATGCTGTTTCAGACGCGCATTCAACATGGAGGCTGAAGATCAAGCGGTATGTTATGCCAGATTTGCAAATGGAACAACGGCGGTTATCAACGTGGGATGGTTTTCTCAAAACAGTCAGACGAAAGTTGAGGTGTACGGTACTGTGAAACATGGTTCTGCCGAACATGCTCCTCCAAGCAGGCTTGTTACTGCTCTTCAGCTTCTGACAAGAAGAACTCCAAGTTTCTATTTACCCTATCTTGTGGAGCTTGAAAGTTTTGTTCAATCAATAAGGCGAGACTTAAAACCTTCCACTTCCGGTGAAGATGCCATCAAGGACCTAGAAGCAATCTCACATGCTTACAAGAATGTCATAGCCTGCGGGTAGCAACATAACCTCTTAATGCAGTTTTGCAGCTGGTAAGACTTTTGAAGACCACGATTACGATAGGAATCTGTGTGAGAAATTGTGAGGATTCTCTTCGAGAGGCCATTGAGAGCATTCTTAACCAAGATTTCCCCCACGAGCTCATGGAAGTGATCTTTGTAGACGACGGTAGCGAAGATGCAACCTTCTCGATAATACAAGACTCCATCGCAAAGATAGATATCCAAGCCAAAGCGTTCCACAAAAAATGGATGGGACTAGGAGCCGCCAGAAACGTGGTGGTCAATAATGCATCAGGTGACTACATTGTCTGGGTAGACGGTGACATGACATTACCAAGAAAAATACAGCACGTTTACTGAAGAAGATTGGGTTGCTACTCTAGAAAATATTCCATTTATTGTAGACGATGCGCTTGCTGGAAATGAATGGAAAACTAACTCGAAACTTCCTGGAACTGGAGGATCGATTTATAGAGTTACAGCCATAAGGCAGGTGGGAGGTTTTGATGGTAACCTAAAAGGAACGGGAGAGGACCAAGATGCTGTTTACAGAGTAAAAGAGGCTGGCTGGTCGATTTGTAGAACTAACACGGTGTTTCGCGAGAAGCGCAGCAAAACATGGAAAGCTCTATGGGACAAGCATGTTTGGTACGGCGTCGGTGATTATAGTCTGTATCTTAAAAATAGGAGCATATTTTCTCTGTACAAAATGACTCCTTTCATCGGTTTCATTGCGGGAATATTGTATTCTATCTCCGCCTACAAATTGATACATCGAAAAGTGGTTTTTGTGCTGCCGATTCACTTCACTTTCAAAATGACTGCTTGGTGTTTGGGTTTTCTAAAGGGTCAGTTAAATATATGGACTAATCTTGCTCGCAATTGAGTTGCGAGATGATGTAGCGATTCAAAGTTACTGCGGATTTTTGCGCTGAAGATGCTAAGGCAATGGCGGAATATGTGACCTAAAGTGCAAAAGATGTTTGATGACCTGAGGACTTTGAATATCTGTCGGAAGTTGGATTAAATGAAAATTTGCATTTTGAGCTGCTTTCCAGACTTGATGCTAGTAGAGACAGGAGGATCTGTTCGGATCTACCATTTGGCAAAAAGCCTTGCGGAGTTGGGTCATGAAGTCCACATAATAATTCCTGGGGACAAAGGGATTTTCAAGTGGGTTAATGAAATGATGATCCATAGCATAAGGGGTTTTTATCCAATTGGAGTTCTGAATCTGTTCAGTAACTTGCTAGGTGCGTTTAGATCGTTACCTCTATTTTTCTACGATTTTCTATTTATACTGAGAACATGCCGTATAATCCTTGAATCGAATATAATCCAGATGGAACAACCATGGGCAGGAGCTTTAATGATTCCACTTATTACAAAGGTTTTTAGAAAGCCACTTATCGTAGATTCCCATGACGCCTTCCAAGCGTTAAGAATAAGACATACTGGTATTCTTAGAAGGTTTCTTGAGACCTGCTTAGAAAAAATCGCTTACAAATTGGCGACTGTAATATCAGTAGTTTCTGAGAGAGATAAGGAAGTATTAATAAAACATGGCATTAAACAAAGCAAGATAGTGGTTGTTCCGAACGGCGTAGACACTCAAACTTTTACTCCTCATCTAGGGATGACCTATCCCGAGAGTCGACTGCATTCTAGGGATTTTCACCAAGTGGTTTTTGTCGGAAACATGGAATATTTCCCAAACCAAGAAGCTGTTCGGTTGATAGCTTCAAGTCTTGCCCCAAAGATTCAAAGCAAGATAGACAATGTCAGATTTTTAATGGTAGGTAGAACTCCACATGAATTCAGAACAAGTTTTACTAATTTGACGTTTACAGGTGTTGTTAAAGATGTCTCTGATTTTCTTGGCACTTCAGATGTCGCTATTGCTCCGTTACTCCATGGTTCAGGTACTAGGTTGAAGATTCTTGAGTATTTCTCTTGTGGCCTTCCTGTAGTCTCAACTTCCATTGGTGTGGAGGGTTTGGAGGTTAAGAATGGAGAAAACGTTCTGATTGAGGATGATATGAGCATATTTGCCGATAAAGTCATTGATTTACTCCAGGATAGGATATTTTCAATGAAACTCGGGAAAGCTGCCAGGAACCTAGTCATTTATAGATATGATTGGAAGGAAATTGGAAAGCAACTTGCCAGAGTCTATCGCAACGTGATATAACATATTCAAATTGATGACAGTGTAGTTTTGTCGCAGTAGTTGATAATACCTTCTCATGCGATCGTAACGATAGTAACTATGCGCTTCTCTATGCCACATAAAAGGCGTCTGTAAAAATTATTGGACTATAAACCACTTATTGAAAATTTATATACCTTGCTAGTTATCATGGCTGCGGCTTCACTCTGCACGCGGAAATAGTAAGTCACATTCGGGTCTAGATTGCTCAGAGTTATGGCGTGTTGTGTCACTTTCTGCAAGTTTTCCACGACTGTTCCAGGGTTATGGTCAATGTCTAGGTAATTGAAATCCCATTCAGGGTCATATCTGGAAGTTGCAGTAAACAATGGCGATGTGCTGTACTCAACCTTACTGGTGGCAGGAATGTCAGTAGTCCATGAAATCGATGCACTTCTACTTTGTTCACTAGAGGAAACTGTCACGTTTTTCAATGAAAAAACCTGAAAAAGATCCAAGACACCCAAATAATCCCTTATATCAACTCCTACTTCGGCTCCTGGACCACCATATTTCCAAATGATCCAACCATCAGCTCCCTCCTCTCTAACAATATCAATTTCGGTTTTAAGATTAGTAGGAGTTTTGATTTCAGGCCATTGGTTTGCGACAAAAATAGCGATGGGTATTTTTCCTTCAGGGCCGCCTACGCCTATCTCCACCATTCCCTGAACAGATTGTCTAAACTCACTCATTTGATTTGAGTATAAATACATCATTGGAGCAACCCAATCTAAATATCCTTTATTTACCCAGTCAACCCAATCTTGTCCTACCAATTTGAATCTCTCAGCAGGGCCACTTGGCATGTAAATGCCCCAAGGAGCTGCAGAAATCTTCAAATCTGGCTTAATTGCCTTCATCCAGCCAATCATGTTGACTAACAACTCTGTTATAGGTTCTTTTCGCAATTCAAGGAATTCTTCATATCTTGATCCTCCAGGAGCAAAGTCTCCAGGAAAATTCGTTATTGTTTCGTTAAGTTTTGATTCTAAGAAAGTCTTCATCTCTGGGCTATAATCTGAGTTAGCTGGTACGTCTGGGTTATGTGGGTCGTATTGCCAAGGATACCGGTGATAGTCAAACATAAATCCATCTATTTCTGGATATTTTGTCACAAGTTCCTCGACAATTGCCTTAATGTAGTCCTTTGAAATCTGTTTCACTGGAGATGTCCACAAGTTACCAGTAGCATCCACTACCAGATTGCCTGATGAGTCCAACATAGCGTGTGAAGAGTCTTTAACCGTGTAAAGAACATTCATGGCGATGTAAACTTCTATGCCTACCGCGTGGGCTAATGGAACAACTTCATCTATGAAGTTTATTCCCGCTGAACCAGCTATTACATCGCTGGGATATGCAACGATTTGTGGCATCATTCCTTCAATAACCAGCACATTTACGTCGTAAGTATTCAATGTGTTAACAATGAGATTCCAATCGTTTGACATACTCAAGGAACTCATATGGAAAAATACGCCGCGGATTTCACTCTTATCGGCTATTAAATCATCCAAGACAGGTGGATTGATTAGACTAACCGACCCTGAACTGGAAATAGTATAGTATGCCTTTAATCCAGCCATTGCCGAGCTAATGCCTAGGATCGCTGAGAGGGCTATAACAACTGGAACTAATCTGAGCTTCGAAATATGCATTCATTTATACCTCTATTCCAGTCAGATTATACATCAGAAATCTGCACTGATATACTTTCGTGTTCATGTGTTCTCCTCTTATACAAGAAGGTAAAGGGTATATTAAATCTTTTGTCTTGCGACACAATCTAGATACGCGAATGTCGTAATTCAAGGGGATGGAATGGCGGAAATTTATGCTGAACGTTTTTGGCACCTGGGTTCTTACCGATACCCGTACTATCGGTATGAACTTCGAACGCTTTTCGAATCCCATGCCAAAAAAGCACATGTAATAC
>CAYFZT010000040.1:0-941 GCA_964347555.1 uncultured Candidatus Bathyarchaeia archaeon | reverse complement strand
TTGATGCTGGTTGTGGCGATAACGGTGGATATCTTGTAACCATGTCACAAGATACTTACGGTGTTGGTTTCGACATTGATCGCAAGAGCATCGGAAAATCAATGCAGAAAGCAAGGCATATTCAACTTCATAATCTTTCATTCATGGTCAGCGACCTGCAGAGAATGCCATTTCGGGCAAATCAATTCAATCTAATCGTTTGTTGTGATGTCTTGGAACACCTTGGTAATTCCAAAAGAGCTATCGCGGAGTTGACTTCTTCCCTGGAGATAGGAGGTACGTTGCTAATTAGCACAAGCAATGAATTCAATCCTATGATGTTCATCGACCTAAGACTTCCCAAACAAATCATGGACTTAATCCACCGTAAATTTGGTGCGGTTCATCATGAACGCACTTCCCGATTTAATCCGTGGAGTTTGGCGAAGACGTTAAGAAAAGGGGGATTGACAGTGGAAAAAGTGTTAACGTTTGGTTATCCTCCATTTCCGCGACCTTGGATATACGAGTATTCAAAGGTTAAACCACCTCGAATCTACTATTTGTGGATACTGTTTAACAAGTTGACGAATGTTAGTTTTTTGAGGAAATTTAAGGAGAATATGATAGTTGTGGCAAGAAAATAGCGTTTATGTCAATTGTTGTCAAATGTTTCTCAAACCTTCCGATTTCAGATTGGAAGCTATAAGATGAAAAATTGAAGAGTCAGATTGCGAAAGAGAACAGATTTAGAATGAAAGATCAGAACTAGTCTAGGGTGTGAAAGTGTAGACATGGCTGGTGGCGATACCCGATGAATCTTGACTTTGTACACGGTAGTAGTGAAGTGTTCCTTCCTGCAAACCTGTCAAAGTTATGCTATGAGAGGTAACATTTGTATTATCTTCTAATAGATTGCCAACAACATGGTCAATGTCCCAATAGTTGAAGTTATAATACGA
>CAYFZT010000039.1:8106-12372 GCA_964347555.1 uncultured Candidatus Bathyarchaeia archaeon | reverse complement strand
GGACCCTACTCCTATGATTGGGTAAATGGCTGTCTCCTTCCTCTTCTCTAAGGACCTTAACTTTGAGAGAGCAAGCTTAGAAAGGATTATTGCGCATACGAGGCTATAGTTAAGGGCTGGATCTGATCTCGCTATGAAAACTCTAACGTAACTAGGCCGAACGATATCTATGTACGGTTCAACTATCTTGTCTATCTTTAGGAGGCTTTCCATATCCTCTATCAATGGAATTAACTCAATGCTACAAGGCTTGAAGGAGCCAACCCAATCCCTGACTTTCACTGAGCCATCCAGGTCTATATCTTCGACTCCAACTACGGCTTTCTTGTAATAGTTAAATAACCAGACAAGCTCCTTGCTATCAGTTGTGAAAGGAAGTATTACTTCAAAGATCGGTATAACCTCCTTCTTATAGAAGGTGGAAGCTACATCGTGGCCTACAGGTATGTTCTCAAGGGTCTCTACCACTATTTTCCTCTCAGCAACTTCGACCCTAGGATTGGGAATTCTATAAGTGAGAAAAACGTCTCTTCCAATCACGTTTTCCTTGAAGTAGTCCCCGTGATTGGTCAGCAATTTCCTTATAACACGCGTGTCTGCATCCTTTCCCTCGGAGTCCCACATGACTTCGTGGCAATCAAGGTTGCTGTAGGCGAAGTATGCCTCATAAACTTCAGCATCCGCCTCAATTACTTTATCCTGGCACCAGAGGGGGACACAAGCATTGTCGGGGTGCTGAGTAGACATAGTACGTGGTATCTTCCTTAACATGCCTCAACACCATTATAGCGTTTATAGATAATAAGGCGGTTATAAGTAGTTGGTTATGCCTAGGAGGCTAGCGCGCGCAGTACCTGGACAACAACTCTTATATCTAATTTGAACCTCCAGAAAAAAGGAGGGTAAAGATGATGGCTGAAAAGGCAAAAGGGATTGTCTCAACAATTGTGCATGTGTTGGTTGCATCAATAGTGACTATTATACTGGGACTAGTGTTTTTCATGATATTTCTTTGGATAGTTAGTACTGGTGCTTCGCTGCTGGGTCTGGGGGAACCTAATGCTGACGGGGCTATAATTGCTGCAGCGCTCCTATCCTTCGCCACTACTGTAAGTGCAGCTATTTCTGGTCGTTAAGCTGAATTTCCCACGAAAAAAGTCCCCAATTCCCTTCTTTTTCTTCTTGCGCGCACGCACTCAACCCTCTCCAACCACAATTTTATCGAACGCGCGCAATCGTCAAATGACGCTTAGTGTAGTTTAGGCATGCGAGTGCAAACAACGCATGGTGTAAAACGTGAAAGATTGCTTTGCTTGAAAGCGCACAATGTGTGTACGAGTAAAAAAGAAAAAAAGGTTGGTTGCATGAATGCAGGCTAACTCAGTTTACATTCAGGAATGCCTTTAAGTTCTTTCCTTGTCTTTTTGAGCGTAACTACGTCGCCGAACCCTTTAATGAGATTAACTGGCACACAAATAGTGATATGACCCATAAAGGGCTTCTTAAATCCAAGCTCATTTGTGGCTTCTTTTGTCAAGCTTACATCTATGTGTGTTATTTTCCACCGGTCCTGGTCCACCTCGGCTCCTGACACTTCGCCAACATTGAAAGCATCTGTAGTAATTACTTTCTTTCCATTCAAAGTGCTGACCTTAACCATTCAACCACCAACACTCGTTATTGTTTGTAAATAATATAAGAATTACGAGTGTAACAAGCGCGCGCGATGCATAATTCTGGTAGATTTTGACTGAGATATACTTTTAAGATTTAAGAATGTAAGTTTAAATTAGACTGGAGTAGTTCTTGTGCCATCTGAAAAGCCGAGAGTTGTTCCAAGCTCTCGCTCAGTTGCTGTAAGGGAGATTCAGCTTATCAACAGAGATGAGGAAATGCAGGTTCTCAGGGAGGCTGCTGACAGAGCAGCGAATGGTAAAGGCGGAGTTGTTTTTCTACATGGAGAGGCTGGGATCGGCAAGACACGGTTGGCTAGAGAGCTAGGGGCTTATGCCCGTTCGCGTGGCATGCAAGTTCTGTCTGGTAGATGTCCAGCGTTGTTCAGGATGGATGGTGTTCCTCCTTATGTCTTATGGATCGAGGTGATTAGAGATTACTTCAAAGCTTGTACTCCCGAACAATTGTACAAGGTCATTGGATATTATCCAGCTGAAGTTTGTAAGCTGGTTCCTGAACTTGACCAAAAGCTTAGGGTAATCCCGAAGTCTTTGCCATTAAGTCCTGAACATGAACGTAGCCGTCTATTTGAGGCGGTTGCGCAGTTGGCCACCAACATTTCTATGGAAGCCCCTTTGATGATTGTACTTGACGATTTGCAGTGGTCCGATCAGTCTTCGCTTCTGCTGCTACATTATTTGGCTCGCGGAGTCTACAGAGAGTCTTTGCTTATTGTTGGTGCCTATCGTGATACCCACATCAGCAAAATACATCCTTTGTCTCCCGTGTTAAAAGAACTGAACAGAGAACGCTTGGTTCAATCCGTTTCACTAAAACGCCTGTCTTTTGATGATGCTTCGAAGATGATTAAGCAGATGTTGGAGCAAGATGATGTGCCCAAGGAGTTTTGCGAGCTTGTCTTTGAGAAGACGCTGGGCAATCCCTTCTTTGTTGAAGAAGTGATAAAGTCTCTAAAAGAACAGGAAGTCATCTATCGTGAGAAGAACAAATGGAATGTCAAGGAAGTTTCTCGAATCAGGTTTCCGGAAACCGTTAAAGACGTCGTGAAGACTAGAATAAGTCGGTTAGATGACGGATGTCAACGTGTCTTAACCATGGCTTCTTTCATTGGAAAGGATTTCACATTAGAAGCCATAAGCAGGGTTACTGGGGTTGAGGAAGATGAATTGCTGGAACTAATTGAGAAAATACTCAAAACAGGACTGCTTAGTGAGAGGGCTATCTCTGGAGAAGTTATTTATTCCTTCTCTGATATTATCGTGAGAGATGTTGTTTATGAAGAGGTTAGCTTTTCGAAGCGTAAGAAGCTCCACGGTGTTGTCGGATCTGCATTGGATAAGATGTATGCTGAAAAGATTGATGAGCATCTTGGGGAATTAGCCCTTCACTTTCTTGAGAGCGGAAATAAAGAAAAGGCTCTTGACTATTTTTTAAAGGCTGGAGAAAAGGCTTCGAATGTTTATGCGAATGACAACGCTGTCTCCTACTTTCAATCTGCCCTTAGGCTGCTTGAAGAAAAGGAAGGCGAGCTTCGGGAAAGAGGGCGTGTCCTTGAACAGCTTGGAGACATCAGGAAAATCGTTGGAGATCATGATGCTTGCATGACGTATTGGAATGACACGTTGCTGTTGTGGAAGCAACTGAATGAGAAGAAAAAGGTTGCAAGGTTGCTCCGTAAAATGGCGAACGTTCTTTGGGAAGAAATGGGTGATGCAGGAAAGGCTGAAGAGCACCATAATAAGGCATTGAAGATTTTGGAAACTGAGCCTGCAAGCGTTGAATTGGCAAGCCTCTATGAGGACATTGCTCACATGTATTATCGTACTGAAGATATGGCTAAAGCTCTTTCTTGGGCTAAGAAAGCGCTTGAGCTTGCAAGAAAACTGAACGCCTTTGAGGTTATCGTAAGTTCGTATGTCACCCTGGGAACGATTTTCATTTACACTGGCAACAGGAAGAAAGCCCTTGAATGCTTGGAGAGAGCATTGGAGATGGCACTTAATAACGGTTACACCGAGGCCGCATTGCGTGCATATAATAACCTTGCTGTAGTGCTTGCCGCAGAGGAAAATGAAAGACGCTTAGAATGTTACGAAAAAGGGTTAAAACTGGCAAAAAAAGTAGGACATATCTCCTTACAGTCTTGGATTGGCACCAATCTGGCACAGATTTATATTGGCATGGGAAATATAAAAAAGGCACTTCGCCTAGCAGAAGAATCAGTTGCACTAGATACAAAAGCTGCCAACATGCCTAATCTTTCCTTTTCTAAGGGTCGTCTTGGATTTGCTTACAAGGTTTTAGGCGAGTGGGACAAGGGCGAGAAATACTGCAAGGAAGCTTTGAGCATTTCTCAAAAGCTAAACGAGTTTTATCAAATGATCAGTAGTTACATTTTTCTCGGATGGCTGTTTTTTGACAAAGGGGAGCACGCCAAAGCAAAGGAATACTTTCGAAAGGCGTATGATGTCTGCGGAAAAGCTGGAGCAAAATACTCAAAAATGTGGGCCTCTCCATTTCTGATTCTGACGTATGTGGAGCTTGGGGAAATCGAGAAAGCCAAGAAACTAA
>CAYFZT010000039.1:0-8096 GCA_964347555.1 uncultured Candidatus Bathyarchaeia archaeon | reverse complement strand
AATTGATAACCTGCACAAGTTTGCTCTCGAAGAAAAGGACAAAGATCTCATAGCTACGGCGCATTTATGTAAAGCAATGCTTTTTCGTGCGCAGAAGAAATGGAGAGAATCTATCAAACATTTCAGAAAGAGCCTTCAGGAGTTCGAGGCTCTGGATGCGAGGCGATGGAATGTCTACTTCTTCGCCAGCCGTGTACTCTATGAATACGCTCGAGTGTACCTAGAAAGAGACCGAGAAGGCGACAGGGAAAAAGCAAACAAAATGCTCAACCAAGCATTAGAAATATTACAAGAAATCGGAGCTAGGAAAGACATAGAGAAAGTAAGGTCAAAAATGATTTACGTCGAAGCTGGACGTGAAATGGTCAAGCCTAAGTTTGTACCGATGGTTCCGGAGATTGTTCTGCCAAGCCACATTACAACCGGATATAACGAACTTGATGACTTGTTGTATGGCGGAATACCTCGAAACTATTCAGTTACTTTGACTTCACCTTCCTGCGACGAAAGAGACTTACTAATCAAGAATTTTCTTGATGCAGGAACTGCAGCAGGTCAAATCACGTTTCATATTGTTACAAACGTAACAAGTGAAGTCAAGAGCCTTGCCGAGGAATTTCAGTCAAGTTTCTACGTGTTCGTTTGTAATCCTCAAGCAGACAAAATCATCAAAGACATGCCTAATGTGTTCAAGCTGAAAGGCGTGGAAAATCTGACTGACGTCAATATTGCTTTGTCCTCGGCTTTTCGCAGACTGGACAAGTCAATAAAGAGTCCAAGAAGGATTTGCATCGAGATCGTTTCAGATGTTTTACTGCAGCATCGCACAGTTCAAACTAGAAAGTGGCTAAATGCATTGATTCCGACTTTGAAGTCAAAAGGCTTTACAACGTTGGCAGTTTTGGATCCTGAGATTCATCCTCAACAAAAGGTTCGTGCAATTGTGGGCATATTCGAAGGAGAAATAAATGTCTGTGAAAAAGAAACTGAAAAAGGCTTGGGAAGATTTCTGAAGATCAAGAGAATGACTAATCAGAAATATTCCAAAAAGGAGCTGCCTCTGCGCGCGCGCAGTGAATGAGATCTAACCCTCGAAACTTTAAGCGGAATAGTGGATATGGAGACATGCATATTTGAGCATACTTTGACATAAGTAAAGACGCGGTTTGACGTTTGTTCGTTCCTTTCCTCCATTTCCACATCAAAAAGCAAAAGTTTACCTTGACATAGAATTGTCAAACAAAATGTAGTACAAAAACCATCGGGTAAACAGAAGAAAATCTAACAAAAATTGAAATGTACTACATCCATTAAGATTCGCTTAAAATCAGAGAAGGAGCTTAGATTAGGCTTATTTTGTAGTACAAAATGTACTACATTTTAAAATGTTAGGAATGTGTTAGATGTTAACCTAACAATTACCGTCGTTTTCGTGTCTAAATAGGTTCGCGAGCAAATCAGAACCCGGTATTTATCCAACCTGCTTTTTGGTGATCCTCCTAAACACACCTAATCCCATCTCGCTAACTTTTTTCAGAAAGGGTTCCGGATCCAAACATTCTGGAACAATAACTCCTCTAGTATGGATTTCCCCGCTAGCGATCATCTTTGCAGCCGCCGCTGCTGGAATAGGAACAAAACCATTAGTCGTACCGTATCGGCGCAACCATTCACGCATATCAGAAACTGAAGTGTCTAGATAGACGTACTCCTCCACCCTCATACCGTCTCTTTCTCCTTTTACCTGCACTACAAGACATGAAAAAACTTCTTCCTCACCAAGTTGGTGAATTTCAGGAGACATCTCCATTTCCATGATCTGTTCTAATGCAGGTTTTGTCAGTTTGAGCAAAACATCTAAGGGTTTCACTCTTGCTCCTTCTACTTCTATAGGCGTTGAGTCTACAAGACCCAGATTCACTAAAATTCCTGCTACGATGTCAGGCGTCATTTTGAAATCCACATATTTTACACCTTTGCCGATGAAGTCGGGTAGTGTCACAACCTCTTCATGTTCTACTAGACAAAGTGTTTGTGACCCCATTGGCATTGGAAACATGTGAGTTTCAACGCCACTAAACGGCGGATATGTTTTGTATTCGCCATTCTCGTACACTATTGGATTCGCAGACCATTCCAACAATGCTGTTTCAACAGACCAGCCAGGTAACCACGTAGGGACAAGTCCTTTTTTTCTTCTTGATGGCATCCACCATGCAGATTTTATGTGTATCTCATCAACTCTGTCAAGTTGGTCTGCGGCGTATCTTGCGAGTACGTTGGTAACTCCTGGGGTTATTCCTTGATGCTTTAGAGCAGTGAGTCCAGCTTTCTTCCATTTTTCGCTTGTTTGAAGTTGTTTCGAGAACTTTTCTATCAGTGGCCAATCTTCAGCAAAGTCTATGTAATTGGCTCCATACTTCAACGCTGAATTGAAAATGGCTAGGTTGTACTTGGTTAGTGTGGCGTTTATGGCAATGTCGGCTCTTTTCAGCAACTCTGCAAGATCATCTAAGTTGCCCGCGTCTACCTGCTTAGTCGTCAGTCTACCACTATTGATCTTCTGGGTTGCTCTTTGCAGAATTTTCGTATTTATGTCTGCTAAGACAACTTCATCAAATTCGGGATCTTCTGCAAGGATTTTAGCTATGATTGATCCTTGGGCGCCAGCTCCAATCACACATATCTTCATAATATCCTGACCTTATTCCGTTTTACGAGCTTACGCTCTTAAAAGCTCTCCATTGCACATGACCGAGATACAGTATATTAATCCTTGTGGAAACTATACACGAGATTCGCACGATTTAGCGAAAACTTGATAGATGAACTCACCAATTAATCCGGATTTTTCCATTTGTGCCTTGTGGCTGGGCGTCGCATTTGACATCAGCGCTACTATCGCTCACTAGTATGGGTCCGGTTCCCAAATCATAACTCATTTTAAATATGAAATTTACGAAAAAGTATTATGTGTAAATCTTTCACATGCTAATATCAAAACATAGGAGACTGTTCTTTGTTAAACAAAAAGATACCGAAAATAGTTGTAAAACCTCCTGGGCCCAAATCAACTGAATGGATTGAACGTGACGAAGCGGTTCTCTCACCATATAATCGACCGTTTTACTATCCAGTGGTAATTAAAGACGGAAAGGGATCTGTAGTGAGAGATGTAGACGGAAACGAATATATCGACTTCAACTCTGGAATAGCCGTCTTAAACGTCGGACAATGTCACCCCAAAGTGGTAAAGGCAATTCAAGAAAAATGTTCAAAGTTCATGCATTATTCCTACACCGATTTCCACTACACTGAACCAGTAGAATTAGCCGAACGACTCGCCAAAATTACGCCTGGAAACTTCCCGAAAAAGTTTTTCTTTGCAAACAGCGGCACAGAAGCAATAGAAGCTGCCTTGAAAGTGACAAAGTGGCACACGAGAAAGCAGTTGTTTCTAGCCTTTATTGGAGCCTTCCACGGTAGAACCCACGGGTCCATTGCACTTGCCGCAAGCAATCCTGCCCATAAGAAATATTTCCATCCTTTGATGTATGGGGTCTCCCATGTTCCATACGCCTACTGCTACAGATGTGCGTTCAAGATGAATTATCCAGAATGCAATTTTTGGTGTGTGGACTTCATCGAAAAATGGGTTCTGAGCAAATACATCTCTCCGGAAGACACTGTTGGCTTCGTTGTAGAGCCAATTCAAGGAGAATTCGGATACATCCCTCCGCCAAAAGGATACCTTCAGCGATTAAGTAAGCTGGCTGACAAGTATGGCTTACTCATGATAGTAGACGAAATTCACACAGGCGTGGGTAGAACTGGAAAAATGTGGGCTATAGAACACGACGGCATAATACCCGATGTGATGACAATGGCAAAAGCAATCGGTGGAGGATGCATGCCCCTTAGCGCAACTATGACAAAAGCTGAAATAATGGACTGGGACCCTGGCTCTCACTGCGTCACAACAGGCGGCAACCCCGTGTCTTGTGCCGCCGCGATGGCAGTACTTGACGTCATAGAAGAAGAGAATCTTGTTAAAAAAGCTGCAAAGATGGGTGACTACATGTTAAAAAGACTCAGGGAAATGCAGGAAGACAATCAGTTGATAGGAGATGTTAGAGGAAGAGGACTAATGATTGGCGTTGAACTTGTTAGAGATCTTAAAACCAAAGAACCTGCTTCAGTAGAGGCCAAGGAACTCATCACACGAGCTTGGAAACGTGGAGTCCTATTGATAACTGGTGGAATGTCAACTGTGAGAATGGCTCCACCTCTCATAATCAGAAGAGAACTGGTAGACAAAGGCCTAGAAATATTTGAAAACACAGCCAAAGAAATAGCGCGGAAAAAGCTGAAAAGCAAATAAACTGTTTTGCGAGAAGTAGCAAAATCAAAGAGAATGCAAAGATACGAGGGTTGATTTATATGCGTGCGCCTTTCAGTCTCATTGCCAGACTGGCTGTCCTTTTCCCAAGATCTCTACAGAACCTAAGTTCTTCTTCATCTGGTGATTCAACGGCTGCAGTACCATAATGCTTATCGTCTGACCGACCCTGAACGATCATCCCATGTATGAGCAAGGCTTCTAATATGGAGAGCAAGGTTGTCTCTGCCCCAGTTGCAGTTCCACCAGCGCTGGTGAAGGCTGCGCCAACCTTTCCCTCAAGCCTTTCATGAATCTTCACGGATTCGTCAAGAAGAGCCTTGAGTTTAGCTGACATTTGCCCAAAATAGGTAGGTGAACCCATTATTATTCCATCCGCGTCTAAGAGATCCTTCAGTTTTGTTCTATCAGCCTTCTTAACCACAACTTTGGTCCCACTCACCTGTCTCGCGCCTTCCGCTACCGCAAAGGCCATCTTCTCTGTGCTTCCAGTCTCTGAATCGTACACAATTAAAACCTTGACTGACACTTATGTACTCTCCGAAGGCTATACTTTGTTGATCAGATATTTCAAACTTTTTTGAACATGCGATCTAGGCAATTTTAAGTTTTTGATTTCATGTTAAAACAGAAATTGAAAACTGTATTTGGAGTTCATAATGTCTTAATACGATTTAAACCGAAATCTGTCTCGGACATCAAATTGAAGTGGAATGTTATGACTATTCCCATCTTTAGACCATATATTTTCCTTCGATGTAAAAAATGCGGCAGAAAGACAGAGCATGTGTTGATTAGAATCACTGTTTCCTCAAGGAATGGCGGTCTACAGGAAAACTATGAATGTCAAGAGTGTGGGGACATAAAGAAGATCTATGAGTTAGCCTCTGAATTTGGGTCCGCACTTAAGATGAGGGAAGGAGAAGTTGCTGTTGTAACGTATACACCAGCTGTGGATAAGATGAAGCTTTTCTCGGACTTTATAAGAGAAGGACTAGAGAACGGGGATCTAGTAGACTATACTTACCCTGAAGAGGAGAGAACGATTGTCAGGGCAAGGCTGAAGGAGTATGGAATTGATGCCAAAACACATGAAAAGAATGGCAATCTGCTTATGAGAAGCCTAGCCCAAGAATATTTGCCCAATGGTTACTTCGACAAGGATAAAGCCATTGAGAAAGTACTTGACAGACGAGCTGAAGCTAGGAAAAACGGATACAAACATTTTAGAGAACTCGAAGATGTTGGCGATTTCTCTTTTCTAAATGGTCAATGGCAAACATTCATTGAACTTTGGGATGACCCAAAGTGGGAAGTTCTTTCAGGCCCAAACACAGAAATAAGTTCCTACGCCCCCTTCGTAATAGAGTTGATCGCGTTTGATGCTGGAGCAAGAAGTGAAGCACAGCTTGCTGAAATGCTAAGAGCCTTCTGGGAAAGAAAGCCTTCATCTACCTTGTTCATTGACACACGTGCTTACACAGTCGCAACAACGCATCTGCAAGAATACATAAACCAATTTGCAAACGCGCAGATTCAGAAACTGATGAACGGCAACATGAAAATCTTGCTTTGGAAAGATGTTCATCGTTGATTTATGATTCTCAAATGCACCCTTTTTTCTTCCTCAAGACATTCAAAAGGGGAACGCTAGAGGTAATGAATAAGTAACAAACAGATGCAAAATTGCGACATCTAAGAAAGGATTTTCTCAATTGTTTCATACACAGGCATTTTCATCTCTGAAAGCTTTGCAAAGAACATGTTCCTTACGTTAAGTCCTAGGCACTCTGGAGTAATGACACCTGCGGTTTTTATCTCTCCTTTTCCAAGCATCCAAGCAAAGATTGCCGCTGGAACACCTGTAGCATAGGACTCTTGAGTTACTCCAGGTATTATCTTGTTGGCTTCGCGAATACTTAATGAAGGCCACTCATACGTGTACCGTATCCTTTTGCTTCCCCTTTCTCCGGTGACCAGTATCATGCCACATTCAGCGGCGTCAACCAGAATCCCTTCCTTGATTTTTTGTTCCACTTCCTCCATTGTAAGAGGAGGTGGAACTAGAGAGAGGAAAACGTCTCTTGGCGATATCTCTGCCCCTTTAACGTTGACAGCTTTGTTGTTTAAGAGGCCAAGTTCCCAGATGGCTTTTGCAGTAAGTATATCGGCGTCACCCATCTTGAAGTCTACATATTTCAAACCTTTTCTTATGAACCTTGGTAATGTTACAACTTCTTCGTGGTGATGATGAACAACTGTTTGTGGTCCAAAGGGCTTGGGGAACACATATACTTCTTGGCCACTGAATTGTGGAACTCGTTTCAGCTCTCCATTTTCGAAAAGAAAGGGCTCCTCTGCCATGTCAGCCCACGCGGTTTCAGGCGACCAAAGTGAGATAAGCTCTTTTGTTTTCATGAAACCAGTATATCTTATCTTTATTTCTTCCACTTTGTCAAGTTTGTCCGCAGCGTGTCTTGCCAATACGTTAATGACGCCTGGAGATGAACCCGTGTTGATCAGAGCAGTTAATCCAACCTCCTGATATTTTCTGCTTCGTTCTAGTTGTTTCAAAACAAACTGATCCATTGGTATAATAGTGGGTCCTGAAGCGAGATCTTGATAGTGAGCACCACTTTTCAAAGCTGCATCCATTATCATAAGGTTGTATCTAGGGGCAGTCGAGTTCACAATTAGATCCATGCCCTCTGCAGCGCTCTTCAACCTCTCTACTTTATTCGCATCAAGTTCTAGTCCCCTCACCTTATTGCTTTTGAGCCTATCGACAAGTCGCTTTGCCTTCTCCGAGCTTCTTCCGGCACAAACAACCTCAGAAACATCCGGGCTTCTTGCAAGATAGGTGCATATTACGGAGCCTTGAGCTCCGTATCCTCCTATTACAAGCACTTTCATGCTATATTCTCCATAAGCCCTAAAAGCGGAGTAACTATTCTTAAACTTTTACTGGTATACCGCTCAAATATCTCACTCTTTCGACTTTCTTCAATTATGTGAGCGAGTTTTGGATAAATTTCTAAAATGTGCCATCTCTTTAAAGCAATGCAACACATAAATATCAGCTATATTGAAATTAATCTAAACATGTAATAAAGGTAGGTAATTGCTATGGAAAAGAAAAAGGAAATCATACAGAAGGCAGGTAAATATCTAATAACAAGCATGATAACCAAGTTTCAACCTGTAGTAATCTCTGAGGCAAAGGGAGCTGTCATAAAGGATGTTACTGGAAAAGAGTACATAGACTGTTTCTCAGGAATCTCAGTTGTAAATGCAGGTCACTCTCATCCTGATATCATAAATGCCGCTATTGAGCAGACAAAGAAACTAGTACACGCCTGCACCTACGTGTATTATATACCTTCAGCAATAGAGCTAGCCGAGAAACTGGCAAAAATCACACCGCCACCTCTACAAAAGACCTTCTTTGGCAACAGCGGAGCCGAAGCCATTGAATGCGCCATAAAGCTTGCTCGAAAATATACCAAAAAATTTGAGCTAATCGCCTTGATGTGCTCATTTCATGGAAGAACCCTCGGCACTCTGAGTGTCACAGGCCAATCTGGGCGAAGAAAGTATGACATGGGACCGTACCTTCCAGGAGTATCCTTCGCGTATCCTCCATATTGTTATCGCTGTCCTTTCGAGAAGGAGAATCCCGACTGTGATTTGCTTTGTG
>CAYFZT010000038.1:3166-12428 GCA_964347555.1 uncultured Candidatus Bathyarchaeia archaeon | reverse complement strand
TTTTCCACCATTTCAGAAACTGGATGATTGTCACTTTGTAGTCGTGACCTAGACATCTAAGCGCCAAGCCTAAAGCGTTGGTTGTCTTTCCAGCGCCTTCACCTGTGTACAGGTAAACTGTGCCCCATTTTCTAGTCATTCAAAAAACTCCTTTGATAAGATAAACAGAAAAACGAAAGCTAGGGGCTAAACGCAGGTTGGACAGATTTGACTATAATTTGCAACCGTGCCTTCACTTTCAATTGGTCGTAAAACCTGCACCTCTCTGCTTCCATGCCTGTAAACGGTTATTCCTTTGCACCCCAGTTTATAGGCAAGCCAAAACGCCTTTTCAATGTCATGAGGTGTAGCTGAATTCGGGAAGTTGATAGTCTTCGAAACTGCGTTTTCTGTGTATTTCTGAAATGCTGCCTGCATGCGAACATGCCATTCGGCGTTAATGTCGTGGGCTGTTATGAAGAGTTTTCGAATGTGCTCCGGAATCTCTTTCACGTCTTGAATTGATGTTTTTCTTGCAATGGTCTTCATTAGCTCCTCGCTGTAGAAGCCCTCCTTTAAGGCTATGTTTTCAAATATGGGGTTGACCTCTACGAGGCTTCTACCTAAGCTTTCGGCAACCTCACGTACGTAGCAGATGGCGAAGAGGGGTTCTACTCCTTGAGAGCAGCCTGCAATAATGCTTATTGTTCCTGTTGGAGCAATTGTTGTCACAGTGGCGTTTCGCATCGCCTGATATCTCTTCGCTAAGATGCTTTCTTTAAAGTTTGGAAAGCTTCCTTTCTCTTTTCCCAGTTCCACGCTCATTTTTCTCGCTTCGCTGGTTATGAACTTCATGAGCTGCTCAGCGGTCTCTAGGGCTTTTTCCGAATTGTAAGGTATGCCCATCTTGATTAGCATGTCAGCGAAGCCCATTATTCCTAAACCTATCTTTCGATTTCCCTTGGTAATCTTTTCTATCTGAGACAGAACGTAAACGTTAGCATCTATGACGTTGTCGAGGAATCTCACAGCCAGTTTTACAACTTCTCTTAGGTGGCCCCACTCTATCTCCTTCTTTTCAGTTACAAATTTGCTGACGTCGATGCTTCCTAGATTGCAGGATTCGTAGGGTAGGAGGGGCTGTTCCCCACATGGATTAGTGGACTCAATCTCCCCAAGAAGCGGAGTTGGATTGTGCCGATTTATTGTATCTATGAAGATAACGCCTGGCTCACCGTTTTTCCAAGCCATCATTACTATTAGGTTCCAAATCACTCTGGCGCTCAGACTTTCTACTGCTGCTCCATTTCGAGGATTAATCAACTCAAATTCAGCGTCTTTCTCCACGGCTTTCATGAACTTGTCTGTCACAGCAACTGAAATGTTGAAGTTTCTCAGGATGCCTTCTCTCTCTTTTGCAACGATGAAATCCAAGATTTCTGGGTGGTCCACACGTAGGATACCCATGTTGGCTCCTCGTCTTCGTCCGCCTTGCTTTATGACTTCGGTTGCAGTGTCAAAGATTTTTGCGAAGGATATTGGGCCAGACGCGATGCCTCCAGTGGTCTGAACAACATCGCCACGGGGTCTTAGCTTCGAGAAGGAGAAGCCTGTTCCACCGCCGGTTTTGTGAATTAGCGCAGTTGCTTTTAAGGTGTCGAATATGCTTCCAATGGAATCTTCAATCGGCAAAACGAAACAAGCGCTGAGTTGTCCAAGGTCGGTGCCAACATTCATCAATGTTGGGGAATTTGGGACAAACTCAAGATTCGCCATTATCGTGTAGAAGGCTTCCTCAAACTTTGCCATTTCGGCATCGTTTTTTCCGTAGCGTTTTTCTATGGCAGCGATGCCTTTTGCGACTCTTCTGAAGAGTTGACCCGTGGATTCTATCACTCTGCCACGTTCGTCTTTCCTTAAGTAGCGTCTTTCAAGAACAAGTATGGCGTTCAAGGGAAGCTTAAGCTCGTCTTCTACGCCGAGCAGAGCCTTAGCCTTCCTTATCTCAGCCCTTTTTTGCCTGTACAAAATGTAAGTCTTAGCTGTTCTTGCATGTCCCTTCTCTATGAGGGTTTGCTCAACGATGTCTTGAACCTGCTCGACGTTGGGAATTTCTTCAGGCTGAAGTCGTTTTTCAAGTGTCTCTACAACTGTTTCAGCCAATTTCACCGACAGCGATCGGTCTTTGCCGCCAACAGCCTTAGCTGCTTTCCATATGGCTTCTGCAATTTTGTCGGGGTTGAAGTCAACTATTCTACCGTCTCTTTTTCTTATTTTTTTAATCTTGAACTTTTGAGTTATGGTCATGCAAATCCCGTTAGAAATGCTCACTCTCAATTAATAGAGCTTTTGCATACCTTCAAGTAAAACTTTTCAAGAAGCAAAACCTAGCAAAGTTTTAAGTGTTGTCAAAGATTTTACATGTTAATCTCATGTGGAGTGAAAAGATTATGGAGCCTTATCCTTGGTGGGATGAGAAGCAGAAGAAGCTGGCTGACGAAGCTCGAAGGTTTGCGGATGAGAACCTTTCCCTTGGAGAGGAGATATCTTGGACAAAGGAGTTTCCAAAAGACCTGTTAAAAGCCGTTGCAGATAAGGGTTGGTTTGGTGCGCTTATACCTAAAGCCTACGGTGGCATGAACGCTGGCGTGACAGGCTGCTGCATAGTAGCTGAAGAGTTAAGCCGCATATGCTCTGCGCTGGTTGGCGCCTATTCAGTAACCATGTTTGGCGGTGTGGAGCAACTTATAAAGTTCGGCTCTGAAGAACAGCGGAAACGCTGGCTACCCCAGATTGTTAAAGGAAAGCTTGGCGCCATCTGCATAACCGAACCAGCTATCGGCTCTGACGCAGCTGGCATAGAAACGACAGCGACGCTGCAAGGCAACGAATACGCGTTAAACGGCAAAAAACGGTTCATCACTAACGCTGGTGTGGCAAGCATCTACTGCGTCTACGCCAAGACGAGCAATCGGCCAGAAGACGTAGCCAAATATAACCACTTGAGCGCCTTCATTGTGGAAAAAGGTACACCAGGCTTTACAGTGGAAAAAATTAACGAGCTCGGCGGCTGGATAGGCTTACCTAACGGTTACTTAAGCTTTGACAACGCAAGAGTGCCTGTTAAAAACCGACTTGGAGCTGAAGGCGACGGCTGGAAAGTACTCGTGGACGGGCTTAATTTTGAACGCAACCTTTTCGCAGCTGGAATGTTAGGTCCGATGCGAGAAGCAATAAGATACGCGGTTGGGCATTCTCAAAGGCGTTTGCAGTTTGGCAGACCTACATTTGACCTTGAAGTAAACCAGTTCAAAATCGCAGACATGTTCGCAAGAATGCAAACTGCCCGACTGCTCACCTATTACTCAGCCTATTTAACGGATATGAAACAGGAAGCCGTAATGGAAGCTACCTTGGCTAAACTCTACGCTTCAGAAGCCTACGAAAGACTAGTCATAGATGCACAACAAGTGATGGGTGGAGACGGCTGGACCCGGTTCTATCCCTTAGAAACTTTCATGCGAGACGCTAAAGTCAACCAACTGGGCGCCGGAACAAGCGAAGTCATGAGAATGGTACTCTTCAGGCAAGGAACACGAGCAATGAGAAACGAGCTAAAAATGCCTCATCGGCGAATACACCCCAAACTTGGCGTGCCAATCTCAACAACAAAGCCAATGGTCAAAACTGAAGTCAACGAGAAAACCATGCTAGAACTTCTAGCTGAAGACTACTGTGTAAATCCTGGGTTGTACATGAGTAGAGAGGACATGAAAGAGAAGTTTGCTGATGTAGGCGACGAACAACTGGATAAGCTGTTGACTTCGCTTGAAGCTAAAGGTCTCGTTAAGCTGTATAAAGACAGACGAGGCAACACAGCACTGGCAAAGGCAACATATGAAGGATTGAAAAAAGCCAAATCGTCAAAGTATTACCAATGGTTCCCAGAATGGATAAAAAGAGATCAACTCTTCTAACTTCCTCTAACAAGTATCCCTTCTTGCTAAGAAAAATTTTCTTAAGAGAGCAGTTTAGACTATGAATAAGTGGAGCATAGACGCTAAATGAAGTCAGAGGTTCTCATTGAAGCAGAAGATTTGACTAAGCAGTTTGGCGATCTAATGGCAGTGGACAGCATTAACTTCAAGATTCTTAAAGGCGAATGCTTTGGATTCCTTGGACCAAACGGCGCGGGCAAAACAACAACCATGAAGATGATTCACTGCGTTTTGCCGTTAACTTCAGGTAAGCTAACCGTGGCAGGCATGAACGTTGCCGAAAATGGAAGAGAGATAAAAAAGGTAATTGGTGTAGCTCCTCAAGAAAGCAATTTAGATCCCGACTTCACCGTTTTCCACAATCTCGTAGTCTACGCCCGCTACTTTGACATTCCCAAAGCCGAAGCCAAAAGGCGAGCAGACGAGTTGCTCAAATTCGTCATGTTGGAAGAAAAAAGAGACGTCATAATTGAAAATTTATCCGCTGGTATGAAACGAAGATTGATCTTAGCAAGAGCCTTGCTAAACGAGCCGCAGATACTGATTCTAGATGAGCCTACAACTGGATTAGACCCGCAGGCTCGTCATCTCATCTGGGACAAAATTCGGAGTCTGCAAAAACAAGGAGTAACTATTGTCTTGACTACACACTATATGGATGAGGCAGCACAACTCTGCGGCAGATTGATCATCATGGATTATGGGAAAATCATCGAAGAAGGCAAGCCCCTGGAATTGATAAGAAAACATGTAGGCGAAGAAGTGCTAGAAGTCGCATACAACGAAAAGGCGATGCAGCTCTTGAAACAAACTTTTCCTGGCGCTCGACTAGATGTAGTAGGCGAAAAAATTCATGTTTTCACCAACAGATCCAGAGGAGTTTTTGCTAGGATGTTGAAGGATGCCTCTTTCAAGACTGCTGTGATCAGAGATGCCAACCTTGAAGATGTCTTTCTAAAACTAACTGGAAGGCGACTGAGAGAATGAAGTTAGGCGACATAGCCTCGTATTTTCGAATACCTAAACTCAGTTACCGCGTTTGGAAAGTGTGGATGAGAGACAGAGATGTCCTAATGAAAACTTACAAGACAAGTTTCCTTCCACCCCTTCTCGAGCCCATACTTTACTTGTTAGCTTTAGGCTTTGGACTTGGAGGCTTTGTTCAGCAAATCGAGGGTCAGCCTTACATTCAGTTTATCGCCCCAGCTTTAGTATCTATCTCCATGATGTTTTCCTCGTTCTACGAATGCACCTATGGCTCCTTCGTGCGCATGTATTATCAAAAAACTTTTGACGCCATAATAGCCACACCTGTCAACCTAGAAGAGGTTATAGCCGGCGAGCTCCTCTGGGGCGCAACCAAAAGCCTGATCAACTCTTCAATAGTCTTAGGCGTAGTAGCCGCTTTCGGTTTGGCTCCCAGCCCACTGTTTCTGCTGATTCCCCCGATCTCCTTTCTCGTAGGACTCTTGTTCTCAGCCGTAGCTATGTGTTTTACAGCTATATCGCCAAGCATAAACCACTTCGACTATCCAGCTTTTCTCTTCATAACACCCATGTTCCTCCTCAGCGGTACATTCTTCCCAATAACAGCTCTGCCAAATTCTCTGCAGGTCTTTGCACAGCTCTTTCTACCATTAACCCATGCAGTAACATTAGCTCGAGCATTAACTTTAGGCAAACCTGAACTTAGCTTGCTTCTTAACCTTGCTTGGCTGCTAGCAGTAACCCCTGTCTTCTTCGTTCTGTCAATAAACCTAATGAAGAAAAGACTCATCAAATAAGAAAAACAAAGCCTTCTAACAAAGTTTCGGCCTTACTACGTCTTCACCTGTTTCTGCTTGAAGTAGGGTATGACTTTTTCAGCGAAAAGCTGACATGTTTCCCTTAGAATTCTCGGTGAGACTTGAAAATTTATAACGAAATGGCGACAACCAGCTTTGACGAATTTGCCAAGTTTATCTATTATGTCATCTGGCGTTCCGTAGAGGAATGGTGCCTTTTCAATAACTTCATCGGGCAACTCTTTCGATTTCGCTAGCCAAGATTCGGCGTCCCTTGGGAAAACGAGTTTAAAGGTCATTTCAAAATCGTATGTCGATGGCTGGAATCCGATCTTCTCAAGTATTCTCGGTCTGGAAAGTAGCATCATTTTCCCAGATAACATCATAGCTTTTTTGGCGGTTTCGGCATCCTTAGCGACAACCACGTACATGAAATGAGCGGGCTCTATCTCTGAAGGATTTCTCCCATGTTTTTTTTTGGCGGTTTCCCTTATCTTTCGAAGATTCTCTTTGTATTCCTCAGGTACTAAGTTTGCAGGCAGCCATCCATCGCCATATTTGGCTACCACCCTTAAAGTTCTAGGAGAACTCGCAGCGATGAACAATGGAACAGAGGACCGATATTTTGCTTCCGATATCGGCACCGAAGGCTTAGGTTGCAGAACAGCATTATTCAACTTGTAATACTTCCCTTCAAAATCAACAAACTCTTCACTCCACAATCTTCGAATAATTTTGATGGCTTCAATTGTTCTCCCCACCGGTTTGTCGTAAGCGATGCCAAAAGGCACCAGATTCATCGCTTCTCCTATCCCTATCCCAAGTATCGCCCGACCGTTTGACAGAACATCGCAAGTTGCAGCCTTCTGAGCCAAAACCGCTGGATGACAACGATAAGTGTCGCTTACACCGCTGGCAAGCTTGATTCGCTTGGTCTTCAAAGCAAGGGCACAAAGGGTACTCCAAGCCTCCAAGGCATCCCATCGCCTGACTCCAGTAGCCACCAAGTGATCAGGCATCCAATAGGAGTTAAATCCAATCTTCTCAGCGAGGAGAGCTGTATCACATATTACCTCCCAAGGATAGTTGGGACCTTCCACACCGAACTTAACTGATTCATGAGGACTCATATCAAAACCACTCCACATCTTCTCATGTGTCAAATTTACGCTTTCTTGAACTCGTAGGTGATTCTACCGTTAGGTAACTTCAACGGCGTAAGTCTAAGATCCATGCCAATGTGCACTTCTTTTTCGTTGATGTCTTTGTTCAAACGAGCGTACACATTCACGCCTTCTTCGCAACGTGCTAACGCCAAGGTGTATGGCAGATCCTCTTGGAAACCAGTAGGTGCGAAATACGCCGTGGTGTATGTGAGCAGTTTACATCTTCCATTTAGCTCCTTCCATGCCATGTCCGTTGACAGATCATCTGGACAATCAGCCCTCGGAGGAAAGAAGAGCTGTCCACATTTACGGCATCTGGTTGCCATGATTCTTCCTTTCTCCAAGTACTCTACGAAATCCGCTACTTTTGTCTCCGAGATATATCCGATCTTTCCGAATTTTTCAAAACTCACAGTAGTCACCTTCTGAGTATTGTCACGTTTCCGTACAGTCCAACTCCTCCAATATTGTGAACTAAGCCGACTTCAGCGTCGTCTACCTGTGTTTTTCCTGCCCTTCCCTGGAGTTGGAGCACGATAGTTCTGATCTGGGAGCCTCCTGTGGCGCCTATCGGGTGTCCTTTAGACAACAGACCGCCATCGATGTTCACAGGGATTTTACCGCCTAGATACGTCTGGGAATCCTCGATTAACTTTCCTCCTTCGCCTTTTTTGCAGAAGCCGAGGTCTTCATAGGCCATGATTTCAGCTATCGAGAAGCAGTCGTGGACCTCTGCCACGTCCACATCTTTCGGCGTTATCTGTGCCATCTTGTAAGCCTGTTTTCCAGCCTCAACGGCGCAGTTTAGACCTGTTAGGTTAGTTCTGCCCGTTGTGGACTGTGTGTCGCTAGCGGAGCCTATTCCAGCCACCCAAACTGGAGTGTCTGTTATCTTCTTTGCTTTCTTTTCGCTTGCTAAGATTATGGAGGAAGCTCCATCGGCGTTTGCGCAGCAGTCAAACATCTTTAACGGGCTTGCTATAACTCTAGCTTTCAAGCATTCTTCCAAAGTTACGGCTCTTCTATACATAGCCTTAGGGTTTAAGAGTGAGTATTTTCCGCTTTTCACCTTAACCTTTGCTAGCTGCTCTTCTGTGGTTCCATACTTTTGCATGTGGGCACGGGCAAACATTGCGTAGCCAGCTGGCATCATGGTGCCGAAGGGTGATTCCCATTGGATGTCTGCGCCTCTACCCATTCTTTCTTGCACTTCAGCTGACGATATTTCGGACATCTTTTGGAAGCCTATGACCGCAGCTGTGTCGTGAAGACCTGCCTTTATGAAGCTGTAGGCGACTTTTACGCCGGTACTGCTTGAAGAGCAGATAGATTCAGCTAGGAATGTTGGTTGTGGATTTAAACCTAGATATTCCGCTATGAGTCCTGCTGGAGACCTCTGCCTGTCATATTCTGGGGCTGAGCAGATTATGGAGGCTTCTATCTCATTAGGTGTGAGATTTAAGTCTTCTAGAGATTCTTTGAAAGCTTCGAAGCAAAGCTCTCGGATGTTTACGCCACAGTTCCCGGTGAAAAGTGTTTGACCGACTCCTACAATTGCAACCTTCATCGTACGTTCCTCTTGAACGTGGTAGCGAATCTGGTTCATATAAAATTATTGCGAAATATGTCTTTTTATACGTACTCACAAAAGCTAAACCTGAGAGACAGTGTTGCGAAAACAGGAACTAAACTGTCCTTAATAAAGGTCCCCTATACTCGGTCACTGCAGGGCATCCAAGGCATTCTAGACTTTGGTAACTAGAGCAATTCTTGCATTTTCTCCCACAGGGTGCAAGTTCCCTTTTCTTTTGAAATAACTCCAAATTAAATGTTTCAACTTTTAAAGGCTGTTTTGAGCGATGCCAAGAGACAATCTCCATGCCTAGAAAGCTTTTGAAGTTGTCAATCACGGATACGAGGGTTTCCATGTTCTCACCGTAAAGGAGAGCCAAAAAATTTGTGTTTCTCCTTGTTTCTGTGACCATAAAGACCCTAGGACAGGCAACTAAGCTTTCTTCCAGTTTCTGATTAGCCTCTGCAAACTCTGCCTTGAAAGTGACCAGTGCAAATTTGAACCCCAGTTTTGCAACGTTTACACCAGCACCAAGACTAATAACTTTGTTTTTTCTCAACCTCTTCAATCTTTTTATCGCTGTAGGACGTGAAATCTCTGCATCCGCGGCTATTTGAGTGATCGTTTTCCTCGCATCTTCTAAAAGAGAGTTTATTATTCTCCAATCAACTTTGTCCAATTCGTAAGGCAAGGAAACTCCTCTTTAGACTAATTAAGAACTTTTCTTCATAAATCTTACAGTTTCTTATTTTCTTGATTCTA
>CAYFZT010000038.1:0-3156 GCA_964347555.1 uncultured Candidatus Bathyarchaeia archaeon | reverse complement strand
GGTAAAAAAGCCACCATTTTTTCTAGAAATTCAAAAAACTAGCAAAAGAAAACGCGCGCGATAACTACCTAATTGGCCAACCTAAGCCCCAGGAGCCAAACGAAATGGGATGGAAGGACACAGTTATAGTGTACCCTGGTGAGGTCACCGTGATACGAGTTAGGTTCGCACCACAAGACGCTGTTGGTGCTGCACCCGGAATAAACCTGTTTTCCTTCGACCCCACATATGGACCAGGATATGTCTGGCATTGCCACATCCTCGAGCACGAAGACAACGAAATGATGCGACCCTACAAAGTTATGGGATCATAATCTTCAGTTACATCGTGACAATGGAAGAGTTGTCTTCCACAAACCTTCTCTCTCTTTTTTTTCGTGAAGATATTTTTTCAGCCCAACTTGAACCAATAATCGTCATTCATTGGTAGATTTTCTAACAATTCCTTATCCTCAAGTAAGTTTTAAATAAGCACAGAATTAATCACACTGGCGTGACGGATATGTCGGAAAGGAAATATGATTGGTATCCTGCTGAGGATCCGAAAGACTGGCGAACCATCAAGTATAATCCCCGTTGGTATGGTCACGCTGCATGTATAGCTATCAACAATCCTAACGAAATGAACTCGTATGTGCTTGGGACTCTCAAAGAGCTGTACACTGCTTATGAGAGGGCTATGGGTGACGATTCCGTCCAGTTTATAGTAATGACTGGTGAGGGCGATAAAGCCTTCTGCACCGGCGGGAATGTGAACGAGTATGCGGAGATATACAACAAGAAGCCTTGGAAGTTTTGGGAGTGGGGAGAATATTATGGTCGAGTCTTCGACATGATAATGCATTGTGGGAAGCCTGTTATCGCCCGAGTAAACGGAGCCGTTGCAGGAGGCGGCTGGGAGTTTGTTGCCTGTTGTGACCTTGCTATTGCAGCTGATCATGCGAGATTTATTTCTCCTGGACCGCGGGTTGGTATGACTTCTATTGGGGGTTTGTCTCAATGGCTTCCTCTGCATATGAGTATTAAGAAGTCTGCTGAGATGGTTCTTTTAAGTTCGCAGATAGATGCTGATGAGGCGCTCAAGCATGGTGTGGTCAACGAGGTGGTGCCTTTAGACAAGTTAGATGCCAAGGTTAAAGAGTACATTGATAGGATGGAGAAGTTGTCTCCTTCCAGCCTTTGGTATTTCAAGGTTCATCATAACTGGTGGAAAGAACTGGTCTGGCGTCCTACATGGGAGCATGGGAAGGCTTGGTTTGCGCTTAATCTTGGTTCTATGGAGCCTACTGAAGGCTTGTGGGCGTTTAAGCAGAAGAGAAAGACCGATATGGAGAAGATTCGCTCTTTTATCGCTGGGGGAGGAGATCCGAGGGTTCCTTATGGGCCTTACATGGCTAAGTGTGATAAGTGTGGAGCAGAATACTTGCCAGCAGAGTCTAAGTACTGTTTGAAATGCGGCGCAAAACTCAAGTAATCATGGCTGAAAACACTGTTTCTTCATAGATTTGGTTCTTCAATGGTTAATCTTAATTGTGCATGTTCTTTAGCTTAAATGTTCAAGGAGTATTTTAATTCCGATACCGATTAGGATGAGACCGCCTGTGATTTCAATTTTCTTCTCGAAGAAGTGTCCGAGTTTGTTGCCTGCAAAAACGCCGATGAATGATAACAGAAAGGTTATGGTTCCAATTATTATTATTGGGGTTGCGATGTAGATCTTTAGGAATGCAAAGCTTAACCCAACTGCTAGTGCATCGATACTTGTGGCAACTGATAATGTCAACAGAACATAGGTATTCATTAGGGGTATTTTCTTTTCCTTCGGTTTTCTTTTGATTGATTCGTAGATCATTTTGCAGCCGATTAGACTGAGAAGTCCAAAGGCTATCCAATGGTCGATGCCAGAGATGAGCTCTATAATGTTAAGCCCAGCTAACCATCCTATTATGGGCATGCCTGCTTGAAATAAGCCAAAAAACATTGCGATTTTTAATGCACTTTTGATTGTAAGATTTTCTGTTGTTACTCCGCTCGTGACCGATACTGCAAAGGAGTCCATTGCCAATCCAACTGCTATAAAAACAATTGTAAATACGTCCATTTTTGCCACCTAGTTTTTTTTAGGGCATGAATTGAAGTCTGTGATTCTTGGCTTTTGCATAGTATGTAGATCTAAACGTTTTCACGCGTTTTGAAGAGAAATAGTTTTAGAAAGCTGTGACTATTTCATAGTTTCTATGCTGTGTTGAGTAGGCTAAATTTGCTTTGAGAGTTGGCGAGTTCGACTAACATGAATAGGACAAAAGCAGGTGTCGTTGAGAAACTGCGACAGGTTGTTGGACCTAATAACGTTCTCGTAGATTTGGAAGACCTTTACGTTTACTCTTTTAAACAGTTTTTTAGAAAGCCGCAATATCCTAAATTGGACCTCGTAGTCCGAGTCAGTTCTAGCGAGCAGGCACAGGAGGCAATGGAGCTAGCAAGGAAAGAAAACTTTTCTTTTATCCGCAGAAGTGCTGGAAAAATTGAAGTCTATGGGTCTGCGTCTTCGCCGTTGGTTTTGCTTGACGATGCTGTTTCTCCGAAGCTTGAAATTTTAGGCGAGGACGAGAAAAAGAAGCGAATAGCCGAGTATGCGAAGGAGATTTTTAGGGCTGGGCATGGCACGTTTCGAAACTATGCTTTAGCTGTTAAAACTTTGTTTTTGAAAGCGCCGGCTGCTAGGTGTTCAGAGTGTATTACGTGTAGTGGTTATTGTACTGTTACGCCTTCTTTTGATGGGGTTGAAACGTGGTCTTCTAAGGGTAGAGCACTTTTGGTTCGTGGGTTTTCCAGTGGTGAGCTTGAGCCTTCCCGAAAGCTGGTGGATGTTGTTTATACGTGTAGTCTTTGTGGGCTTTGTTTTTCTGAGTGTTTTGAGGATACGCAGGTTAGGAAGGCTATTTTGGAGCGTTTGGGTTGGATGAGGGGGCTTGCTGTTAAGCCTTTGGAGAGGGCTGAGGTTCTTTATTGGGTTGGTTGTGTTGTGGCTGGTCGCACGCCGAACACGGCTAAGGCGGTTGCTAACGTTTTGGGTGAAGCTGGTGTTGATTTTGCCTTGTTAGGTGAGAAGGAGGGTTGTTGTGGTTATGTTTTGTTGGCTTCTGGGCTGTGGAA
>CAYFZT010000037.1:0-12796 GCA_964347555.1 uncultured Candidatus Bathyarchaeia archaeon | reverse complement strand
CGTAGAGAAGGAACCTGCTCGCTACATCGAAGGTTACCTTCACTGTGCCGCCAGCACCAGGTGTGATTACTTGCACGTTGGTTATGTGCTCCCAGCCAGAAGTGTATCTTGGTATAGCATTGTTGCGCATGAAATCTAAGTTGAACTTGACGTCTTCAGCGATGAAGGCATTTCCATCTTGCCACTCTACACCACTACGTAAGTTGAAAGTGATTTCCATGCCAGTTGGGGGAGTACCTCCAATTGGAGTCACAGTCCAACTAGTTGCTAACGATGGTAAGTCACCTAGGGTGTAGGGGTTGACGCCAAGCAGCCCGTCCATTGTCGGACCCATAATGTTCCATGCGTACACGGTGTGACCGTAAGTTGGGTTCAATGACTCAGGGAACTCGCCGTTGCTGTAGACTATTGTGGTATTGCCATTCTCGATGTATTCTTGACCTGGGTTCCAATGCCAGTTCAGCCATGTCCAAGTATTGTCAGATCCATAACCCGGAGCGTTGATAATTCCTCTAAGCTTCGGGTTAGCTGCGGTGAAGTACAGTCTCGAATAGAGCTGCAGGTAAGGCAGAGCTTGAGGGTTAAGATCTGGTCTGTACAGCCAGTCTTGAACCTCGTAAGCAGCTGCGAGCTGTGCAGCAGCATCAAGACTGAACTTGATTGTCTCTGTACGCGCGTCAACGTAGGGATCGTTTACTCCTGGAGCGTTGTATCGCCATGGCCATGTAGCACAATCTTGGCTAGAGTGCGTCATGTCATATAGGTGGTCTGGGAACCTTCCAAGACCCCAGAAAACCATGTACATATCGAATTCAGCAGCCCCGAACACTTTTGCAAGGTATGAGCCGAAGTCAAAGGGCTCATGCACCATGTTGTTCATCCCTATGTTCTTTAGTTCCGCTATCAGTTTGGCTCCATGCTCAGCAGACGTGGGTGCAACGTCGTAGGTTGGTGTAAACACCCTAATCGTTGGCACAACAAAGCCATCTGGGTGAGTCCAGTAGCCTGCGGGGTCTCCATAACCAGTACCGGTGTACGTGTAACCACCGTACCGAAGTATGGAGCAAGCGTCTTCGTTTTCACCTGTAGCAGGGTTCCACACAGTCGATGCTGAGGGGTCACCAGGATTGAACGGGTGTAGTTTCACCGTTGGGCTTAGCCAGCCACCTTGAGCTGGAGGCACCAACGACGTACTCTTCGTCACAATGTACTCGTAGATTGTCGCAAGTATTCCGTCTTGATCGTAAGCATGAATAACAGCGTGCCTAAAGTTCACATCGCTAAGCACCTTTTCCACCTGATCCACCTCACCAGCAGGCCTGTCAGTTCGGTAACTCTGGTCAGGCCTGATGTTGAAGCCAATATGACCCATGTGGAAACCAGGTGAAAATGTAACAGTGAAACCATCAGAGTCCAGTTTCTCAATGTCTCCAGTCCTTATCATGTCAGGCAGAAAGTGGGTCTCCTCCGTCTGCATAGCTATTAGCTCAGCAGCAGGGCCGGTCACCACTTCCAACCGAACCTTGTCGATCTTTGGACCGTTAATCTGCGCTTTTACCGGTGCAGTTAGGAACAATGAAACCAGCATAAGAATTGTAGCTACTAAAGTTGTTGATGACACTAACTTGCCTTTCATGTCTTTTTCATTCTCCTTTCTCTTTTTATCAGCAAATAGGAATCTCTTTGAGGAGGCATATAAAAGTTACCACAGAAATCTCATATAAGACACATATAGAAATCACTTCTACACGAAGTAGATAACTTTAAATGGTTTCTTCATAAGACTTAAACATCTTACACGAAAGAAGGCCCAATAGATGATGCGTACATATCTACTTAAGAGAATCATAATTTCACTAATCATTCTGTGGATAGCTGCATCCTTGAACTTTGTAATATTCCAGGTTCTTTCTCCAATTAGACCCGAGCAAGTGGTGCTAGACGTTAGAATGAGCCCTGAAACAAGGGCATCATTGGCGTCGCTATATGGATTAGCTGATACGCGTGTGGCGTTCTTGGACGTTGCAAATATGGGAGAAGAGGGCTGGAATAGAGTTGGTAATCCCCCTTATCTCGATGCATCTAATGATGAGAGCTATGTATTTAGTAATGTAGAAAACGAAACTACAGAATTCCAATTTCAGGGTGTTGACGGAACTCTCCTTTTGGGAAGAAACATTACCATAAGGCTTCTCTGCCGCCAGACCGGTGAGAACGAAACAATAGAGATATGGACTTGGGTTGCCTCAGAAAACCAATTTTTTAAATCCACTACAATTAATCCTTCCAAATCCTATGGTTATCAAACAGTCAATGTTTACGACGAATTTTATCTTGGCACCTTAGCACAGATAAATAACGCAACATTTACCTTAAGACATGTCAATACGGGAGGAGAAACTGGCGAAGTATACGTGGACCATGTTTCCTTAACATTTAACTATGGAGTTCCTCGGCCTATATACGTCAGATATGCTCAATATATACAAGCCATGTTCACGTGGAACTTCGGATACTCCTTCGGCACACTCCAACCTGTTGCAGAAGAAATGTCATGGCGACTGCCAACAACAATGCTCCTCCTAGGCTCAGCACTAATATTGACAATTCTGATAGGCATCCCCCTTGGAATTCTCGCAGCATCAAGAAGAGGTTCAACTCTCGACGCAACCACAATCGGTGCAGGACTATTCACTTGGGGAGTGCCCACCTTTTTCATACAGTTGTTTTTCATGCTGATCTTCTCCTACTACTTCTACGTGAACCTTGGTTTCAAACTCTTCCCAGAAAGCGGCCTCTACAGCACACCACCCCCGGCTGATCCACTTGTTTTCATGGCAGATGTAGCATGGCATCTAGCCATGCCGGTGATAACGCTTGTGATAGCTAGTTTCGGTTCATGGGCTCTATATACAAGAAGTCTCTTGCTTGACGCTTTAACTCAAGACTACATCGTGACAGCCAGGGCCAAAGGACTTAGAGAGAGAACGGTGCTGTACAGACATGCCTTCAGAAGCACTTTGCCACCAATAGTCACTATGATAGCCTTAGCAGTCCCTGGAATTATTGGAGGCGCAGTTATAACAGAATGGATATTTACAATTCGGGGGATTGGACAATGGTATCTTCAGGCGATGCTCGCGGCGGATTATCCTGTTGTTCAGGCGGTGCTTTTCGTCTACGCAGTTCTAATGATCTTTGCCAATCTCGTTGCCGATCTCTTATACGGTGTACTGGACCCACGGATACGTGTGGGTGTTAGAAGATAAGGAGGCGCAGAAAGTGTCTTTCATCCTTTCCAAAGAAGGTCGAACGGTATTCGTCAGAAGAATAAGTGGTTTCTGGTACGAGTTCAAAAGAAAGAAAATCGGCGTATTAGGTCTGATAATGCTCCTATTCTATATAGGAATGGCCGTCTTTGCCCCCTTGCTAACACCCTATGACCCTTTGAAGAAACCAAGGGTAGCACAAGACTTTGCAATACCAGAATGGATGAGAATTTTCCCTCAATATAGCAATTATCCAACAACTAACATTATGGAACCGGTCTGGAGTGTAGATACAGGAACGGAGTATGTTAGACGCTCAGGCAAAAACGTATTAGTACAATACACAGCCGCTAAGAAAGAAACCACAAACGTAGAACTCAGCTGGAAATTCAATTACCAATACATACCCCCAACCGGTTTCTACAGCACCTTTGTTTGGTCAGCCAAAAATGTGAGTGGGCTAAAATACACAATTAAGATGGTGATCATCACTCCAGAAAACAAGTCTTATGATCTGTATAGACGCCAAGACTTTAGTACCAATTGGGGTGAAACATACACTTTAGATTCCAAAGAACCTTTCTTAGTGATCAGATTGCTAGGACAGGCACATAAAAATCTGGCGCAGGTCATTTTTAACCAAACAGGTACCTATCAATTACGCTTGGTCATGAACTTCAAGCCTCAGGCAATAGGTGCAACAATAGAAGTGAACTTCAAAGATGTCAAATTTGTCATGCTTGGCTTGGTACACGGAATTTTGGGAACTGACGATATCGGAGCCGACCTATGGTCACAATTGGTCTATGGAGCTCGAATATCCTTGTTTATAGGACTGTTAGCAGCCCTTGTAGGAACAAGCATAGGCGCAGTTGTTGGTGTCGTTGCAGGGTATGCCGGAGGCGTAGTCGACGAAATCTTAATGCGTCTAGTAGACATCCTACTGGTTTTACCATTCCTACCATTGCTTCTAACACTAGTATTCCTTTACGGAAAGAACATATACTACCTGATTCTCTTCATAGCAATTTTCGGCTGGCAAGGCCTTGCACGTGCAATCAGGTCTCAGGTTCTTTCACTCAGAGAGACAGCCTTCGTTGAATGCGCAAAAGCAGCAGGCGGCAGCAAATTCTACATCATGAGAAAGCACTTACTCCCAAATGTTTTCCCCCTGATCTTCCCAAGTTTAGTGTTATCTATCCCAGGCGCTATTCTCTTTGAAGCCTCGCTAAGTTTCCTTGGATTCGGTGACCCCAGAGTCCCAACATGGGGTAAGATGCTTCAGTATGCCTTCCTTGGTGAGGGGTTCTCACGCTTAGCTTGGTGGTGGATACTTCCACCAGGATTAGCGATCACCACTCTCAGTCTCGCTTTCGTTTTCATGGGACACGCATTCGATGAAATCGTGAACCCAAGATTAAGGAGACGAAAGTAATGCCATCACTCCTCGAAGTCGACAACTTGCTGATGTATTACGTAACAGACAGAGGATATGTCAAGGCAGTAGATGACGTTAGTTTCGACGTGCAAAAAAAGGAATCCTTAGGACTTGCCGGCGAATCAGGATGTGGAAAGACAAGTGCAGCATTAACTATACTAAAACTGCTTCCGCAAAATGGCAGAATAATGGGAGGCAAAATCAACTTTGGCGGTCAAAACATACTTGAACTATCAGACTCGAAGTTTCGCAAGGAAATCAGATGGAAAAAGATTTCGATGATATTTCAGGGAGCAATGAACGCTCTTCACCCAAATTACAATATCGGCCATCAAATAGCAGAAGCAGTTCTTGAACACGAAAGCATTAACAAGAAAGAAGCTTTGGAAAGAGCAGGTACACTGCTCGAACTGGTTGGAATTGAACCCTCAAAGGTCAACAGATACCCGCACGAACTTAGCGGCGGTATGAAGCAACGCGCAGTTGCAGCAATGGCTCTAGCCTGCAATCCAGAAATGGTCATCGCTGATGAACCGACTACCGCGCTTGATGTAATTGTGCAGGCGCAAGTGCTTAAAGTGATGAAGGAACTACAGAGTAGGTTGGATCTTGCCTGGATATTGATATCGCATGATCTTTCAATGATTGCTGAAACATGTACCAAAGTTGCAATAATGTACGCCGGAAAAATCGCTGAATACGGTGACGTTGTACACCTGTTCAAAGAACCGTTACATCCTTACACACAAAAGCTTATATCAGCTTTTCCAAGCGTTATGGGACAAAGGACCGAGTTGGCATCTATCCCTGGTTTCCCACCAGATCTTCTCTCGCCTCCTCCAGGTTGCAGATTCCACCCAAGATGCCCTTACGCCATGGAAATATGCAAAAAGAAAGAACCTCTTCTGTCTAAGCAGGGAGAAAAACAGTACGTTTCATGTTTTCTATATCAGAGGTGACAATCGATGGAAGAAGAAGTATGTATAAAGACAGAAAACTTGGTGAAACATTTTCCAATAAAATTAGGGTTTTTCAGAAATTTGCTGTCAAAGGAAATCCCCTACGTCCACGCCGTAGATGGCGTGAGTTTCACTATAAAAATAGGAGAAGTGTTTGGACTCGTCGGCGAAAGCGGCTGTGGAAAGACAACTACTGGAAGATGTGTACTCCGATTAGTTGAACCCACAGCAGGCAAAATAGTATTCAAAGGTGTAGATATTCTATCTATTACAAAAGAACGAGAACTACAAAAGCTGAGACGAAGAATGCAGATAATATTCCAAGATCCTTATGAGACTTTGAACCCGCGAATGAGCATTTTCGACATTATAGCAGAGCCACTTAGGATCCAGAAAGTCACAAAAACTGAAAACGAGGTAAGCGAAAGGGTGAGAGCGACCCTTGAAGATCTAGATATGGTTCCACCCGAAGAATTCATGTACAGATTTCCACATGAGCTCAGTGGCGGTCAAAGACAACGCATCGCGATAGGAAGAGCCTTCGTGATTAGACCGGAATTTGTAGTAGCCGATGAACCCGTATCTATGCTAGACGCCTCTATCAGGAGTGAAGTCCTAAAGCTTCTTTTGGGCATGCAAGGGCGACTAAAGACAGCATTTCTGTACATTACCCATGACATAGCCCTGGCAAGACACATGTGCGACAACATCGCAGTTATGTACCTAGGAAAAATAGTGGAAACAGGCAATACGGACAATGTTATTCGCAAACCTTTACATCCATACACGGAAGCGCTCATCGCCGCTGTACCTGTTCCAGATCCAACTGCCAGGCGAATTGAGGTAGTGATAAAAGGCGAAGTGCCTAGCGCCATTAACCCTCCTCAAGGATGCAGATTTCATACACGATGCCCTTACGCTATGGAAATATGCAGAAGAGAAGAACCACCTCTGGAAGAAGTCGCAGAGAACAGAAAAGTAGCCTGCTATCTCCACATAAAAGCTTAGAAGTCCAAAATTCTCAGGAAGAGCTAATCGCTTCTTCACAACTTGAGGAGCAAATTATGGCATCTGGCACCCAGAAAGCGGTCTTAGCCGTTTTTCTCTCAACCACTATAGTATTTGCTGTCTTTATTCTTTATACAACTAATCTGTACTTCCTCGTGTTTAAGGGAGTAAGAAGCTTTAATGTCGAAACTCCTCAGTTTAACGTAAGATTAGTCAACAGCTCCTACATTTCAACAACTACCAATGTAACTCTTCAAAACCCATCTGAGTTGGCACTAGAAGTGCGACAGATGACACAAGTGCTCTACCTCTATGGGAAATATATCGTGTCCAAAAGCGTGTCCATATCAGATCAAATACAAATCATGCCTGGATCAACTGCTTGGTTAACAGTCGAGGCAGAAATACCTTTTCACAGATTAAATTATGTAATAGCAAATCTAGAAGGAGAATGGGTTATTTATCTAAGAATTTTCTTAAGAGCACCGTTAGTCGATGAATACTCATGGGATAACAGCTGGTCCATAACAGAAGCAACAATAGTTCAAGTTCAGATTGACGCGCAAGAAAGCCACAACGCAATTATATTTTAAGAGATGATAGAAATTTGGTCCGCAATATAAAGAAAAGTCATTACCCCTACCCAAAGTGGAGAGTTTACTGGAGTGCCGTTTTATTTGTGCTTTCCGTGATTCTAGCGTTTTTGTTACTACGTGAAGTTTTCTGGCTAGCATTCTATTTTGTTTCCATGATTATTATGACAGTGACCATATACTTTTTAAAGACCCATTTCTCCTTTCGCGAAATTGAAAACTCAACAAAAGAGACCCCTAGTAATCGAGCCCCTTGGAAAACTCTGATCTTTTACTTTCTAATTGTGCTTGGGGTAGTGACTGTTCCACTTCTGCTTGCAAGGTTTCTAGATCCCTACGTCTGGTTTACACTTCTTATTAGCTTTACATCTGGAATCAGTATTGCAGAAGTTTGGGTTTATTTGCAGCAGAGGTGACCAAATGATTGAAACTGAAGGAAAAGACATGGAGTCACTGAAAGAAACCATCCGCATATCCCTGTCAAGATGGAGCGCAATAACCGCTTTAAGCCTCAACTACGCAGGGGTCATCTTGCTGATGATTTTCTGGCCACTTGGACCTATTCAATTTATGCTCTTAATTTTTGGGTTAAGCTTGCTGACAGGGGCGCTCCTGGTAGATCTTGAAAAAACTATCCTGTACAGCACGTTAGGTCTGGTCATTGGCATTGTAATTGCGGTTGGGATTTTTCTAGCGCCTTACGACTTGTTTGGTGAAAGCTCAGATGTAATAAGTGCGGCAACCATTGTGGTTTTTAGCCATGTTGCAAAGCATCTACTCATAGGCATCAGTCCATTCATAATAGGTTTGATCTTTGGATGCTTGATAGGAGACAGATTTGAGTAGTAAGCACGACGATTATGGCTTGCACAGTTGCTTCTTTTTTTAGTTTATCGCGATTTCATACTTCGAATTTCATCAACACGTAAGCATCTCACAAAGTGATTTGGCTCTATCTCCCTTAACTCAGGATCAGTATCTGAGCAGAAAGGTTTCGCGTCCCTGCATCGAGGATGAAACTTACATCCTGGAATTGGGTAAAGTGGATTCGGGGGTTCTCCAGGAAGACCCTCAAATTCAAAAAGCCCCTTCTCAACATCAATCCTTGGTACAGCAGCGAGTAAACCTCTAGTATATGGATGGATAGGTCTTTGAAAAATCGCCCTAACATCAGCGTGCTCAACCACTTTTCCAGCGTACATAACATAGACATAATCGGACATCTCTGCTATAACGCCAAGATCATGTGTAATCAGAAGCATTGAAAGGTTGAATTTACTCTTCATAGCCTTTAGAAGCTGCAAGATCTGCCTCTGCACAGTTACGTCTAGAGAACTAGTGGGCTCATCCGCAATGAGTAAAGCTGGGTTCCGTATCAAAGCCATAGCAATCAAGATGCGCTGTCCTTCGCCGCCACTGAACTGGTTCCTGAAGTGAAAATATTTCTTCTTGGCGTCCGATATTTCCACTTTACCTAAATGTTGAACGACAAGTTCCTTCACTGCTCTCCTTTTGATCTCCTCTTGCTCTGATAGGGTTTCCCCTGTCTGTCTTCCAATAATGTCCATAGGATGAAGAGACGGGATAGGATTTTGGGGTATAAAAGCTATTTCAGTGCCCCTTAACAATCTCAATTCGTCCGGCGACAGCTTAAACAAGTCCTTGCCTTCAAGTAAGACCTCTCCTTCAACTTTCCACAACTGTTTGCCTTTTCCTATTGGCTGAAGAATCCCTAAGATGGAGAGAGCTGTTACAGTTTTTCCAGCTCCAGTCTCCCCAACCAGTCCAACTGTTTTTCCTCTCCCGATATCAATGTCGACGCCGTCAACTATCTTTATCAGGCTTTCTTTGCCGTACATGTACGCTTTCAGATTCTTAACACTCAGCAATGGTCGCATGGTATCTTCCATCAGATGACAGTCCTCCAGAAAATACACTAGGAGTTTGGTGTTTTATATCTCTTTTTTGCGCGCGCGCGCATTAAAATGTTAACAAGTGGAAATCGTGCCTAGTGCTCTTACTCAGAATTTCCTTCGCGATATCAGATTCCTAACGTAAAAAAGAAAAACCAGTGCACCGTAACCCAGATGAATCAAAGCAGCTTCTAAAAGGGAGACTACTCCAGTCCTATAAGTTGGAAGACTTATACCATCCAAAAAGACGGCTGCTAGGAACAGAGCGACAGTAAGAGAAAAAAAATAAGACAAGCCCACAAACGCAAACCTCAGAGAGCTTCCTGGCTTCAAAGAGAGAAAAGTCATAACACAGAAAAGAACAACAAGAGTTGCAACCATCTGGAGAGCTGCGCTTAATAAATTGCTGAAAACATGCAAAGTCACTAGGTCCATTTTACATCAGCTTAAGAGAAATGTGCAATCCTACTCTTAATTATTGCTCTCAACAGGACTTAGTAACCTCTAACGAATGCAGTTATGTTAAATCCAGAGCAGAGAGAAACACATTACACAATAGTAATTGGTGTAAGATCCCTTTTTTCGCGGGCACAGGTGTGCCCATGCCTCATCTCCAACTGTCAATATTTCGCCACACTTTTCGCATCTTATCTTGCCTTCGAGACGGTTGTAGAGGTTTGACCTAACAGTTATTCGTTTCCAAGCCGCCATTTCCTCTCCCAACACTATTTTAGTAAAACTAAACGAGGTTTATATATCTTAACCTAACATAATGATAGACTAAACTGATTCTAATTACAACAAAAAAACGCCAAAAAGCAGGCTAGGCATTTCTGCGAGAAGATTTAGTTAGATTTATTATCATCGACTTGGACATTAAACTTGTACAACTACAACTGAGCGAGGAGGAGCTGCATTTCAAAAAAGTAACCGTCCTCATAGGCTTAATTCTGTTGATTTTGGGAGCTGCGATTTTCATATTCCCAGCGCAAGAAAGTTATCAAAACACGGTAACTGAAACGGAATGGCCCTTACAACAAGTAATATTAGAGCCCCAGAATTCAACTTTCTGGGGATGGGGCCCCATGATATATAGAGTGCATTCGATTCAACTAAACATAGATTCGCTAGATTCATCAGGTTACCCTGCAACTGTAATAGTAACTATATCAACGACCCAGCAGGAGGGTACAAGTAAAATAGTATTCCAAGACAGCCAAAGCAGTTTTCACCAATTAATTCCCATTTCATTGGGAGGAACGTATTTTGTTGACATAAAAAACGCAAACTCTTTTTCAGTAACTTTGGAAGGAAGCATTGATGTACAGAAGACCGAAGAAGGTAACCGGACAGTTTACCCCCATGCTCTTCCAGGTTTTCTCATTATGCTTGGAGGTGCATGTGTACTAATTTTTGGAGTTTTCAAGAAGCCTAAAAAAACGTTCAAGCCTAAAGGCACTTCCAAAAGTTAGTATTGGCTATCTCGCAAAATTGGGAACTACCTCTCTGCTTATGAGGTCTATTGCTGCCTTCACTTTAGGGCCTATTGGAGAGCCCACGACAAACTGGGATATGCCAGATTTTAGAAGTTGATCTATTCGTTCGATACACATGTTGGGAGTGCCGCAGACGGAAAAGGCTTCAATCATTTTTTGAGAAACGGCGCCGAACGCTCGACCCCAATCGTTTGCTTTCAACGCTTCACGTATCTCTTCAGCTTTTTGGACATTTATTCCATGTCTCTCTAGCACTTGGCTTGGACTACCAGCCACAATAAAAGCTACTACAGGAACTGCAGCCTTTATTGCTTTCTTTAGATCCTCGTGCACAGAAAACGAAGTGTAGGCGGCAACGTCTAAGTCGCCGAATTTTCTGCCGCCCTTGCGAAGTCCTTCTTTAACGCAGTTGACAGCATATTCAACATCCTTTGGGTGACAAGCGTTTATGAGGACACCGTCGCCGATTTCTCCAGCTAGGGCTAGCATTTTTGGTCCTTGAGCTCCAACGTAAATGGGGACTCTTTCCTTTGGCTTAAAGAAGAAGTTGGCGCCAGTTATTTGGAAAACTTCTCCCTTGTAAACCACGTTTCCTCCGCCAATCATTTTTCTAATTATGTCAACCGCTTCCTTTACAGCGCTAAGTGGTTTTTGCATTTCAACTCCTATGCTTGCAAGGGTTGTTTTATCTCCAGCACCAATGCCTAAAACTACACGCGCAGGAGCTAACTCGTTTAGTGTAGCGACAGCTTGAGCTGTGAAAACGGGGTTCACCATGTATGGATTGGTAACTCCTGGTCCAAGCGTAATTTTGTTTGTGTAGATTGCCGCTGTGGTGAGAGATACGTATACGTTGCGGTTGTTGAAGTGATCAGTTATCCAGAGGTTGCTAAATCCGCCTCTTTCGGCTTGAATGGCGTAATAGGTTATCTTCCAGTAAGCCTCTTTAGGCACAAATTCTATTCCAAACTTGACCATTTTAGGTCTCTCCTTTTAGCTTATCTGCTATTTCGCTGAGTTGCAGCTCTCCTAAAGCCGCAAGTGTTTTTTCCTGTTCGAGCAAATTTGATGCCTTGAGAAGCGTTGAAAGCCCCTGTTCCGTGGCAAGCTTGTTTTGTTGCCACTGAAAAAGTATTGCATTTGCGAGATCGCTGGGCATCTTATCTTCGTTTTTAGATGAAAGAATTATGTTAACAAGTTTGTCCATAGTGTTTTTCCGTTTTTTTTTAGGTATTGATTGCGCAAGTTTAGGGTAATCCATTTAATCGCCTCTTTCTCGTTGGAGTTGTTAGTTTGGCTTCTTTCTGCCATTTAAAAATTGCTGCTTGTGCGAATGGTTTCATAAGAAGTCTGCAAGGCTCTTTTGCTTAATCCTGTCTCTCTGTGGCATTGTTGCTCTCTGTTCTGGAAAGATGACAAGCTGCCCATATACGCCGTCGTAGCCAGGGATAACCTTTACTTTTCCCTCTCTAACACGTACGATGGCTTCTGCGATCTGCGGATTGACAACTTTTGACATTTCCTCTTCAGAAGCATCAATCAGTACATTGTATTCGCTGCTGAATTTGGCAGTCAAAGTGTTGTAGATTTCCCAAACTTTTTGAACGCTGGGATAGGACACACCTAAGACCGTAGCAATGATTTCTGACAAAGGCAGCAGATGCATGTAGCCAATTGCTTCAGAAGGCTTGAAACCCATTGGGCGGTTTGCAAGCTCTTCAACGCGTTGTTCCACGCCTTTTGTCAGTCTTCTACGGCAGACGGGACATAGATTTCCAAATTTAATTGCTTCTTGAGGAGAAAACGCTACCTTGCAGTTTCTGTGGCCTGTCCAGTGATATTTCCCATAGGCTGGATCGGTTTCGATGGTGAATTTAAAGCGCTGCGGATCTTTTTTGCTAAGGGTATCAACTATTTCATGATAAGTCAAAGATTCTAATTCAAAAACGTTGGCTTCTCTGCCTATTCTCCACGGCCAAGGACTGTGGCTGTCGCTGTTGGAGACAAGAGCGTAGTTGTCCAGAGCGCTTAAGCGCCAATTCATCGGAGGGTCAGAAGAAAGCCCAGTTTCTAGGGCGGGTATGTGCTTTGTCATGTCTTGGTAGCAGTCTTCTATTTTG
>CAYFZT010000036.1:0-13275 GCA_964347555.1 uncultured Candidatus Bathyarchaeia archaeon | reverse complement strand
AAGTACCGGCAAATTCTAGTTCTATTAGAGTAAACTCTGTCAAGTGTCTGTTGTCTACTCTAGGTTCGGCCCTGAAACTCGGGCTTATGCACCACACCTTGTTCATCCACGGAATAAGGGATTCCAAATATAGTTGCGCCGTCTGAGATAGATAACCAGCTTCACCGAAATAGTCAACTCCAAATAGCGTGTCGATGTTCTCGCATGCCCCTGTAGCCTTAGTTATGTGGGGCACTACGATTTCCTTGAATTCCATGTCGTCAAAGTATTTCCTGGCCCCCTTCAGCAATAGTCCTTCTACATATACCATGGCTCTAAAAGCAGGAGACCCAAACAAGCGATACCTGTCTTTTGTGTTCCTCAAGATATCAGGAAGCCTATCTGTCACCCATTGCCCTCTCTCCATATTCGCTAGTTGCATATAAGATTTCCCCCGCGCACATCTTGCGTCAAGTCCAAAAAGATGAGAATTGCGTCGTCTTTTTTTCCAGTTTTTCGACGACACATACCTGCCTTTGTGCACGAGAAAGCCTATACATTCTTTTGCATGGAGTTTTGGAAAACCTTCGTTTCAATTCATGTTTCAAAACCAAGACATTATATGATACCATGAATGACCTAGGGACTTTATCATAAACCCTGCTAGCACCCAAAAAAAGTGGGGGCAACCAAGTTTTATTGGATACGCTGTATCAGAATTCTCTTGGCTGTCTCCATCTCGCGGGAAATTGCTTCTCTGAAAGGTTGTTTTCCGTGTTCACGTCAACCATCTCCTCGTCCGACTTCTTGGCTTCTCCGTACTTTCCGATGTTCAATCTCATGAATCCTCTGAAGAGCTTGACATAACCATTTCTAATATGAATCACGTCACCAACCTCAAACCTGTCGATATCCTTGTTCCATAGGTTTAGCAAAACACAGCCGGTTTCGTCGCCAACCAATGCTTCGGCGACTTGATGCGTGGATCCATACTTCTTGGAGACGACACTTTTAGGCTCGCCTTTACTGACGACCTTAACCCTTAGGTTTGCACTCCGCGTGTAGGTCTTCAGGTCTTCTATCTTAACAAACTCCTTTGACATTTTAATTCTACTTCGCTTTCGTCACGGTAAGATGCATCACGACTAAAATACTTTTACTTAAGCAGAAAACTAATGACAACTGAATTGAGTTTCAAGATCGTCTTCTCCGCGGACGTCTTCTTCGAGGACGGTATCTTCTCTTGTCTTTTGCGCGCACTTTGACCACACCACGGTGTACTGCGCATGAAACGCAATAGTATTTTGTCACTCGTCGGCTGGGAAGGTAAGCTCCTTTTTCACGAAGTTCCTTAGCTATCCTCGGCTCGACTACCGAAACCCGGCGAGACACTTTCTGGGCTTTGTCACGTGGCACAAGCTGGCCACATGTGCAACATTGAACATAACCGCTTCTGCCTTTGCCACCTTTAGATCGGCCTCTGGACTTGCGCTTTACTGGCATAACTTCCTCAAGCTCCACCATTCCTTAATAACTAAGACTTCCAAAAAGATTCAGCTAAACCAATTTTCTTTGGACGCACGCCTTTTGAAGACGCTGGGCGCTGAAGTAATTTAGCAATATTAATGTAATTTCTCAGAAACTGCCGTCCGCTTTCTGTTGTTTGATATGTCACTGTGCCGACTTTCTCCTTTCTCCGAATCAATGCTCTTGTTCTGAGAACATGCAAATAACGCTTCAGTTGGTTATAGCTTAGGCTGCATTTGTACATAATATGTGTCTTCTTCGCTGGAGTCAGTGATTGCCTTAGGATATCGGCCATGATTTCAAATTTACTCCGTCTTTTTTGTGCGCGTGCTTCACTAACCTGATTCAACATATCCAATCCAGAGATGCCGTTTCAATTGCCTACAAGTGCCAACATGCATCAACATCAAAATGCAGACGCATAATACTATAATAGCTGGCAGTTAAGACTAGTCAGTATTCACATATTCTCTTGAAAATTAATAAACTTTCTCCGCGCGCATCCGCGACTGGAAGGACATAGCCAATCAGGTTTGCCAATAGGGGTACAGTTCACAGCTAGGTTTGGGGAGGAAGGCGCACTAATTCGTCTGGCAAGTTCGCTTGAACAAGAAATGCCTTGGCGTGATCGAATTCCACCTGTCCATGCAAGCCGGTAGTACCTGCGTTTTGCATCCAGCCTCACCACGCTTGTTGGAGCGAGCGCAAAATCTTGACCTTTTCGTGGAAATATTTTTATCTTCAGAGACTCAACGTAGCGGCACTTATTTGTCAAGATGATTGAGATGTCCGACAAAGTGAAATTAGTCAAAACGCTCGCTGAAATAGTCTTTGAAAGATTTGATGAGGCGACAAAGGATCTCTCCGAGAAGGAGATCGACTGGCGACCCGTGAAAGAGACCAACTCCATAAGATGGATTCTCACACATCTCTCTAGACAGTGGAACGTGGGAATACCAAGAGTCCTGAAGGGAAACCCAGACTTAAGCCCAAAGACTGGCCTGAAAACTATGTCGATAACATATCCTACTCTTTGAAGAGGTTGAAGAACGACCTGCAAAAGGGAGAGAACACAGTTGTTAAAGGTCTTGCAGAGCTGAGTCTGGCAGAGCTCGAAACCGAAATCCCTCTCTGGGGAGGCACAAGAAAGCGAGAGTACGGTCTTTTGCTCTACATTTCCGAGATTTTTCACCACATAGGGCAGATCGCATACCTCAGAGGCGCAATCAAACGTAGAAGACAGGCTAATGAACACTTCCTGATGTAGAAGACACAACCGGTCGTGTCCTTTTTTTCTACGTGGCTAATTTCAGTAGCTTCGCCGAGTTTCGGTAGAAGATCTTTTCGATGTTTTCCTCTTCGAGTCCAATTGATCGACAGACTTTGAGTTGCTCTTTCAAGTATGGGAGACTGAAGCCCCTCGGGAAGTAGCTTGAGTCGCTTCCGAAGATCAAGCGGTCTGGACCAACGGTTTCTATAGCTTTCCTGAAAAGCCTCCTTAGGTCGATTTCAAAGGGCATCCAGCGCATCCATCGGTTTGAGCCTGACGTGTCTATGCAAACGTTAGGGCATGACCAGCATAAGCGAAGAAGCTCTCTAAGGTAGCCGGCACCAAAGTGAGGAACGACGAAGGGAATTCTCGGGAACATCTTCGCCACTTCCCAAAGCGTAAGGGGATTCATGTTCCTCAACTCCAAGGCTGGACCTCCGCCACCGCCTAAGACACCAAAATGGATTATCACGGGAATCCCCAGCTTCTCCACCACCTCCCAGAGAGGATAAATAGATTTGTCGTCTATAGGTCTTGACTGGGAAGACGCAACCACTTTATATCCTTTCAATCCGAGCTTCTTGACTGCTCGCTCAAGCTCTGAAGGTGCATCTTCTGAAAATGGATTGTGGTGGGCGAACCCTGAAAATCTGTCAGGGTAATGTTTAACTATTTTGGCTAGATTGTCGTTTCCGCCACCGGTCACGAAATTCACCCTGTCCACGCCCTTCATGTCGAGATCTGCAACCCACCTAGCCGCCTGCTCTTCATCCGAAAACATAGCGGATTCAGGAGGCGAGAAACCCCAAAGTCTCCTCATCTCCTCTCTGTCCTGGGCTGACTGCTCCATGAGTATTTGGGCATTCTCCTCTCCGTATCTCTCAGCGAGTCGCTGCTTCCATGAGGTCACCCAACTAGCCCACTTCGCAGTAGGAAAGTGAGCGTGAAAATCGATCACTTTCAGTCCGTGAGCGGTCATAGAACCCCTTTGTTTTGATACTATCAAATCAGATGGATATTTTAACATTTCCAGAAAAAATTGATGATGGTGGGCATTAACAATTTAAGCACACAAAAAAATGATGGATGATGGGAGGGTTTAGAAGGGAATAATGTCTATGCGTCTTTTATCATTTTCTTGATGTCTTCTTTTTTGGCGTTCATCATTTCTGGGTGATGGTTCTTTGCGTGTAGCATTACGTGTTCTACTACGTCGTTTTCTCCAAATGGTGATTTAACAGTCCATCCACAAGCAGGACACGTTGTCATCTTCATCTTGCCTTTGCTCATACCTTCACCTCCCAACCTTCTTGCTTACTATTCATTTCAACTTGCCTTAATAATTTAAGGCTAAGAAAATTCTTAGATTAACAAACTCAGGAAATATAGCTTCATTTTGCTGATATACACTTTCTTCTATTGGCTATAGGTTGCTAGGAGAGAAACATGTGTTCAATGTTGCATTTCTTCTTATTGTGGACCTACGGTGGAGCCACCAGATGTATTAACATCGACCGTGGTCGGGTTCCCTAGGTATTTGAGGTGTGAGCCTCCGCTTAAGTCACCATCTAATCGCGCGCGCGCTGGGGGGGCCGTCCCAAGACTTACAATACGTATTTCTATGAACCGTTAGAGACTCAAGATGCCATTGATAAGTCGGTGCATTGGTCATTAGGTTTCCCAGATAGCTTTCTGATTACAGCGGGGGATATGCAGCTCGTGCCCAAGATTTTGGATGCTGCCAATCGTTTTGAAAAGCGACCATCTGATAGAGAAATGAGCGCTATTGTTGATGAGCTTGATATCCAACCGATTTTCTCGTGAGTGTTATTTTTGGGTAAAGTTTTATCCCAACCAAGCCAAACCAACCAAACGATGAGTGGCGGAAAAATCGCAGCACACCGCAGGATTTACTGAGCGCGCTAATTACTATTTTAAAACCTCATGGTTTCTAGTGTGAGGATGCGTGATTCTAACGTGTTAATGCGCACTAGGATATGCTGGTTCACTAGGTCTCTTAGAGCTATAAAGTCTAGATATTTGAAGTCGTGAAGATGAAGATCTAGGCGTTCCACAATTCGCGTGACTTCTTCGAGCTCAGTTTCGAGGCGGCCGATTCGGCTCTTAAGTTGAGAAAGTTCTCTTCGAATGTCAACTTCGAATTCTCGCTTTAGATCATTTCCAAATGACATTAGATAACACCAATAACAAGTTTTAAACATGCGTCTTTTAAGCTTGTTCTAACAATTTGCGCGCGTTGAACCCAGCGACATGACTGCATCCAGATTTCGTCTTCTTTAACTTCCTTTTAATCTGTAAAGCTGTGGTTTCGTTTTCGGGATTCTCTCTATGATACCCCGTGCCTCAAGATCGAGCTTAACGACTTCAACATACCAACGCATGGAACCCTCAAATCGCCCAGACAGCTCTTCTTCAACTGCCCTTGACAGTTCAGTGTATGTTAATTTCCTAGACTTCAAGCATTCCATGATCGCTTCTCGAATGACAACATACTTTGCCTTGCTGATATTCACACCTTTCTTCCCTTCAGGATGCCTAGTTAAGACTCTTTCTTCATTCATTTTTTTCCCCGCGCATGCAGGTTGAAACAGCATCATTTCGCTGGCAAGGACAAGGCGAAGTCAACAGCGCGCATCACTCACTTCGCTAGGTCCTCATCCGTCTGGTATCCACCGGAACCGACATATACTAATCCTCTGAGCGGACGGCCAGTAAAATCCATCGGCCGCGTATAGGGTTCAGCCAGCGCTTTCTCGTAGCGCTTGGGGCCGACGCGAATGACTAGTTTGTTTTCTACAACGCCGCAGCACATATTGCCGTTCAGCATGAACGTGATACCCCCAAACATCTTCTTTTCAGTCAACCCTTTCCGCCTCACAAGCATTTTGCGGATTCGATCAGCAAGTTCTTCGTCATCTACCATTGAATCGCCTCGCTCTGGTTCTTAGGGTTTCCATGTTTTAAAAGTTAAGCGCTAATTTGATCTTTTAACGTCAGGGGGCCAAAACTTTGCAGCATCTCATTTCTAGATTCTCCTCTCAAGTCAATTTGCGCTTTTGAGGAGAAGCTGCTTATTCATACCTTATGAGATAAATAGGCTCATCTTTGAGAGCCCACAAGAGTTTGCGATACGTTTCAATGACTGCTTTACGCCTCTTTCCCTTTAGTGTAAGTATCTCTTCTTCCAATCTCTTAAGCTTCATCAGAGTCTTTGTTTTGAAATCTTCTTTATCTGCATATGCTAGGTGGCTTGCCGATTCATTCTTCAGTTTTAACATGCCTATTTTCTCCCGCATAATGTCTAGTGTATCGTAATACGTAATAAACTTTCTCTCTTTAACGCTTAACAACAATACAGGTAAAATGCTCAAAAAGTCCCTAGTACAATACCGTATTTCATTCAACGGAAGGAGAACCAGATGTTCTGGACTGGCTTGATTCAAATGTTCTGCAAAAAAAGCAGCGATTGCACGGGCGCATTTATGCGTGTGCAACAAACCAAGAGTTGTTTGCAGCAGATTTCACGGCAGTATTTTGTCCCTTTGCAACGTAAGCATTTACTCAAGACAAGTGCACCAGCCTCTGGCTGTCTGTTGCCGTCTTTGAAGGAGTTTTAGTTACTCTAGAACATGTGAACCATACCGAAGGCTATTTCGATTGCTAAAAGAAATACTAGACTCAAGATGGCAACAGCGAAAGCCCCAAACCACCCTGAATCATGGTCTTTCAATAAAGAATATCGCGTTATGGCTATTAGAGTAAACAGTGAAAGGCAAAGGGCTACGAGCGGCTGAGAGAAAGAAAACGTTAGTTCAGAGGTCAACACGAAGAAAGTTGAGATTGTGAAAGCACTCAGCAGCTCCCTAGATTTAAATCCGAAGCCAAGCACAATCATAGTAGCTGCACATAGAGCGAGAACAACAGCGAATGTGTTTACAAGAAAATTTATGCCAAAAAGGATGAAACCTCCTACAACTAGTGCGAAACCACCACCAAGGATGATTGCTGTAGACCTGACCTCACCCATTTGGACCGTCTCTTGTGGTGTATGTGCTTAGCAGCGTTTCTTATATAGGATTCTTTCATTTCACCGCATGCTCTATTCTATCTAGATTGTCTATTGTTTCACCAAACTTGAAACAATTTCAGACAAGTTTTAAGTGGGCTGATCTTGGAGAATGAGTAGTTATTTCATCGGCTCTAGGCTTGAAATTCAAAAAGTGTGGAACCTGAGCAGAAAACATGTTAGGGTTCAAGTTTCGGAAGGCAAGTTTGTGAAGCTGAACAAGCTCCAGAACAGGTTAAACGAGCGAAAACTCAAAGATGCACGCATTTTAATAATTACTATTTTTTCTCTTTGCTGATAATTATATAAATTTGGAGAATCTATGAAATTCAACGGTGGCAACGTGTATAGTTGGTTTATCATTTGCATTTTGGGTGCGATTATAACTATACCGCTTCATTTTTTGTCAGTTGAGCATCTGAAACTTCAAGAACGATACGGGAAGGAGAGGGGAACCAAAATAGGTGAAATCTATGGTTTGATATCTGGCTGGGGTTTCTTCCTCTTTTGGATGGGAATCTGGATTTCACCTCAGCCCAGATTTACTATTCAGCTTTTTCAGATTCTTTCAGTCTTAGTTCCAGTTTTCGGTTTTTCGATACCTTTGTTTCATCTGATTATTTTTATCCTCCTAGTTATTCCAGGTGCATGGCTGGCAATCACCGGAGTAAAAGAGATAACACTGAAGGCAGCGGAAACACACAGGACTGAGAGAATCGTTACCACAGGAGTTTATTCTACAGTTAGACATCCACAATATCTTGGAGGGTTACTTGCACATGTGGGAATTTCCTGCTTGTTCTCTGCAGGATATTCGCTGCTCTCCACTCCCTTAATGGTTGTACTTATTTATCTTATCTCGAGAAAAGAAGAGAAAGAGCTGATTAGGGAATTTGGCAAAGAATATGAAGAGTACAAGAAAGAAGTGCCAATGTTGATACCAAGATTAAGACACGCAGTTAATTGACAACTGTGACCTTTGCTCAAGCGTGAGCGTGAGGACATAGGTTAAAATAATCTTGTTGCCAAACTTATGAAGTACGTGACCTGCAGTGATTCCCAGCGTGTTGCCTTATGAATTCGTGATTTCAGAAAAGATAACTGTCGACTACCTAAACTATGCCAGCCGTCTTAAGCAGGTATTTCCTAGACATTTTAGAAAGCCAAATGTTCGGAAATTTAACGTAGACAGAGACACAATTGTAGACAAGTTGCTCAGCTACAACCGAAAGATAGATGCTCCTAAACAGGTGATTCAAAACATAGAGTCTCTTTCACACCCAGAAACTTATGTGGTGATAACCGGTCAGCAACCCAGTGTGTTCTCAGGTCCACTCTACACAGTTTACAAAGCAATCTCAGTCATTGTTCTGTGTGAAAAGCTATCTAACCAGAAATACTCATTGGTTCCCATATTTTGGAACGCGTCTGAGGACGACGACTTCTCTGAAGTTAATCACATCATCATGTTTAAAAAAAATGTGCCATCAAAGATCAAATACGATCATGAGCCGAAGAGTGTTGCCTTTTCGCACATGAGCTTAGACAAATCCAAATTGAAGAAAATGTTAACAACCATAGAAGAGGTCTCTATCAACTCAGAGTTTAAGAGCCTCCTACTGAAGGAACTCCACGAAATCGTTCGAAACTCATCCACTATAGGAGATTTCTTCTCTAGATTAATGATCTACCTCTTTGGGGAACGAGGACTTATTCTGATAGAACCTCATCATCTGAGGGACCTGATGACCCCTATCTTCGACAAGCTGATCAGAAAGCCAACCGAATGCACGAAGACCCTGAACGAAGCATGTTCAAAACTTTCTGAACTGAACTATTCGCCTAAGATCCACAAAACATCAAACCTGTGCAATTTTTTCGTCCTTAACGAAAAAGGAAAACGACTGCGACTCACGTACAATGGAACATTCAGAGTTGGTAATGAAACATTTTCCGAAAGCAGACTTCTTCGTCTTTTAGAGGAGAACCCTCGAAGATTCAGCGCAAACGCTGTAACTCGACCGATCACTCAAGACTATCTTTTTCCCACGTTTGCCTATGTTGCTGGGCCAAACGAAATAGCCTATCTGGCACAGTTGAAGGGAATATATGATTTTTTCGAATTAGAGATGCCTGTCATATTTCCTAGATTCGGGGCGACAATAGTCGAGAACAAGGTGTCAAAGGTCCTTGCCAAATACAAAGCAGAAATCCTCGAGTTCAAGAATCCAGAGAGACTACAGAAGAGACTGGCTAAGGATAAGATCGATGACATCTTCGATTCTTTAAGAAATGAGATTCAGAGAAGTATGGATGAAGTTGCCTGCAAGGCAGAGTCCATTGACAAAACTCTCACTCAACCATCCTCTCTCGCAAAAGGTAAAATCCTGAAAACGATAGAAGTCTTGGAAGACAAAATCATAACGAAACTGAAGGAACGTGACATGGTTACAAGGAGACAGATCAACAAGGCCTCCAACAATCTTTTTCCCTACGGAGATCTCCAAGAAAGGCGAATAAACGTCTTGGAATACTTAATAAAGTTTGGAAAGGAGTTTTTAGGAGTTGTCTATGAAAACTTCTCTGAAGCTGATTATGGGGAGCACAGGGTGATCAGATGCTAGACGTACTTGCCTTGAGCCCTCACCCAGATGACGTAGAGCTCTGTTGCGGAGGTCTCATTGCAAAGATGCGCAGGAAAGGATACCGGGTTGGCATAGTAGATCTAACCAAAGGAGAGTTGGGAACCGAAGGAACAGCAGAGATAAGAATTCAGGAAGCAGCCGAGGCAGCCGAGATACTTGGAGTACAAGTCCGCGAGAACATGGATTTCGGAGACTGCAGACTTGATTGTGGGTTTGATAACGCAAAGAGGTTAGCAAACGTGATTAGGCAGTATAAACCTTCAGTTCTGGTAGCTCCCTACGGAGATAATCAGCATCCCGACCATGCGGTGAGCAAGAAGCTCAGTGACAAAGCGCTTTTTTTCGCAAAATTAGTTAAGATTGAAACGGATCATGAAGCTCACAGTGTAGGAATGACTGTCTACTACATGTTACATAAACCGTTTGTCCCCTCATTTATCGTCGATGTCACGGAGATTTATGACAAGAAACTGGAAGCAATCAAAGCCTACAAATCCCAGCAGACATTGATACTTGGCCATGGGAATCTCCTAAGATCAATCGAACTAAGAGACCAAGTTTACGGCTCAAAAATCGGCGTCAAACGGGGCGAACCATTCTTCTGCGATACTCCTTTGAATATAGATGACCCGGTGGGCTTCCTAAGATGAAGATATGTATCGTTTGCTTTCCCACCTACGGTGGAAGCGGCATAATCGCCACGGAACTTACATACTTGCTGGCGAAGAAACACGAGTTACACTTAGTCAGCTATGACAAACCTGTTCGGCTGGAAGAAGAAACAGGCTTTTCTTTTCACAAAGTAGAACTTCTCAGGTACCCTCTTTTTGAACGTGTTCCATGCTGTTACTCTCTTGCCCTGGCCTCAAAGCTGGTTGAGGTCATGAGGTCTTTTGATCTGGACATCATTCACGTTCATTACGCTGTTCCCAACGCCGTGTCTGCTTACTTAGCTAAGGAGATTACTAATAGCTCTGTCAAAGTCGTGACCACTCTTCACGGCACGGATTCCTATTTAGTGGGGAGTCATCCTTCCTACAAAGAGGTGACGCAGTTTAGCATGCAACAAAGCGACGCACTGACGACGGTTTCAGAATACTTGAGAAAGCGCACCATGACCGAGTTTGGCATCTCAAAGGAGATCAAAGTTATACCCAACTTTGTCGATCCAAAAAGGTTTAAACATCTAGAAAGGGACTGCAAGCAAAAGGTAGTGTGTCATTCTTCGAATTTTAGACCGATTAAGAGAATTCCCGACATTATTAGGGCGTTCAAGATCATCTCGGAGGAGATCAGTTGCAGGTTATCTTTCATTGGGGATGGTCCCGAACGCTCCACGGCGGAGAAGTTGGTTAGGGAACTGGGAATTGCAGAGAGAGTCGATTTTCTAGGAAATGTGAAGAGGGTTCAGGAGATTCTTGGAAAAGCGGATCTGTTTATTCTACCATCAAAGGATGAAAGCTTTGGACTAGCCGCATTGGAGGCTATGAGCTGTGAAGTCCCGGTTGTCGCGAGCAACGTTGGGGGACTGAAAGAGCTGATCTCTCACGGAGTCAACGGCTATCTAATCAAAGTTGGAGATGTAAAAGCTCTCGCACGGCACTCGCTTAAAATTCTTCAAGATGCAAGGCTACAAGAAGAGTTGGGCAGAAACGCCAGACAAGCAGTTCTTGATAAATATACTCCAGACAAAATTGTGCCCAAATACGAGGATCTATACAAAGAGATCTTAGAAGAAAAGTGATCTATTTCTCAGAAGGATTTGACGCACGCGCAGGAGCAGACAAAATCTTAACTTCGAAGCTTGCACGCGATTACTTGAATGATGGTATCACTTCTTCTGCAAATCTACTCATAGAGGCTATGATTTCTTCATTTCGAGGGAAGGATGTTAGGAAATAGCTTGCACCTTTCTCTGTCGCCGCTTCAACCTCTTTAAAATACGCTTTGGAGCTGTAGGCAGCCCCTGAGCCTAGAGAACCAGCCATGAAGGCTATTTTGTCAGCGCGATTCTCTCTCTCAGCAGTTCTTAAGACCTTATTTTTTCCTTCTTCGTAGCTTTCACCTTGGAACTGTGGAACATAACAGATGTCTGCGTATTTGCCTGCGAGCTTGAGCATACGGTCGCCTCTGCCTCCGAATAAGAGTGGAGGATATGGCTTTTGAAATGGTTTAGGCTCCAGAACCGCGGCTTTCGCTCTGTAATATTTTCCTTCAAATGACACTTCATCTTCAGTCCAAAGCTTTATCATCAGTTCAAGGCCTTCTTTTGTCTTGTCCACCCTAATCTTAGGTTCGCTCCATTCACTGTAACCCTCGAACTCCACTTGAGACCATCCGGCGCCAACACCTATAACGACTCTCCCCTTTGACAAGACATCAAGAGTTGACAACATCTTAGCCAAAATGCTTGGAGGACGGAAAGGAATTGGAGTGACTAGAGTGCCAAGGCGAATCTGGCCAGTCTTCCCAGCAAGGTAGGTTAAGGTCATCCACGTCTCCAATGTGGCGTTACTATCGGAGCGCCTCAACCATTCTGGCTTTCCCCACATGTAATGGTCAGGCATGAGCGCTCCGTCAAAACCAAATCTATCTGCTTCCACAATGGCCTTCTCAATCATCGCCAAATCTTGGAACCAGTTGCCTAAGCCAGATAGAAAGAATTTCATCTGCACTTGCACCTAAACCAGAGGGATATTCCGCTTTTAAATATCTTGCGCGCGCTTCATGTCTAATATGAACTCTTCCGCTGTAGAGATTTACTCAGAGACTCCATCTTTCTGAATGTCCAAGTAGTGAGTGCTTGGAAAAGGCAGAATCATGTGTTAATAAAGCATCTCACTGCTCATCTTTACTTTACTTTTCTCGATCGGGATTCCCTCTTTCTTGACCATGTTTCTTCTCCATTCAGCTCCTTTTCTATCTCCTCCGAACGAACCGTCAGATCTGACAACACGGTGGCACGGTACTACTGGTGAGAGAGGATTCTTGTGAAGAGCATTAGCTACTGCTCGGCAAGCCTTTGGCTTGCCAACTTTTTCAGCTATCCGCTTATATGTGCTGACCTTTCCTTTGGGAATTCTGAAGGTAGCAACATAAACGTCTCTTTCAAATTCTGTTCTGTCTTTCAGAGCTGCAATCACATCTTTTTCTGTTTTGATAGATTTTATGTCCATGACCAGATCTCCACAGAAGGCAATGTTCATCTGCCAGCATCTAAGCTTTGGGTTTCGCGATTTTTTGATCGAAGACTCTTCTTAGCAACGTGATTGGCAAAAATCCGTTTGCAGTAATAGTGTCATGGAAGATTTTCTCGCTGTATTTCGTTCCCATCTTCTGTTTTACCTGTTCTCTCAGCTGCAATATCAAGTGTTTGCCTAGTAAATATGAAAGCGGGTAGCCAGGTGTCTGTGTGTAACGGCGCACCTCTGCGACAGCTCCTTCCTTTGACATTCCAACCTCTTTCATCAACATATCGACAGCTTCTTCGAAACTCATTTCCCCACGTGATATTTTAACGTCCACGATAATCCTTGCAGCTCGCCAGATTACGTCATTGATTTGTATTAGCTTAGATTCCAAGCTTGTCACAAATCCGTGTTCCATCATCATTTGCTCACAATAGTGGGCCCAGCCTTCAACAGTCTCTATGCCTCCACTGAGCATGTGTATTAAGGAACTTCTGTTTGAAAGTGCGCCTTGTAGAAAGTGTCCTGGAAAAGCTTCGTGAACCGCGGTATTTCGAATGCTTGCATAGTTTAAGTGGC
>CAYFZT010000035.1:0-13415 GCA_964347555.1 uncultured Candidatus Bathyarchaeia archaeon | reverse complement strand
AACGCCAGAGTTGCAGGTGTAACCTTCACAATTAATCCAGTAACTGGCGAGTCCAACCATATTGTAGTCGAAGCCAACTGGGGACTAGGCGAATCTGTGGTCTCCGGTGCGGTTACCCCAGACGACTACGTTGTTGACAAGAAAACCCTCAAAATCATTGAAAAGAGAATTGTAAAGAAAACAGTTGAGTATATTCGTGATCCAAAAACTGGCAAAACAATCCACGCTCAAGTCGAACCGAAACGACAAGAAATTCCCTGCTTATCAGACGAAGAAGTTGTTAAACTTGCAAAGATTGCCAAACAAATTGAAGAACATTACGGAAAGCCCCAAGACATCGAGTGGGCAATTGACCGTGACTTGCCGTTTCCAGAAAACGTTTTCATTGTGCAATCAAGACCTGAGACTGTTTGGAGCTTAAAAAAGAAGCTTACAGTGGAGGAACCCGAGCCGTCTAAATTACCAGAAAGCCTGGTAGAACTGAAAGTTGTGACGAAGGGAATAGCCGCTGGAAAACGAGACATAGGCGCTGGCGTAGCCAAGATAGTCTTAACTCCAGAAGACGCTTCTAAACTTATGAAGAAGGGTGACATCCTCGTGACCACAATGACTAACCCCGATTACGTTCCTTACATGAGAACGGCTGACGCCATAGTAACCGACAAAGGCGGAGTAACTTGCCATGCAGCCATAGTTAGCCGAGAACTCGGAATCCCATGTGTTGTGGGCGCAGAAGACGCCACCAAAGTTATGAATACAGGAAAAGAATACACTGTGGATGCGAGAAGTGGAGTAGTTTACGAGGGAATAATACCCATGGCTGAAAAAAGAGTTACCACGGCAATAATACCTGGAGCAAATATGCTTAGTTCTGCTCCAGTAACTGCAACAAAAATATACCTTAACCTAGGTGTACCCGAAAAAATTGAAGATTACAAACAGTTGCCCTTTGATGGCATCGGTCTAATGCGCATCGAATTCATACTAGCCAGCTACATTGGCGAACATCCACTTTACCTGCTGGAAACTGGGCAGGCAGACAAATTTGTGAATAAACTAGCCGAAGGCGTAGCCACTGTTGCTAGAGCAATACAGCCACGCCCTGTGGTTGTGAGATTTAGCGACTTCAAAACCAACGAGTATAGGGATCTTAAAGGCGGGAAGAAATACGAGATAGTTGAAGCCAATCCGATGCTGGGTTGGCGAGGAGCAAGCCGCTACATAAGCCAGTGGTATGAGAAAGCCTTTAGACTTGAATGCAAAGCCATACGTAAATGCCGAGTGGAATGGGGTCTCAAAAACGTCTGGGTTATGCTTCCCGTTATAAGAACCGTTTGGGAAGCCAAGAAATGCCTAGAAATCATGAAGGACGAAGGCTTAGAAAGAACCCGAGACTTCCAAATCTGGTTTATGGCGGAAACACCAGCAATTGCAATTCTTGCTGATGAATTCTCAAAACTCTGCGACGGCTTCTCAATAGGCTCAAACGACATGACACAAGGCGTGCTCATGATAGACCGCGACTCAGGACGCCTAGGTCTCATGGGCTATTTCGACGAACGTGATCCAGCGGTTGAACGCATTATTGCGCATCTCATCAAGGTGGCGCATAAACATGGCGTAACCGTTTCTATCTGTGGAGAAGGTCCCTCTAATCTACCTGATTTCACAGAGTTTCTTGTCCGCAACGGCATCGACAGCATATCAGTAAACGCAGACGCGGTAATCTCGACGCGGCAACTCGTAGCAAGCCTCGAACAAAAGATTCTGTTGGAAAGACTTTCGGAAATGCAGAGAAAGGGCATCGAACGCGCTGTTCAAAAATCTGAGAAAACTTCTGGATGGACATTTGAACAAGAATAGGGATTCCTTAACGCCTTGACATTGGTAAATGCGAGCAGTTGGAATTGTCAATGCGAAAACAAACAGCTTTCTACCTTGAAGAGGAAAAGCTGGAAAGTGAGATAACCAAGCGAAACGCCAAACGAGTTTTGATTCAGCTTCCTGAAGGATTAAAGGTTGAAGGACCCCGCTTGGCGTCCATTGTTGAAAAGGCTGGAGCCCTAGCCATAATTTCAGCAGACCCATGCTATGGTGCCTGCGACCTAGCTACTCAAGAAGCAGAAACCTTGGGAGCTGACCTCCTCGTTCATTTTGGACATACTCCCCTAACAACACAGCAGAGAGTGCCAACTATCTACATAGAAGCCAAAGCCGAAGCTGCCATAAAGGAAGCAGTAAACGAGGCGTTACCTAAACTCAAGAGTTGGAAACGTCTTGGTTTAGCAACTACAGTGCAACATGTTGACATGCTGAGTGAAGCTCGAGAGCTCCTCATTAAAACTGGAAAAAGCGTTGCAATTGGAGACACTGGAAAACTGAAGTATGCAGGACAAGTGACAGGATGCAACTACAGCAATGCCAGAGCAGTCTCTAATGATGTGGAAGCCTTTCTTTTCATTGGAGGCGGTAGATTCCACGCCATCGGTTTGGCATTAGCCACTGGGAAGCCTGTTGTAGTGGCTGACCCCTATGAAAATAGAGCCTACGCCCTAAACGATGAGGTACAGAAGATAATAAAACAGCGTTTTGCAACAATCTATGAAGCGAAAAAGGCGAAAAATTGCGGAGTTCTCATTGGGCTTAAAAGTGGACAGGAAAGATTTGATAAAGCTTTACAAATTAAAGCGAGATTGGAAACGCAAGGAAGAAAAGCTATTTTGTTCGCTTTAAGGGAGATAACTCCCGCAGCATTGTTGCAGTTTCCTACGGTAGATGCCTTCGTCAACACTGCATGTCCGCGTGTATCCTTAGATGACTCATCTAAGTTTCTTAAGCCAGTTCTGACATTAGAGGAAACATCAGTTATTCTTGGAGAAATGAGTTGGGAAAAACTGTGCAAAGAAGGATGGTTCGGAAGCGAAACCTAGAAATTGCATTATCAAAAGTTGAACCACATCCATCGCCTAAGGCTCATCAGGAACAGTACACCATACCCGCAAACGTCGCAGCAGAAATTCTCTACATAGCAGCCTACGTAAATAATGATATCATCGGAAAGAAAGTTGTGGACTTAGGATGCGGAACTGGAAGACTCGCCATTGGCGCAGCGCTTTTAGGAGCTGAGGAAGTTATTGGCGTTGACATCGACAAGACTGCAGTGAAGCTGGCTCAAGAAAATGCGGCAAAATTGGATGTTAAAGATAAGATTCAATGGCTCGTAACAGATGTCAACACACTGCATGGAAAATTTGACACAGTTGTTCAGAATCCACCGTTCGGCGTGCAAAAAAGAAAGGCAGACAGAATGTTTCTCCAAAAATCCATAGAAATAGCAGACAGAATCTATTCGCTTCATAAAGGAGAAAGCAACAAAGAACTTGTCAAAATGTTCGCAAGACGCGGAACACGCGTTATGGCGGTGTCATCTTCTTCTTTCCTGAAGAACTTTATTGAAAAACATGATGGAAAAATACGTGCTGTGTATGCAATGATTATGACAATTCCGTATATGTTTGAATTTCATAGAAAACGGAAGCATGAATTTGTAGTTAATTTATACGTTATAGAAAGAGACAAGTCAGAGTTATGAGGGTGGTAGCGGCGGCCATTCTATGTAACTTCTGTAAGTCCAAGCTACAGCCTCTTCTTCATGTAGTATATGCTGATCAGCTCCAATTTCTCCAAGAATCCATTTAGTACTCGTTGCATCCCAGTGCCACCAAAACCACGACTTTGCATCTTCGGGATTGTTTTCAACGCCATTTATCGAATCGATAAAGACTCCCAACCCTGGCCAATTGTTAGAATTAACATCAGCGACAAGTTCTGTTGTATTCAGTAAGTTGAAACCTAGGGGAACAATCGTGTTGTTATGCCAAACTTTGGTTTCGTTGCCGTAGTCGATAAAAATATCTACTTTCATCGTGATGGCTTCGTATTCGCGTGTCAATTGAACGTAGTCTTGAAGGCGCAGGTAGTAGTAACCAAACAGGCTCGTTGTCGAGACAGCCCAAACTAGTATGGCTAGCGTTGTCAATGCAAGAGTTCTTTTTTCGACCATAAGGCTTCGCCTCCAGGGATTCTTTGGATTGCTCTTATGAGCGGGATGAATCCTGATCCGAACAGAACGATGTTAGAAACTACGTGCACTAAAGAGAATGGGGCTCCCCTTGAAAAGGCTAATATTAAGGAAATGTGCCAAGGGGTTTCAGCTAACACAAAGGATACAGCAACGCCAATATTTGTTATTATGTCATATAGAATAGTGAGAACAGCACCTAGGACCGCAACTTCAGCCGAGACTTGAGCAGAACGTACGTCGACCATAAATTTTTTGTAAATCCCTCCAGTGAAACCTATTGTTGCCATTCCAGCTATTTGAAAAGGTATCATTAAACCGCCAAAACCCCATGGTGAAAAGAATCCATTAACAAACATCACGAAGCCTCCGAAAAATCCGCCTACGATGCCACCAAAAAGAATTCCGACGACAAAAGTGAATAATGAGGTAAACTCCACATTAGGTACGGGTCGGGGAGCCAGCTGGATACCTAACGAAACAGCAGCAAACACGCTTAGTAAGCCAACTTGACGCGCGTTGAGTGAAAGCATAGGTATTGGATGGATAATCCAACCATATAAGCCTTTTCAACACCGAAAACGAAAAACCAAAATCAAAAGCTTTATTGCGGTCTGCAGAAGAACAAGTTAGACATAACTCTATATGAGATTGCCGTTCAGAGGATGTGAAACGTTGTCAAAGCAGAAGAGTGGACAAGTCGTGGTTCCAGGCGAACGCTTAGGCGTTATCGAAGAATTCATGCCCGGGCCGGGAACCTACGTGGAAAACGGCACGATCTATGCTTCCACCACGGGGCGTGCCTTAATAGATGTACTTGACAAACAAGTATCAGTTTTCCCAAAAACGCGCTTCCAGACTTTTCCTAGAGTTGGAAGTATAGTTTTAGGTCAAGTTTTAGATGTACAAAGCAAGACTGCTGTTGTGCGCATATTCCAAGTGGGCAAGCATTCTCTTTCCGGGTTCTTCTCTGGTATCTTGCACGTTTCAGATGTCAGTCATCGTTACATTGAAACAATGTATGATGCGTGTAACCCTGGCGACATTATCCGCGCGAAAGTAGTTAGCGACAAGAATCGAACCTTTCATTTATCTACAAGGGAGCCAGATTTTGGAGTCGTCTATGCTTTCTGTTCCCGCTGTGGAAACACTTTAACCTATAAAAGAGTGCAGATGCGTTGTTTGAAATGTGGCAAAGTTGAAAAGCGCAAGACTGCCAGAGATTACGGGCAAGGTGAAATGGCTTGAACATTAAGGTTTTGAATAAGACCGCAGATGAATTGCGCATAGAGATCGAAGGCGAAGGGCATACATTTTGTAACGTTTTGCAAAAGGCTCTGTTGGAAGATAAGAAAGTTGAAATTGCAGGCTATGACATATCGCATCCACAGGTTGCCAACCCTGTAATTTATGTTCGCATGAAAAAGGGACGGAAACCAGAGAAAAAGCCTGAAGCCGCGTTGCGCGAAGCTGCCGCAAAGGTGAAGCAGGAGACTAAAGAGTTTCGCATGAGCTTGGAGAAAGCACTGAAAGAATGGCAACGAAGATGAGCAGTGATTTTGTTCTTAAGGAATACAAGAGTCTTGAAGAGGTTTTGCTTGACAAAGACCTAGCTGCGCTAGGCGATGCCTTTGTGAACTTTATCTACTCTCTTGTAGTGTCGCAGAGATTAGGGCATCCCAAGGGTGCAAAGGTTAACAATAGAACCTTGGCTGAGGCTGTTAAACGGGCTGATTTAAGGAAATTGTTGCCGCGTAGAGTTGATCGCCACGTTCTCGGAAACGCTGCTGAAGCCCTAATAGTGTTTGCTTGGCTGGCTGACACAGTCACCTTTGAAGATTCCTTGAAAATTTTGAGCGAAAAGGACGATGCTATTGAGGCTTTTGCAGTTTTACTTCGCGAAATTATGAAGAGGCTTAATGAACGTGAAGAAAAGTAAGACTTCAAAAATTCGTGTTGTGAAGCCTGAGATTCGAATTCTAGGTGTCGACGATGGAGTTTTTGCTCCTCACACTAAAGGCGTTGTCGATGTAATAGGTGTTGTTTTTCGAGGGGGATATTGGCTTGACGGTGTTATGAGAACCCAGGTTGAAATTGATGGAATGGATGCTACTGAAAAGCTTGCGTTTATGATAGTTGAGTCGCCCCATTACGATCAACTTCGAATTGTAATGCTCAACGGTGTGACTATGGCAGGCTTCAACGTGGTTGACATTGAAGAGCTCTATGAAAAAGTCAAGTTGCCAGTGATCGCTGTTACACGGGACAAGCCTAATTTCGATGACATTAAAAAAGCTTTACAGAATTTGCCTCAAGGCGAAATACGTTGGAGAACCATAAAGAAGGCTGGAAAATTAGTTAGAGTGCGCACGAGAATCGGAGAAGAACCAATTTACGCGCATGTTGCTGGGATTTCGGAAGAAGATGCCAAGAGTATTTTGAAGAGCACTTCTACTCGTAGTAACGTTCCTGAAGCTCTAAGGGTGGCTCATCTTTTAGCTTCTGGACTTAGTCAATCAAAGCGAAACTAAGAGAATCAATAATTCAACAATGCAGTGTGAATCTGAATTGAAATAAGAAAAGGTTTAAAAGACTCGAAGGTATGGAAAAGGGAACAGAAACCCGTGAGGACACCGACAATGGAATTTTGCCCCAAGTGTGGAACTAGGCTTGTGCCGAAAAAACAGGGAAAGAGAAAAAGCCGTGTTGTTTTAGTGTGTCCAAAGTGTAGCTACAAAAGTAAGCAACTTGCGCAGAAGTTTGAACCAATTCCGAAAGTGATTGAGCACGGTCCTCAGGATACCATTGCGATTATTGGAAAGAAAGAGCAGAAATTGCGAGTTCTACCCACTGTGCGCATCGAGTGTCCGAAGTGTGGAAATAATTTGGCTTATGTTTGGCAGGTTCAAACAAGAGGAAGCGATGAATCCTCTACGCAGTTCTTTAGATGCACAAAATGCGAGTATACCTTTAGAGAATACAGCTAAAGCTAGAACCATAAGACTCTACATTAGTTAATGCGCAGATTTTCCATAGCGCTATCTTTTATGCGAAGGCTTAAAATTGAGTCTACGCTACAATTAAACAACACAAAGGAGGCTTGAAAGCAGAATTGTTTAAACTCCGAATAACAGACGCAAAGCTCTTGCGCGACATGATAACCGTCATATCTACCTTGGTTGATGAAGCAACATTTAACATGAGCCCCGAAGGCATCAAACTGCGCGCAATGGACCCCTCTCGCGTTGCTATGATAGACTTCGAGTGGCCGAAAACAATATTTGACGAATATCTCTGTGACAGTCCAATGAAGATGTGCATAAACGTTAGCGAAATGCTTAAGCTTCTTCGCCGAGCCACCAAAGAGGAATCTGTGGAACTTGCGTTAGATGAAAAAACTGGGCGTCTAAAAATTTCGATTAAAGGCAGATATGACCGCACGTTCAATATGCCAACCTTGGAAGCAACCGAGGAAGAAGTGCCTACACCAAAGGTAACCTTTAACGTCCGCTCGAAGACCACGACTCAAGGCTTACATCAAGCCATAGAAGATGTGCAACTCGTAAGTGACCATGTCCGCATCGAAGTAGACAATGAAAAGATGACTCTGCGTGCAACTGGGGACCTTATGGGCGCTGTAGTGGACCTCAAAAAGGGAAGCGAAACTCTTCTTGACCTTGAGGTTAAAGAGCCGTCTAAAGCAACGTTTAGCATAAGCTACTTGTCAGAAATAATCAAAAACGCATCTGCAACTAGCGACATTGCATCACTTGAATTCTCCACAGACATGCCTATAAGAATCGATTTTCAGCAGCCAAAAGAGGGAAAGCTCACCTTCTATCTTGCACCACGTATAGAAGTAGAGTAACAACGTAAGACAGCTGCACTCTGCGTTGCAGAAGAAGGGAGGAGGGAAACAAAGTTTTAACCAAAAGGGATCAAGCCAAATATCCTTTCACTTCAGACGCTGCGAAATTCGTCGAAAGACTGAACATCAAAGTCGATGAACTTGAAGAAAGCGAGTATCAACCTATCCTAAAAAGAGCAGAGACCAGAATCGAAGAAGCCCTCCTCTTCAATTTAGTTAACGAAAAATCAGCCAAAGATGATGTAGAGATTCCCTCCTTCCCAATAGCAATCATGATGGTAGCTGCAACTGCAGATTCCCGTATTAAAAGGACTTATGCATTAGCAGAAGCCAAACGAGTATCCAACCTACTAAAGGGAGAAAATGACGAGACAATCATGGAAATTGCAGGCATCTTCAAGTGGAAACTACGACCGCTAAAACCTCAATCTACCCTAAACTACGATTTTGCACTAGGGTTTGTTGACTACATAAGAAACGGAGCGACTATACAAGACACAAAATGGAAGCTCACTAATAGGCTGCTGTCAAACGGAGAAGTCTTTCTAACAAAAGTTGAAGCTTCTCGACTTTTAGAAGAGGAAGTACGCAGATACATAGAACAGAAGCTTAATGTAAAGATCAAATCCGTACCACCAACTATAATGAACCGTGTCAGCAGGTTAAAGCAGCTTTTCTACGAGAAAAGAGGGAAAACCAGCTGGGAGGACGTTCCTTCGGAAGTTGTCACTGTTGCCTATCCTCCATGTGTACAGAGACTGCATGAAACAATTAGCTCAGGGCGCCATCTCTCCCACATTGGACGCTTCACCCTCACAACCTTCTTGATAAATATAGGTATGACCCCAGAAAACGTGGTTGACCTGTTTCGTTCTCTCGCCGACTTCAATGAAAGAATGACCCGCTATCAGGTAGAACATTTAGCAGGGCTAAAAGGTTCCAGGATAAAGTATATTCCACCGAAATGCGACACCCTACGCACCCACGGCGTTTGCCCAGGCATGGACGACATCTGTAGAAGAATAAGACATCCTCTCACTTACTACAGAAGAAAACTAAGAGTTTCAAAAACAGAAGCTCCCGTAACCCCGGGGGCATGGTCACGATAGAAACCAAAGCCTTCATTCAAGCAAAGTTCAGTGAATACTATGAAAAGAACGCTTCAAGTGTCCAGTCTCCAGTTTCCATGGAAAAACGCGAGTTTGGTTTTCTTCTTCTCAAAGAAAGAATCATGCTTAGGCACAAAAGCTTCAAAACCGCGGAGGAACTGCACGCTGCTCTCAAAAGGCTTGTTCCCTCTAACGTTTACTATTCAAGTGCCTATTACGAACGTCCAGAAGAAGAAATGGAAAACAAGGGCTGGTTAGGAGCTGACTTAGTTTTCGACGTAGACGCAGACCATATTCCTACTCCCTGTGCCAAAAATCACGATACATGGTCTTGCACCAACTGCAAAACCACAGGACAGGGAGCACCACCAAAAAAATGCCCAAAATGCAATGAACAGAAATTCCAAGAGAAAGCTTGGCCATGTGAAGTCTGCTTGGAATCGGCAAAGACAGAGACCACGAAGCTTATTGACATGTTAACAAGGGATGCTGGGTTGTCTACTCAAGAAATGCGCCTTGCTTTTTCTGGGCACAGGGGCTATCATCTTCACGTGGAAAGCAAGGAGACCTTAACGCTTGACTCAATGGAGCGCAAAGAAATCGTGGATTACGTTGTCGGAATAGGACTTGACCCCAAACTGCATGGGTTAGGCAGAATGAGCGCGCGCGAGATGAGCGGTCCAAACCTCGCAGATCTCGGATGGAGAGGAAGAATCGCCAGAGGAACTTACGAATATCTTTTAACTGCCACTTCAGAGCAGCTAGCGAATATTGGACTATCGAAGGGAGCAATTCAAAGTTTGAATACGCATAAAGAACGTATCCTGAAAAGCTGGAAGCACTTAGGTCCATGGGCAATGGTTAAAGGAGTAAACCTTGAAAGCTGGAGAAAGATTGTTGAGCAAGCTGTGAAGAAACAGGCAGCTAAGATCGACACTGTGGTTACCACTGACATTCATAGGTTGATAAGATTAAACAACACATTGCATGGAAAAACTGGTTTAAAGAAGACTGAGGCGCCAATAGCAACTATAGAAGAGTTTGATCCCTTAAAAAGTGCTATCGCTTTTCCGAATGATAATGCGACAATCTTTGTCTCTGAAGCTCCCGAATTCAGAATTGGAAACGAACAGTATGGTCCTTACCGAAATAAGAAAGTTGAGTTATCCATGGCTGCAGCTTTATTTCTTTTGTGCAAAGGAGCCGCAAAAATAGCGGAGGAAGTCCCAAGTGTACAATGAACTCTGGGAAGCTTGGGCAAAAGAAAGAGAAACCTTAGAAATTCAAGCCTTACCCAAGGATTTCTACGCTAGGCTCGCCAGCTACATAAAGAAGATGAAGGAAGAAAGCCGAATGATTGACGAGAAAACAGTTAGAGCCAAACTCTTGCGACGAGAATCCAACAATGTTAAGAGAATGATTAAAGAACTCATCCGAATGCGCTATGAAAAAGCCCTCAAAAAGACACTCATCCACGAGACTGTTGCCAAAGAAGCCCTGGCTCATGGAGAGGAAAAGCTGTTTGGAGAAGTGTCGCTTTCAACAGAATCTTATCGAACCTTGTTAAAAAGCATCCTAAGTGGGCGTTCATCTCGTGTAGAGGTTAAAGAGAAACCTAAGACGATGATACTGAGGTTCATTCAGGAAATCCCAGCCATTGTAGGAGTTGACATGAAAACTTATGGTCCATTTAAACCTGAAGACTTAGCAAGTTTGCCCATTAAGAACGCTAAGATTCTTGTCAAGCAGGGCATAGCGGTGGAAGTGGAAGCCCCAACAGATGTAAAGTGAGTATAAGAAAGTATAAATAATGATGTAGATTGTTCTATACCACTCACGGGCGAGTATTTGAAACCATCTAGAGGATGCACTCAGAAACTCGCTGTAACCTAGAGGAGATGAATATGCATGAGTGAATGGGAGAAACTTATTCCAAGACCTAGAAGCAGATTCTTGAGAGTTAAGTGTTCAGACTGCGGGAATGAACAGATAATTTTTAGCAATGCAACCAATGTTGTGCACTGCAATGTCTGTGGAGCGGTTTTAGCTGAGCCTTCTGGTGGAAAAGCCTCGGTCAAAGGCGAAGTAATCGCAGCTCTAGAATGAAAATTGGAGGAAAAAAATGTCTACTAAAAAGGCAGAGTGGCCTGAGGTTGGCGATCTTGTAATAGCCTCAATTCAGAAAATTACAAACTATGGCGCCTACGTCTTTCTAGATGAGTATGAAAAAGAAGGCTTACTGCACATATCTGAAGTTTCTTCTGGTTGGGTTCGAAACATCCGCTCCTTTATACGTGAATGACAAAAAACTGTGTTAAAAGTTCTGCGAGTGAACCCTGAAAAGGGACATGTAGACGTCTCGCTTAGAAGGGTTACAAAACGGGGGAGAAGAGAAAAGATTCTTGTTTGGAAGAAAGAACGCCAAGCTGAAGGGCTTCTACGCAGCGTTTCCGAAAAGTTAAACATCCCTTTCAAAGAGGTTTATGAAAAAGCTGGCTCTCTGATTGAAGAAGAATTCGGTGAATTGTACAAGGGATTAGAGAAGACAGCAAGAGATGGACCTGAGGTACTACTTGGGTTGGGAGTACCGAAGAACTTGGCTGTTGCAATAAGTGAGATCGTCAAGGAAAAAATAAAGCTGCGTATGGTCAAGATAAAGGGAACACTTGAACTTCAATGTACGAAGCCAGATGGTGTTGTTCACATTCGTGAGGCTCTTCTGAGGGCGAAGAAGGTTGGCAGTTCTCCCGGAACAAAAGTTAGGGTTTACGTAGTTGCGCCACCCAAATATCGCATAGAAGTTTCTGCTGAAGACTACAAAAAAGCTGGAAAACTTCTTGAAAAAGCTACTGGAGCCGCAATAGACAGCATAACCAAGATCGGCGGAACCGGAACTTTCCACAGGGGAAAATAATGGTCTGGCTTCTTAGAAAATGTGAGAAATGTAAAACGTACACATTAAATCATGATGAGTGTCCCTACTGCGGAGGCAAGGTTCATATCCCCCATCCCGCAAAATTTTCGCCTGACGATAAATATGCCAAGTACAAGGGTGCAATGAGAGCTGAAACCCGATGAAAGAAACCGTCGTCAAGGAAAAAACGAAAATTGAGTTGAAGAACCCCATACTAGTTGAAGGGCTTCCAGGACTCGGAATGGTGGGAAGAATCGCAATTCGTTACCTTGTTAAACAATTTGATGCCAAAAAACTCGCTGAGCTCTATTCCCCTCATTTTCCTTATTATGTGCTTGTAAACAAGAAGGGAAGCGTTAGACTTCTTCGGAGCAACTTCTACTTCTGGAAAAACAACACCGAAAAAAACGACCTCATCTTTTTAACCGGAGACAGCCAAGCACAAACTATTGAAGGCCAATATGAGGTCTCAAGTTGCATCCTCAACTTCGTTTCCAACCTGAACACTAAACTGATCATTACACTAGGTGGCTACCGCAAAGAAGTAGAAGAAAGACCTAAAGTTGTAGCTGTCTCTACAAGCCCAGAAATCTTGAAAAAGGCTCTGCAAGCAAATGCACTTGTTGGCTCGCCTGGAAACCCAATCGTAGGCACTGCTGGGCTGCTCTTAGGATTAGCGAAATTCCAGAACATAAATGCACTATGTCTACTCGGAGAAACACGGGGCTATCTCCCGGACCCTTTAGCAGCCAAGAGTGTTCTGGAAGTTTTGCGAAAGATGCTTGGAATAGAATTAGATATGGATAATTTGGATAAGGAGATTGAGAAGTCTAATCAGATTGTTGCCAAAATGCGGGAAATTGAACGACGGAGAGCGGAATACGCTCGTAAAAAGCGTAAAACCGAAGAGGAACGAATGACCTATATTAGTTAGACTTGGGGGCGGCTTCTATTCTTCAAGACTTTCAATGTAACTAGCATATTGTTTTGCGGTTAACAGTTTCTTCAAATCTTCATCAAAGTTTAACAGTTGAATCTTTGCTATCCATCCTTTTCCATAAGGGTCTTCGTTTACCAGTTCTGGGCTTTCGTCAAGTTCAGCATTTATCTCTATAATTTTGCCTGACACTGGAGTGAAGATGTCTGAAACCGACTTCACTGATTCAACCGAACCTATGGTCTGGAATTGTTCGATTTGGCTGCCAATCTTCGGAGTTTCTACGTAGACTACTTCGTGAAGAGATTTCTGCGCGTAGTCTGTTATCCCAATAACTGCTTTTTTGCCTTTCAACCTTACCCATTCATGTTCCCTTGAATAGTAAAGGTCTTCTGGAACGTCATAATCCAGCACCTGCATTTTTTTGCCTCCTGTAGCCATATTTTGCTGAGTCGTAGAACGGAAACTTAACAACTTCCGCCTTAACAAGTTTATCTCTTATCTTA
>CAYFZT010000034.1:9162-13444 GCA_964347555.1 uncultured Candidatus Bathyarchaeia archaeon | reverse complement strand
TGGACACTGGAGACCCAGAAGTTGACAACAAGTTGAAAGGTTACATTAGGGTTGTCACGGACTACCGAGAATGGAGACTAATGCAAGTGCAATAGTCAGAACAGCTGCGAAGCACAAAAATTAAAACGGTCTAACCTGAACAGGTTAAAAGGGGAGATTAAATTTATGAGTGAAGAGTGGCATCCCCCTGCATGGATGTACCGTGGCACTCGTCCCCCAAATGACGAGGCTTACTTTGAAAATCTGACTCGAGTAATTTTCATCGCAGGCTTAAGCTGGAAGATGATTGACAAGAAATGGCCTAACTTTAGAAAAGCCTTCGAAAACTTCTCCATATTCAAGGTTGCCCAGTTTAGTGACACTGATGCAGAACAGCTCATGAAAAACCCTGGCATAGTACGCAACCGCGCAAAGATCCTGGCAACAATACAAAACGCTAAACAGTTTCAAAACATCAAAAGGGAGTTCGGGTCATTCCAGCGATTCATTGACAGCCTGCGCGCGCGCGCAAGTCTAACATCTACGCTTTAGTCGTTAAAGAGTTGGGAAAGAGATTCAATCGTGTAGGTCCTTCTTCGGCGCGCATTTTCTTATACAGTGTAAGAGAAAGCATAGAGCATTCTGAAGAGTAGCCTGAGCCAAAAAAGCAAATGTGCTGATGCTTATTCGCCTATCACTTGAACAATAACTGTTCTTTGTCTCGGATACACGTCGGTTTCAACAAAGACCAAGGACTGCCAAGTGCCCAAAACAACTCGTCCATCTATGACTGGAAGAGTTCTGTCTGGACAAAGAAAGGCTGATCGGAGATGAGAATGAGCATTTGACGGATGCCGATAAGACGCACGTTTCGGAATAAGCTTTTCTAGGGCTTCCTTTAAGTCTGTCATTAAGCTGGGTTCGTATTCGGTTAAGATTAAGATTCCAGTTGCATGAGGCGCGAATACGTGGGCTAAGCCGTTTTTAATCCCTGACTTGTTAACTGCATCTTGAACCTTGCCAGTGAGGTCTTCAAAGTCTATTTCACCGCCTGTGGAAAACTTGAAACTTTCATTAAAGACCTTCATCTTCAAATCCTCCAAACACACCTTGCATTAGTACTGCCGAAGGAATAAAACTATTGTCAATTTTTTCTCGCTAAACACCCTTCTAGTTAAAAAGTTCGGACTTGAGGAAAAAGTCTGTTGATGCTTTTGTATCCGGTAAAAGAGTCTCGATGACTGTGGTGAGATATGGTGACGAAAACAAAATAATTATTACCATTTACACCAATATCACCATAAATAATCTCCGTTATGTTCAGACAAGTAAATATCGCATAGTTTTGCCTACATAAAGCAGTTCAGAGTATATGGGTCGTGTAAAAACTCCTTGAATTAAGCTTCATTTACTCCCTTTTTTGGACACAAGATTCTGGTGAATTCTGGTAAGAAAACCTTTATTGCATGTGGCTTCATGGATACAAAAGCATACACAACCTCCGCCTATTTATTACTTAAATGCTAAAAAGCTGCTCTTTAGCGCCTACACACGCGAGGTTATGTTCGCGAGTACGCAGATGTGCAATTGTGTGTAAATGTGTCGCTTAAGTGGCATTTTGCGCTTTTTGGTCATTTTTCGCTTTTTTGTTGCAATGTCCATAGATTTTGGTATACTACTTTTATGAAGCTACCATAATCGGCGCCTTTGCTGCAGCATTATGCTTTTATATGCATTGTGCATAATGCTAATGCAGGGTGCTAAATGTGAGTGAGTCTAAAGAAAAACGCCTTACGAGTATAAGAATCAGTAAAGAAACCGTGGAGATGTTGAAAGAAAAAGGTCGCAAGGGCGAAACATACGACGAAATAATCCGCAAACTGCTTAAGAGAAGGAGACGGTAAACAATTTTTGAAAAGATCATTGCTTATGGTAGATGTGAGCGTTAAATATGAAAAGAGGTTCCAGCAAAAGAAAACTGCGAAATTGGCGTCGAAGAGGTTTTCGCAGCGAAACTGTGTTAGTTAAAAAACTACAGAAGAGAGGATACAATGCAGTGCGGGTACCCGTCAGCAACCCAAGCCTCAGTCCTCTACCAGACATCATAGCACGACGCGACGAAAACGTCTATGCTTTCGAAGTAAAAAATGTCAGTTACTACGGCTATTTTCCCAAAAGGCAGATTGACAAACTGTTTCGCTTCCTCGACGAGTTAATTCCAGTTCCGAAAGAAAATAAACATGCAGTGTTAGCCGCACACATGGGAAAGAAATGGATATTCAAAGAGATACGTTGGGAAGAATGGGAGAAAGACGAATTGCCTAAGCAAGAGCGTATTCTAAAGAGAGATAAAGGCAACTTCAGCCTAGAAAAAGGTGACAGGAGATAGTCATCTCTCCAAAAAAAACAATGATGAGTGATTAACTATGAGCGAATCTGAAACTGTTTTAAAGAATCTCTTAGGAGTAGTTGTAAATTATCGAACAGGTCCCAAGACTCAAAGTTCAAAAGAATGCATCGCTCAGTTTGCAAGCATCAAGTCAGCTAATCAGGCAGCTCGGCTAATAGGTAGAAAAGTTGCATGGCCTGTTGGAGAACGCAAGATTAGGGGCAAGATTGTAGCAGTTCATGGAAACAATGGATTGGTCAGAGTTCGCTTCCGAAAGGGTTTACCAGGAAAAACCGGAATACAAATTGAAATAATAGGCTAATGTCATCTTTTAGATGTAATGTTCAGTTCTTCAAAATTTTTCTGAATGTGAGGAACCATGTCGTTTGAAATAGAATAGAACATCCATTTCCCTTGTCTTTCGCTGCGGATTAACCTAGCGTTTTCTAAGATGTTTAGATGATGAGAAATTGTAGGCTGCGAAGTATCAATTGCTAAGTTTAGTTCACAAACACACATCTTTCTATGTGTCAAAAGCTTCAAAATTTTTAATCGTGTAGGGTCTGAAAACGCCTTAAAAAACTTAGCCTCCTCCTTCAATTTCTTCCAAGAGATGCTTGCCGAAAGTTTCTGAAGTTGCGTAATATACTCAGATGCACTTTCTGCAGGGCAGATTCCGGAGGCAATTAATCTTTCAACCGCTTCCTTACTCAACCTTGTCAGCTCCATTCTAGACTTTCTTAGATCCCAGCATATAAATAAATCAAATAGATATTTTTAAATATTTCAATTTATCACTCTTTTTTTCCTTTAAAAGGGTAGCACAATTGACTAAAAAGAAAAGAGAAACTCTAGGAATTTTCGAGAAGTACCTCACCTTATGGATCGCCATTTGCATAATTATTGGACTCTTATTAGGAAAGTTCCTTCCTGCTTTTGGCCAATATTTGGACTCTTTGAAATTCGCTCAACTTTCAATTCCAATAGGTATTTGCCTGTTCTTCATGATGTACCCAACGGTTGTAGGCATTGCCTTCAGCGATGTAAAGAAAGCTGTGAGAAAACCAAAGCCAATGCTTCTCACAATAATCGCTAATTGGGTTATTGCACCACCAATAATGACGCTATACGCGAACCTCCTCGTGACCGACCCAATTCAAAGAGCAGGCATAATCCTTTTAGGCATGTCCCCATGCACAGCCATGGTCATGTGGTGGATGATGCTGGCCAAAGGGGATTTAGCTCAGGGACTTATAAACACATCAATCAACGCTTTATTGATGGTAGCACTCTATGCCCCTCTATCCGCCTTCTACTTAGGAGTTAGCGGCATACCTGTTCCATGGGATCTAATTGCTATGAGCGTAATCATTTTCATAGCTCTTCCGGTATCTTTGGGCGCCCTTTCCAGAAAAGTGCTGATAACCCGAAAAGGTGAGAACTGGTTTAACTATACCTATCTTGAACTTGTGCGTAAAATATCCATTATCGCCTTGTTGCTTACTCTGATCGTCATGTTCTCTTTTCAAGGAGAAGTCATCCTTAACAATCCATTTCTAGTAGCCTACCTTGCTGCTCCAAACCTGCTGCATTATGTTACTATGATTGTTATAACTTACACCACGTCCTGGTTGTCAAATTGGGATTACGCAACATCAATAGACACAACGCTCATCGGTTCAAGCAGCCACTTCGAAGTAGCCATTGCAGTAGCAACAACCCTCTATGGACTCAACTCCGGCGCCGCCTTAGCAACAGTAATAGGACCCCTAATGGAAGTTCCATTAATGCTATCTCTAGTTAAGTTTGGTCTACGGACACGCCATTTATTTCCAAGGAACAAAAGGGAAATATAAGACGTGAAAATGCTAGAAATTCCAGTTCTCGTATATATTGCGATCTGTCTTCCATAGA
>CAYFZT010000034.1:0-9152 GCA_964347555.1 uncultured Candidatus Bathyarchaeia archaeon | reverse complement strand
TTGCCGTACTGAATTTCTTTACTCACGTTTTTATTGTTTAAACCAAATCAAACCGGGACTAGTATTAAGCTAAATCTTTCAATTCTGTATTGAGAAAATGCTTTTACAGTAACTTATTGTAAATAATGTGTTAATCTATGTTTTTCATTCTTAGTTTTTAGCGAGAAATGTGTAAGTGAAGATGTGTGGGCTGGTAGTTCATTAAGAAAATTTTGTATCTGCAGGATAGGTATTATTGGAACTTTGTTGTGGAACTTGAAAGGGCCTGGAGTGAGTGATAAAACTGCTGGAATGAAGATAGCTTGTTTCCAGGTTTCTATTCCTATTTTTCCACAGGTCTCTGGGGAAGCATCTGCTAAGGCTTTTGTTCGCTTTGTCTGCATTTCTACAGTCTTTACTATAGCATATCTGCTCCAACCGTGGTGCCAATGTTTGCAGTCTACACAGACGATCAAAGGCTCTTTACTTGCTAAAAGGTCGATTTCCCAACGCTTTCCTTTGTGCTTTAAATGGAAATTTCTTGTCACACTGTAACTATTAGCTTCGAATGCCTCACCTGCTAACTTTTCGAACTCCTTCCAATGAAGAAAGTTACATACTCGTTCAAAGTCTGCGCCTAACTGAATAGCGCGAAGTGCAATCTTTACACACTGAATCGATGACACTTCAACAGCTCCCCGCCTTTGTTGACAAAACCCGCTTTGACAAAGTTTCTCCAAAGTTTCATCAACAACTTGCACTGGAACTCGAGAATCCTTACTGAGAAGCTCTTTTCGAAACGGTCCTTGTCTTGTTAATCTTAATAATGAAACGAGGATCTGCCTTTCAACTGACATCTTCGCTCAAAACTATTTAGCGATCTACTCTTTTATAGGAAACTATCTCATTAAATGATTTCACATGAATTTTGCAATCTAAACTCTTATGTAGTGGAAAATGAAGATACGGAAATCATGTTGAAAATACGCTGGTTTTAGATAATAATTAGGACGAATATTTCTAGATATCATAAACGTTTAAAGCCAACAATTTTTCAATTGAACCTAAGGTGAACAAGCGTGACGGAGATTGGAAAAAGCCTGAATGAATCCCTGTTTGGTCCAAAGACTAAAGCAAACACTTGCACAAATTGCAATTACCCTCTAGAGATCTACGAGATTGACTTCAAGAAGAGCAGGAAGATACTGAAATGTCAAAGATGTGGATTATACCATTATTATAAGAAGGACATCGTTGGCAAGTGGAGGCTTCAGAAAGCAGTTAAGCCTGACTTGCCGAGATAAAATCTGCGTATCATTTAAACTTCCAGTATCTTGACAATACTTCATTCTAAGATTAACTGAGCATTGCTGAGAGGATACGCCAAAAAACCGATTTCTCCTGTTTCCATTTGATATTAAACCTCAACATGAGGAAGCCAATGCTTTAAAGCAGATTACATTAGAAACAAATGAGAGGAGTTGACTTGTTGAACCATTATCTAGCAAAGACTCAAAAGTCCATGCGATTATATGAAAGAGCCAAACGTGTCTTCCCTGCGGGAGTCTCCTACTTCATACGTCACATGGAACCCTATCCCTTCTACGCTGTGAAGGCTGAAGGAAGCAAAATCTTTGACGCGGATGGAAACGAATACGTAGATTTTTGGATGGGTCACTGTTCACTTATTTTGGGTCACAGCCCCCCAGAAATCGTGAGGGAAGTTAGAAGGCAAGTTGAGAAGGGAACGCAATATGGGGTGTGCCATGAGTTGGAATTAGCCTTAGCTGAACAGGTTGTGAAGATGGTTCCAAGCGCTGAGATGATACGCTTCACCAACTCTGGAACTGAAGCCCTCATGTATGCAATTCGGTTGGCCCGTTCTTTTACAAAGCGAGAAAAAGTGGCAAAGTTTGAAGGAGGTTGGCATGGCGGCTATGACGCTTTGCACGTGGCAGTAAAACCACCATTTGACGTTCCAGAATCCAGCGGACTGACAAAGGGAACCCTGAAGGACACAGTTGTTTTACCTTTCAACGATATTAACGAAGCGGAAAAGCAACTGAAAAGGGAAAAGCTTGCAGCAGTTGTTGTTGAACCATTGTTAGGAGCAGGAGGTTGTATCCCAGCTGAAAAAGAATTTCTGAAAGGGTTAAGAGAGTTGTGCTCTGACTATGGAGCCTTACTTGTCTTTGACGAAGTCATCACTGGATTCCGACTTGCACCAGGCGGCGCACAACAATTTTTCAACGTGTTACCCGACATTACAGTTCTTGGTAAAATCTTAGGCGGAGGCTTTCCAGTTGGGGCTATTTCTGGACATAGAGATATCATGGAACTTATGAATCCGTTTCTTTATGAACGCCCCAAGTTTTCTTTCCACGGTGGAACCTTCTGCGCTAATCCTGTTACCATGACTGCGGGCTTAGCTACATTGAGAATGTTAGAAGACGGCACAGTAATTAGCAAGTTAAACAACAAAGGAGACAAACTGCGACGAGAACTTGTTAGCATCTTTGAAGAAAAAAGGTTAGATGTGCAGGTCGTTGGGGTAAGCTCCCTAGTTCACACTCATTTCATAAAAGAGAAAGTAAAGGATGTTCACACAGTTTACAGAGCGGACCGTGAAAAACTGAGGGAATATCATACCCACCTCATTGCAAACGGTGTGTTCTTCCTCCCAACAAAAATAGGAGCCTTAAGTGCCGCACATACAAAAACAGACATCGAAAGACTTCTTAATGAAACTGAAAACTTTGCGGCAGAGGCAGCTTAAGGTTGCTGCACACCAAATATTTCGGTGTAGGGGTCATTTGCCTCCCTTGGAAACTCTACCTGTTTGCCATCAAGTTTCATTAGTCGCTCTCTGCTCTCTAAAAAAACTCCTACAATTTCGGCGTTGACCCCTCGATTGGAAAAAGCTTTAACTAGTGTGTCTTTTTCCTTTGGAGATACTGCTGCGAGTAGAGTTCCTGTTGACGACATGGACAAAGTTTGTGTAAATGTAAGATGAAAATGATCTGCCAAGTTTTTAGTTTCAAGCGTGATGGGAAGTTTGGCGAAGTCTATTAGGAATCCAAGTTGAGATGCATCAGCCATCTCATTTAGGGCAGCAACTAATCCTCCCTCAGTTGCGTCGTGCATGGCGGATACGCCCCCGGTTTTGGCAAGCAGAAGCGCTTCTTCTACACATGTTTGCATTTTCACCTGTTCAGCAAGGTCAGACGCTCGCTTATGCCCAAACAGTTTCTTCGCCAATTTTTTATGGGCTAATACGAAGTTCACGAGAGTTTCGAAGCCAACAGGTTTTGTGCACAAAATGTAATCATCCGGCTTAGCTCCGCTTGGAATAATTAGCTTGTCTTTAGATACAAAACCATACGCTGTGCAAGTGGCGACTAGAGTAGACAATCCTCTGTAAGTTCCAGTATGACCTGTTACTATACTCATTCCAAGCTCTTCTGCTGCATTACATGCCTGTTCCACGACATCTTTGAAAACTTGTTTTCTGGTTTCTGGAGGACCCAGTAGATTTATTGTACAAAATTTTGGTTTGGCACCGAACACGGCTACATCCGAGGCAGAGTAATGCACAAGAAGCCATCCAAACCACTCTTTTGGGACACCTATGCACGGGTCGGTAGCAACTACCATACACACATCGTCTTCAAGTTTGTGGACTCCAGCGTCAAATCCGGGCTTTGGGGGAACAATGACCTCTACAGTCTTTTTGATGCAACTGAGCACTTCTCGAAGGTCTTCAGGTGCAAGTTTTCCCAAAAGTTATCTTCTCCAATAGAATAGCAGGCGGAGTTTAGACTATGCTTTTGCCATCTGGATGCCTTTATCTGTGATTTTGAAGGGCAACCAGTCCAACGGATGGGAACAGCCTTCCATCGCTACAATCCGCATCTCCCGTTGGAGGGTTTTCTCGTTGAAGCGGAAAAAGATCAAGTTGTGGGCTGTGTTGAAGTCGAGATCTGTTGCTCTTTGGGTTGCAAGGTTCTTTTGTGTGGCTTCTGTCATGACATCTATGTTGGCTATATTGTCGAAGTGGGACCAGTTGATCGTCCAGTGTTCCACGGGAAGCATATACTCGAGTTCGTAGAGGGTGAACATGTGCTCGCAGAAATCCCCTGCTGCAAATCTTGTTACATGATTGTCAGAGAGCACCTTGTCTATACGTTTCATCTCCTCAAAATCTTCGAGGTCAAAATAGATTACTCTTGGGTCTCTGGGATACGGTTCAAAATGAGGAAAGGCTTGAATTGAAATAAAATTTTTCTTTGCTCCATAAGGTTCGATGTTCCAGCCGAAAGACTTAAAATACCATCGTAATCGCGGGAAAGGCTTGTCCATAACGTCAAACGATACTGTTTCGCCTTGTAAGAGGCCTCGCCACAAAAACTGCATGGCAAATATTGTTTTTCTAGTGCCGGGAGATCCATAGAGGATGGTTCTGGAACCGGACTCAATCCCTCCGACTAAACGGTCAAGTTCTTTAATCCCAGTTTTCAGTTTAACCAATTTTAACAGATCTCAAAGATTCTACATGTAGATTTCCAGTATCTTCTTCTTAACAAGAATGTACATAAGGATAATGCTGATTACAAATTCGCCTGTCATGAAGCTGCCGTTATAAATCGCTGACCAAACGACAGGATTCACTGGAGCAAACATGTACCAAAATACTATCCCTGAAAAAAAATGAGAAAGGAATTTCGCTACTGAAGCTACAGTAACTCCGATCAAAGGTCGAGTTCTGAATAAGCCGGCAAATCCTATTAATCCAAAAGCTATCGGATAATCAAATAATATACTCACTGGGTTAGGTGCAAGCGGAGAATACGGAAGGCGAATAACATCTATAGGCAATGCAACAAGGCCGAAGATAATGCCACCAAATATACCGACTCGAAACCCCCTTCTAAGGGACAGCCAAAGAATCGGCACCATACTGCCAGCAGTGATCGAGCCGCCATATGGAAGCGTTAGAAACGGAAGCGTTACAACATACAAGACACACGAAAGAGCAGCGAAAACTATGACTTCTGTGATTACTCTAGTTTGGAAGATAGACTTGCTCATTTTTTGGTCCCTCCGCCAGTATTACCTGGATCAGGTTTGAAGGGTCGACGGTCCTATCACCCGTCCTCTCAGCCTAGTCGAACCAGGCTCCCCTCCTTCCCATTGCCTACACGTTTCACGTATATAACTGTAACGACACCAGCAATAAAGACAAGAACTTAAGGCGTGTATCTTTTATAAATGAACAGTTATCTAGATCAACACCAAAATTTTGTTATAATTGAAAGAAGCTAGTGTCAGGATGTATGAAATTTGGTCAGCACCGAAGATATTATGAAGCTGTCATTGAAGCTCGCTGGATTAAGATCGGTTCCCGAAGACAGCGCAATATATGTGAACGGTGAAAATGTCAAAAAGATTCTGTTCGGTATCGATGCAGGGGTCCCTGAGCTCCTGCTTGCGAAGGAGTTAGGTTATGATGCTGTCATTGCTCATCATCCACAGGGTGAAAGCGCCGTCATAAATTTTCATAAAGTCTTCAAGCGGCATATTCAGCAGATGGTTGCAGAAAGCATTCCAGAGGAGGAAGCGGAAAAGGCTATTCAGAGAAAACTTGAGGCATTGAAGGTTGAGATGCACATGCGAAATTATGGTCATTCAGTGGAGGTTGCTAGACTTCTTAAAATGCCGTACATGAATGTACACACTCCTTTAGACGAGATAGGGCGAAGAACTATGAGTGAGCAGATCGGAAGAAAAACAGATAAACACTCTGTGGTTCGAGATGTGGTTCTCGCTCTGGAGAAATTACCTGAATTCAAAAACGCCTTAACAAAGATCAAAATTCGGCTTGGAAAAGCTGAAAACCCAGCTGGAAAAGTTGTGGTTTCTCATGGAGCCGGAACAAATGGAGGCTACGAAATCGCAAAGACATACTTTGAGCATGGCATCAGCACAGTGGTTTACATTCATATAAGCCCTGGAGATCTAAACAAGCTGAAGGCAGATAATGCCGGGAATCTTATAGTTAGTGGGCATATAGCAAGTGATTCAGTGGGCATAAATCCTCTGATTCGTGAACTTGAAAAAAGAAGCATTTCAGTAACCAGGATAGGCGTTGTTCCAGGCAAGAAGGATTGATGGACAAGTGAAGCTAGTTCGATATCGAAAAGGAGAGAAAATAGATTACGGCGCCTTAATAGGAGACAAAATAATCTCTTTTACAGCAGCGGCTAAAAAGCTGAAACTGAAAATTCCAGAGAGTCTAGAGAAACTTGTAGCATCTGAAAGAAATAGCTTGGAAACCGCTGAGAAGATACTTGAAGAATTCGCGAGAGAAGACGTTAAAGATATAACAAGCAAGTATAGCGAAGTAACGCTGTTGTCGCCAATATTCTCTCCTCCAAAGGTAGTCTGCTTAGGTTTAAATTATCGAGACCACGCCGCAGAGCAAAAAGTTGCAATACCTGATGAGCCTGTAATCTTTTTAAAACCTCGAACAGCAATAATCGGCCCCTATGAAAACATAGTCAAACCAAATTTTGTAAAACGATTAGACTACGAAGGCGAGCTCGCAATAGTGATAGGGAAGAAAGCCAAAAGAATTTCAGTTGCAGAGGCTGAATCACATATTTTCGGTTACACCATTCTCAACGACGTTTCAGCACGAGACATACAATTCAAAGATAAGCAGTGGACTCGGGGAAAAAGCTTTGACACTTTCGCTCCCATAGGCCCACGCATAACAACCATAAATCAACTTAAAGATACGTCTAACCTCTCAATCTGTACTTGGGTAAACAATGAACTGAGGCAAGATTCGACAACAAGCAACATGGTTTTCAACGTTTCTGAGATAGTACATCATCTAAGCCGAGTAATGACTTTAGAACCATGCGACATAATAGCAACAGGAACACCAGCAGGCGTGGGATTTGCACTTAAACCTGAACCGAAGTTCCTTCAACCAGGTGACATTGTAAGAATAGAAATCGATAAAATCGGCATTTTGGAAAATAGAGTAACAGAAATTCGAGACTGACTGGTTTCATAAAAAAATAAATGGGGGAGAAGCTTCGTTTTATCAATGCTTCTATCGGGCTAGTTTTATCTCTATTGTGCTGACATTGCTTGGCGAGCCGCCCTCTTCCCTCGGAGGCAACTGTTGGGTGCCGATGTCCACGGTTTTGATTTTCACGTCAGGCAGGAAACGTCGTCTTACGATTTCTACAACATCGACTGCTCGGCTTATGGCTCTTCCTCTTGCTTTCACGTTGATCTCTTTTGCTCCGCCGTGGAAGACGGTTATGCAAGCCAACACATAGTTCATTGCAGGCTTTCTCCCTATCAAAATAGCGTTGCTCTCTGACATCTCAATGTTACACTCCTTGTTTCAGGTTTCTATGGTTTTCAATGTTTTTTGATGTCTAATTAAATGGCTTCGCTGTTTTATAACTGTTGAGGTTTAGCGCAAGTGGGTTAAAGACTTGAGTGATAGTGCATCTTGAAAGTGGATTAAAAGGCAAAGTGGAGATGTCTCCCGCCACTTCCCTTTTTTTCTTGTGTTTTTCGCTACCGAAGATTGTTTGCGCGCGCGCATGGGTTCGTTTTCAAGAGAATTACTGTGTCAGATAGAACAGGTGAATACAGATTCGGGATAAATTCTACCTTGTCAAGATTCAGAAATCTTGTGGATGAAGCTCTAACAAAACGAAAAGAAGCAATAGATGAGAAGCGGAAAAGAGAGCGAGTACATGTATTGATTGACTTCTCCTTTCTGAAAAACTACATGAAGAAGGGCGGACTAACCCTTGCCACCCTAAAATGTCCAGAATGCAATGCTCCACTGAAGATGCCTAAGGTCGGAACGGAAGTAGAGTGCAAATATTGCAACAATACAATCTACGCACAGGATATATTTAAGAAGGTCAAGGATCTGATAGGTTGAGTATTATGTATGCCACTAATCAAAGCACATAATGTGATATACCTTAAGGTTGAAAAGCCTTAATGAATTTCCAACCACCAAAAAAGCCTTTCTTATAACGATGAAGCAAGCCACATCTTTGACATCTCATGATTTTTGAACCTTTCTGAACATCAAGTTCAAAAAGCCTTGAAGGACCGCCACAGTCAATGCATATTCCAGTATACCTTCTCTTTTCTTCTGTCATTTGATCGCCACTTCAACCCATCTAGTCACGCCTTTCCAAAATGGAAACCTCAATCACTCTTGATATTAAAAGATTCATCCTTAAAATTCTGATGCAAGTTGAATTCAGATAGTTAATCAGTACAAAGAGAGAAAGGAGGAGGTATCCTACAACAATTCTTCCACTCCTAAACCCCTAGTGGTTCCTTCCAGTGCTTCTTGGGGGATAGCAGAACAACCTCAACTCCAAAGCAATTTAAGACTCTCTACGAAACAAACTTATAGAAAGTCCAGACTGTAGAGTGAAAGTGAATTCGTAATGGCTAAGCATAACCGTTGCAGCAGGACCAAAAGGATTCATTGGAATTTAACATGTATGCTTACAGAAATTTTTTAAGTATTCTTCAACAATATCGAAAGGTCTAGGAGATAAAAAAATGAGTAAACCGATAAAGGAAATAGAGGGAATTGGACCGACTTATGCTGAGAAGCTTGCAAGCATAGGCATACATACAGTTCATGGCCTACTTGACAAAGGTTGTACAAAATCAGGACGAATGGAGTTGGCACAGAAGACAGGCATTTCTGAATCATCAATCTTAGAATGGGTGAACATGGCAGACCTTTTCAGGATTGAAGGAATCGGAGAAGAATATTCGGACCTGCTAGAAGAAGCAGGAGTAGATACTGTCGTGGAACTTTCAAAGAGAGTTCCAGAAAACTTACATGCGAAACTGAAAGAAGTAAATGAACAGAAGAAACTTGTTAAGCTACTGCCAACTCTCGACACAGTGAAAAAGTGGATAGAACAAGCCAAGACATTGCCAAGGAAAGTCGAATACTAACCTTACAAAGAAGCACAACTAAAACAATCCTCTCTTTTTTTGCCTGTTGAGTTCTCATATTCTGTAGTAAACTGAACTGACTTTTTTCTGGAGGGTCAAAGGATTTCTGACTTTTAGAGTTCTTTCTTCCCCAGTGATTCTATTAACAA
>CAYFZT010000033.1:0-13639 GCA_964347555.1 uncultured Candidatus Bathyarchaeia archaeon | reverse complement strand
GGGCCTGGCCAGATTCGCCTGGCAAACGCAGATAACGACTTCCCTACGGAAGCCGTTTCGCATCCGCTAGCCCCAAGGGACGGACATTCACGGTAAGAGGTTGCGAGTCTAGTTGCTCTTTGACGCCTTGCCACAGCCTTCAGCCCGTCATGTAGAGGGTTTACGGTCAGAGCTTTCGCCCTTCAGGGGACCCCTAGCCCCCCGCCTAGACCCACCGCCAAAAGAAACTGAACGCTATCAAAGGTATAAAAGTTTGCAAGTAAAATGCACTCAAAAGTCTTCAGCTTGTTCTATCATCAACAAGTCTAAACATTTTTTAGATTGGTAGAAACACGTTAGATTATGAATGTGCAAGACCTCAGAGGTTTTACTGCTGTCGGCGGAATAGGAAAGAGAATGGGTCCGCTGACGCATGGAACTTCAAAGCCTTGCGTTCGGCTTTTAAATAGACCTATTATGGACTTCGCCTTACTGCCTCTAGCTGAGCAGGGGGTTAGAAACTTTATTTTCGGTGTCAAAGGAGGCACAAATCATCGAGACCTTTATGATTATTACAAAGAGGGTATCGATTTCTCAACGAGATATGGAATTGAACCGCGCATGCACTTCAAGTATCAGCCAAATGAAGACGATGTAGGCAGCGCAGATTCACTTCACCTAAACCTAAACTACTACGACGTTGAAGACCCGATAATTGTTGTTCAAGGCGACAACGTGTACGACATCAACCTCATGGGCTTAATCAAGAAACACGAAGAAAACGAAGCCTTCATGACCATAGCCATCAAACAAGTGGAAAAAACAGAAGAATACGGAGTGGCAGATCTTGATCCAAACAATCTGAGAATCAAACGATTCGTGGAAAAGCCATCTCCTGAAAAAGCACCGTCCAACCTTGCGAATACAGGAATCTATTTGCTCTCACCCGAGATAAGAAAAGTGTTGGAAAGAGATGAAGTACAGAAGATTAAAAAAGAGCAAAACAGACTTGACTTCGGAATGGACCTGATCCCCTATCTTGTTGACAACAACTTCCCAGTTTTCGGCTACAAGTTAGAAAAGACATGGCATGACCTGGGAAGCCCCGCAAGATATCTGGAGACTATGAAAGACATTCTTTACGGAAAGCTGAATATACATGTTAGGGAAGAAGCAGTTTTTCCAAACGTGTGGATTCAAGGATACAGCGAAGAATCCTTCAGGAGAAGAGAAAGAATAGTCAAGAACTGCAAAGAAGGCAGGTTAACAATTGAAGGAGCCGCTTTAATCGGTACACACACTAGGATAGGATACAATACAAGAATAACTGATTCCAACGTGGATAATTTTTGCATTCTCGGCGAACACGTCGTTGTAGAAGATTCAGCGATAATGGATGCCACCGTTCTAGGAGACTACACGAGCGTGTCAAAAAGCATTGTGGGCAGAAACGTCACGATAAAATCAACTAAACAGCATCCAACAAAGATAGATGCGGTTTCTGTAGTAGGCAACGACGTCATTATCAGAGAAGGCTGCACCCTCATCGAAACAAGAGTTTATCCAGAATTAACTATCCCACCAGAAACGACCTATGTAAATCAAACACTTAAGACATACAACGATGTGGCACAACTCGCAGCAAAGGCATAATCGAAAAAGCCTTTATAAGACGCTTTATGAATAACTGAGGGAAGCATCTTAACACAAGAAGAGTTGCATCATGCCAACGCCATATGATGTACCATCAAACATTCTGATTCAACGCTTAGCACATTACCTAAAAGACGAAATGGACCAGATAAACCAATACCCCGACTGGTGGTACACAAGATGCGCCTCAATTTTAAGAAAGGTCTATGTAAAAGGACCCATAGGCATTCAAAGTCTCCGTGCAGAATATGGCGGAAGAAAAGACAGAGGAGTTAGACCAGAACACGCCCGAAAGGGCAGCGGAACCATCATACGCAAAGCATTGCAACAATTAGAAGAAGCAAAGCTCGTGAAATCCTCAGGCAATCGGGGTAGAGTCGTCACCAAGAAGGGAAGAAGCATACTTGACCGCTTGTCAACAGAGATCAAAAAAGAACTTGAGAAGCAAATTCCAGAGTTGAAGAAATACTAACGGTGAAGGCGCTATGAGCGAGGACGAGGAAATCAGCGAAATTCGGCGTAGAAAAATGCTTGAACTTCAAAGACGACTTGCCCAAGAGGAACAACGCCAACAAGCGCAGCAGGAACTAGAACTGCAAAAACAAGCCCTACTTCGCAGAATTCTCACACCTAAAGCCAGGCAACGTCTAACTAACCTCAAGATGGTGAAGCCAGAATTCGCCAGTCAGCTAGAACTTCAGCTAATCCAACTAGCCCAGCAAGGAAAAGTAGACATTCCAATGAGCGACAAAACCCTCAAACAAATCCTCGTTCAGCTCCAATCTCACCGCCGAGACATAAAAATCACAAGGCGATAAACAATGGCAAGAAACAAGCCAACTGCAAAAAAACGCAGACTCGCAAAAAAGGGCACAGAGCGCCCACATGGGTCAGAGCCAAAACAACGGACAAAGTGCGAACAAACCCGAAAAGGAGGCACTGGAGACGAAACAAAACAAAAGCATAGAAGACAAAGAAGAATCTACTGCAAAGGAAAAGAAAAAGAGAAAAAAGACTGAAAAACCCAAAGAGAAAAAAGAAGAAACCAAAAAAAGCAAAAAACCAAAGAAACCTGCAGAGGAACCTGAAGAGACTCTAGAAGCCTCCGAAGAGATTACTGAGGAACTCGAACCAGAAGTCGAAGAACTCCTTGAAGAACTCCCCGAAGAAGAGACTGCTGAAGCTAAAGTTGAAGAAATCTTGGAAGAAGAAGCCGTTGAAGAAGAGGAAAAACTCGAGGTAGAGAAGAAAAGAGAAGAAGTAGAAGAGGAAATCGTGGAAGAAAGAATCTACACAATTCCTCTACAAAGAGCATGGATCTCCCCGAGAAAAAAACGTACGCCACGGGCAGTGAGACTGGTTAAGACTTTCATTCAAAGGCACATGAAGCCTGAAGACCTTGTTATGAGCAACGAGGTAAATGAAAAACTTTGGAACAGAAGCATCCAAAAGCCTCCGAGAAAAATAAGAGTGCGAGCAGTTAGAGACAAAGAGGGAACAGTTACCCTTTACTTAGCAGAAGGAGACTAGCCCCTTTGGCGATCTTCCTTCTAGACTTCTTTGGCAGCGCCAGCATCGGAGTTTATTCCCTAGCCACAGAAGAAACACTAATTGTTCCTCCTTTAATATCTGGAAACAGAGCGAAAAAACTGGAAGAAATGTTAAAGGTTGAAGTAACCCGCACAATGGTTGGAGACTCAGTTTTAATAGGAGCCCTTGCCAGCGCCAACTCTAACGGCATAATTCTGCCTCATTATACTCGGGAAGAAGAGATCAAGGCAATAAAGTCAGCATGCCCAGACATCAATGTCGCTGTTATGGAAACAAAAAGAACAGCTTATGGAAATATGGTTCTCTCAAACGATTTCGGAGCCCTTGTAGATCCCAGAACGAAAGAGACAGACATGAAGAGAATAGCAGACACGCTGGGCGTTGAAACGATGAAAGGTGAAATCGCTGGGCTCCCCTACGTGGGCTCCCTTGCAATCGCAACAAATAAGGGTGTGCTCACACATCCATTGCTAAAAGAGGAGGAGCAAAGACTGTTGAAAGACGTTTTGAAAGTGCACGTCGACGTTGGAACCATAAACTGCGGCATACCCTATGTGGCAACAGGGCTCATAGGCAATTCGCACACAGTTTTGGCAGGGTCTTTAACAACTGGACCCGAATTATTCATAATTGGACAAGCTTTAGATGTGGTGAAAGAAGATGAGTGAAGTCAAAGTTTTCCGAATAACTGGCATGATAGATAAGCCCAACTGGAAAACAAACTTTACAAAGGAAGTTAGAGCCTTAAAGCCTGAAGACGCCAAGGAGAAGGTCTACAAAGAACTGGGAAGCAAGCATAGGGCTAAACGCTTTCAAATCAAGATTTCAGAGGTTAAGGAAATATCGCCCAAAGAAGTTACGAATCCAATAATAAGAAAACTTGTGACGGGAGAATAAAGAATTGGCTAAAGACGAAGAGACTCTACGCCGATTAATTGTGGAACTTCGATTATTGGAAGGAACCGCCAATAATTTACAGTCAAGACTAAATTTTGTCAACGCCATCCTTACAGAACTTAACTATGCCCGAATGACCTTGGAAGGCTTAGAAGAAGAAAAAGAAGACGCACCCCTCATCGTTCCAATCGGAGGAGGCTCCTACATCAAAGCAAAGCTAGAAAGCGCAGAAAAAGTCATTGTTGGAATGGGAGCCGGCGTGTCTGTAGAAAAATCCCTCGCTGAGGCAAAAGAAACAGTTGGAAACCGCATCAGTCAGTTGGAAAATTCAAGACGTACGCTTCAGCAACAGCTTACGCAAGTCGCCCAGCAGTTGGAAGAAGACCAAGCCCAATTTCAAGAATTAAGCGAGAAGCTAAGAGAGTCTGAGAGAGAATCTGATGTTCAAAAGGCTTAAGGAAGGCTTAGGCGGTCTAGTCAACAAGGTAGCCAAAACTGAACTTAAAGCAGAGCAACTTCGCCCGGTATTACAGGAGTTCAAGATAAGCCTCATAGAAAACGACGTTGCAGTTTCTGTTGCAGACCACATATGCAATGAGATCGAAAAACGCCTTGACGGAGTGCAAATGAAACGCTTTGAAGACAAAAAGGAAATTGTGAAGAAAAACCTGCATGAAATATTGTTAGACATCTTAGCTACCAGCGAAGAAGTAGATTTGCTTGAACTTGCCGAGGAAAAGAGAAAGTTAAACCAGCCACTAGTCATAGTCTTCGTTGGAATCAACGGCACCGGCAAAACAACAAGCATAGCCAAGGTTGCACAGCTTCTCACAAAAAAAGGCTATTCAGTCGTGCTTGCGTGCAGCGATACCTACCGGGCAGGCTCTATAGAACAGCTAGAAGAGCATGCAAAACGATTAGGTTTGCGCATGATTAAACATACTTATGGAGCAGACCCAGCGGCGGTAGCCTATGATGCCATAAACCATGCTAAGGCTCATGGAATCAAGGCAGTGCTCATCGACACTGCTGGTCGTATTCAAACTGACCGCAATCTCATGAATGAACTTGCGAAGATCAAGAGGATAATAAATCCTGACTTAACGATCTTAACTGTTGACTCGTTGACTGGAAACGACGCGGTTATGCAAGCAGAGGAGTTTCACCAGCGAGTTGGCATAGATGGAACAATCTTGACTAAAGTGGACGCTGACGTGAAAGGAGGCTCAGCCCTAAGCGTAGCCTACGTAACAAAGAAACCAATAGTGTTCATTGGCACCGGTCAGAACTATGGTGACCTTGAAGAGTTTAAGCCAGAGCAGTTTACACAGATGATTCTAAAGTGAGAAACAGCCGCTTAATTCAGCTTTTATTGGTAATATGGTAAGATGAGAATGTACAAAGGTACCTACTACCGAGAGAAACTTTCAGCTAGTAGACTCCTCAGATGCTACGAAATAGCCCCTCCAAGGATTAAACAGTATCTAAACGCAGAAATTCAGTTCGTCATTCAAAATCTTCATAGTAGAAATCGCGCGCGCGCTTTAAAGCCACAACCATAAGCCATGATGAATTCGTTGAGCTGTTTGATGGATTCGGACTAGACGTATCTATCGTTGAAGTTGACAAATCTAGCATTTTCTGTAAAGTGATGAAACGGATGTAGACTGTTCTGCACTACACGACCTGCACGCTTAATAAGACCATTGAAAGAAGTACTTATCCAACAGAAAATTTTAGAAGCTCTCGAAAAAGAGATAACTAGATGTCGAAGCAGCAGAGAGGTATTGTTGATGAATATGGGACAAGATTTCAGTCGGATGACCGATAAAGAACACGAGCCAACTGCGGAAGAAATGGCAAGTCTCATAGGAGAACAAGCAAAAGAAGCTTGGCTGGAGATAAGACGATTCCTTGAAGACCGCTATGAGCTTGCGCCTGAAACAATCTTTTTCGGAGCAAAGTACGGGTGGACCGTTCGCTACCGTAAAGGCGGAAAGACTTTGTGCTCCCTTTTCCCTGAAAAAGGTGGATTTATAGTTCTTATAGTTCTCGGAAGGAAAGAAGCCGAAAAGGCGCTTGCAATTCGAGATGAATTGAGTTCCAAAATTCAAAAGCTTTTAGGGAACACCGAACAGCTGCACGATGGACGATGGCTGTGGATCCGATTATTTACGACAAGCGATACTGACGACGTAAAGAAACTTTTGCAAGTAAAACGAAAACCAAAGAAGACGTAAGTTACCGAGTTTTGGGGCTATGGTTCTTTTTTCTTGAAAAACAGCCAGTTTTTGTCTTTGAAACGAATAAGCAAGTAGTCTCCTTTAAGCTTGTCTCCATGAAGGGTAAACATGATCTTGTTATCTGTTCGAGTTCTCAACGTGTAAGTTCCCTTATCCCAAATCTCAACCGTGCCAGCTCCATACGTGCCTTCTGGAATCGTGCCTTCAAAGTCTATGTAGTCTAAGTCGTGGGCTTCAACTTGAACAGCTAATCTTCTTACTCCAGGCTTTGTTGGCGGCTCTTTGGGTACAGCCCAGCTTTTCAGTACTCCATTCATTTCCAGTCGGAAATCATAATGCAGACGAGTTGCCTGGTGTTTCTGAATAACAAACCGCATAGAAGACTGACCTGCCAAAGTTATCCCCTTTTTCACTGGTTAATCTATGTCTTGAGTGATAAGTAGATAACTATTGTGTGAGATTCTAAAAAAGTCTACAGATCAAGAACTTTGTAGGAAATGCAAAAGAGTTATAGCACAACCAAAAGCTAGTAGGAATCGTTGAAAGCGTAGAGACTTGCATCTCACGCATTCATGAATGGAGAAGTAAAAATATGGGCTTTAAAAGGCTCAGCGAAGACGAAGCAGTTGAGCTTACCATCTCGATTTTAAGGAGAGCTGGCAAGCCCTTGACGACGAGAGAAATCGAAACGGAAACTAGGAAGCGTATGGTTTCATGCCCCGACAAGACACCAGTGTTTCTTAACAGACTAAGACTAAAAGGAATCGTGAAAGGAAAACTGTCAGTTGAAAAGAGAGCTTGGATATGGTGGATTGAGACTTAATCACTGTTTTAAGAAACTATTCTTTTGTACTCCTCTGTTACCAGTTTCACCAAGCCTTCATAATCAACCACTTTGACGTTTGAATGAACCCTTCCGAGGAAACCTCGGGCTTCACAGTCTTCCTTCAAAACATAGAGGTTAACTCCCTCAGCAACAATCTTTCTGCAGTACTCGTCAAGGGTCGCTGCTATGCACGCATCTTGAATAAAGAGGACCCCCGTCTTCTCCTCCCTAGCCGCTTTACGAGCTATCTCGAGAAACGATTCATACCGCGCAGAGAAAGGAGATTCGCTTGAGATGAAGAGCATTCAAAACGCCTCCTAAAATGTTATCACAATCTCATTTTCTAGAAACAGATTTGCCACGTCCTCCATAGAAACCATTTTCAAGCTGTTGTTTTCATTGAGGTCGTTTTTCTTCAAGTTTCGCTTCTTCAAAGATTCTTCTGAAACATATAATCCAATAAGGTCGGCAACAGTTTTCAAGCGTTCACTAAAGGAAGGAAGACCAGCTTGTTCCGGATTCTGCCCCTTCAACAGGCAGTATACTCCGTCGCTTATGAAGAGTATCTGAGGCAAAACGTCCATGGCTATCATGGCAGTGGCTATCCTAAGGCATTCAGCTGCCAGTACGCTTCCGTAAGGGGGGCTTTTTACAACCAAAAGTGTTCTTTGCGGCATATTGAACTGCTCCCATCTAGAACTTGAAAGTCACAACACTGTCAGATTCATTCATCAGCTCCACAAGCCGTGCTAAACTGCTTTCCTTGACGCCGTGAATAAGGTCTTTCTTGGTTACACCTCTAAGCCTCGCACTTTCCATGCAAGCAAGAACCTGCACGTTTTTTCTAATTAATTGCGCGACCTTAGATGCTGGAGTTTTAATGTCGGGCAAGATTTGGCTGGCTTTCAGGTTATAGACAGCATCCAAGTCGCAGAAAACAGTAACTTCATGTCCCAGTTTAACCGCGGCTTCGGCGAAATTGAAAACAGTATCTGTGTTCTGAAACTGAATCGGCGAAGAAAATAAAATTAGTAAGAACTTGCTCAATTTTTCACCTTTATGAAATGGTTATCGGAGAGTGAGCTTTTTAGTTTATTGATATTTTAGAAAGAAAAATCTAACCAGAAGTTAGTATCCTTTCTGGGTATGTTAGGATGTTAAAGCGGTTTCCTCTCACGAAGCTAACTAAAGTTATTCCTGTGCGCTGAGCAGCCTCAATTCCAGAGCTGACGGCTGCAGCTATAGAAGCTATTATCGGAACCCTCATTCTCGCAGCTTTCACTACGATGTCACCAGTGAGTCTGCCACTCAGAGCAATGAAGCACCTCGATAACTCGAGGTCTTTCAAAGCTGCAACGCCTATGACCTTGTCCACTGCGTTATGACGTCCCACATCTTCCGCGCATGTCAATAATTCACCCTTTAAAGAATATAACGCTGCAACATGGGTTCCCCCTGTTTTTCTGAAAGTCTCTGCCAAGACGTTAAGCTGCCTAACGGATTCCAGGACAATTTTGGCTTCCACCTTTAAATCCAAAGGCAGTTTAGTTATCTCAAGCCTGTCGATTAACTTGGAGAGGGGCCAATAGTCTGGTGAGCCGCAGGCGGAGAGAACTAGTCGAGAAAAGGGTTGTGAAACTGAAATGCGTTTTTCCACGTTCACGGTTGGTTTTAGCCTTATTTGACATTTTCCGCCATTTTCTAGGCGTATTTCTTGTATCTCCTTCACTGTTTTTATTAGTCCTTCTGAGAGGAGATCTCCTATCGCTAATTCCTTAAGCAGTGAAGGCAGACAGAGGATGGTTACGTGATGCTTTTTGTTCAGGAAGATGTGAAGAGGTGTCTCTTCAGCTACGTAGTCTTTTTTTCGCTCTAACTTTCGTGTTTTTACGTCTATGCGAGAGATTTCAACCTCTTTTATGGTGTTCATTTAAGATTTCAACTCCGAAAGAACATATTTGGCAATTTCTTCTGCGATGTTTACGGGTGTAACTGATTGGAGTCCGCGCCATCCAGGCTGACTGTTAAGCTCTACGATGACTGGACCGTTTGAGCTCTCTAGGATGTCAACTCCAGTCACCTTGCATCCAATGACCTTGGCTGCTCTAACTGCCAGATCTTCTGTTTCCTTTTCTAGTTTGAGAGGCATCGGTTTTGCACCAAGACTCACGTTGGTTTTCCAAGTTTCTGCAACTCTGTGCATGGCTGCAACTACATGGTTGCCTATGACAAAGGCACGTACATCTGAGACTCCATGGGGAATGAACTCTTGCAAGTAGAGAACCCCGTGGTGAAAAGAAACGGTTCTAAAGATTCTTGCGGCAATTTCTGGGTCAAAGATTCTTGTGGAGCCTATTCCCCTTGATCCAAACAAGGGCTTCATGACTACGTCGCCACCTAACTCATGAAAAGCCCTCAAAGCTTCTTCATGGCTCTCGGTTGCAATGGTTCTAGGAACAGGTAACCCGTTTTCTTCCAAAAGAGCGAGCGCACAATACTTGTCCACTGAGCGTTCAATAGCCAACGGCGGATTAATGATAAGCATGCCTTGACGTTGAAGTCTGTGAAGAAGATCCATTCGAAAAATAATCTCCTCAAGTGAGCCGCGTCCAATGGGACGTATGATCAGGGCGCTTAATTCGGACATGAGATCTGTTTCACCCAGCGAAGCTTGTGGCTTTGATTTGATTCGTGCGACAAGTTGAGCAAAATTGAAGCATAGTGGCGTTATGCCGTGTTTTTCCATCGCTTGACGAAGTTGTAGAGAGCACCAACCTTCTGCGTTTCTTGTGATTAAACCTATCTTTGTAATGTCTTGCATTTTCAAAGGTCTCCTTTCAGATTCAGTTAACTATGTGTGCAATTGAGTTAAATTTCTCTTTTTGTGGTTTAGAGTGTCGTAACTCTTCAGAAATGCTTATATGCTTAGAGTGGTATAATAACCTGTAGTATGTCCGAAAATGGACATAATGTATCTGCGCACAACCGAAAAACTGTATAACAAAAATACAGAGGTCCGTGAAGATGAAATGTCCTTTCCTTCTGGCTGATCCTAAAGAAAAAGTTTGCAGACAAATGCTGAAACAAGGCTTAGATGGAGAACTAGAAGACTTCGACATTGCACATTACTGCATAGGTAATCCAAACCACTGCTTCTTTTACCGTTTCCACAGTAGACACATAAATCCTCCTAGGCAACCAGAAGGAGATGAGTCTAAACTGTCTACTGCACCTGTTGTGCCCATTGCGTCTATCATGCTTAACGAACACATTCAACCAGAAGAAGATTCCTCAGAAAAATCTGATCCACTGCTGAAGCTGAAACGCTTCTTTCACCTGATCTAAATTCAACTGTAGATAAGCTCCTTTTTCATTAAGATATGGTGGACCCTTCCTTGAAAACAAAGTTAGAACTTTTCCTTTATGATTAAACTTGAAGCCCTCTCGATTCGGTTCATGTCCTCGAATCAACACTCGGACGCCCAGCATATTCAAAAACCGGTTTGTCTCATCTTCTCCGAAAAGCTTTCCTGCACCGCGAGGCGAAGCGTAAGTCCCAGTTAACCCTTCCCAAGGGTCGCTCCACAGAATCTCTTCAAGATGACTTTCACGGGGATGTTTTTCATGAGCATATGCGAGGTCGTCTAATGTTCTAGCTTGTGTCGGCACTCCACCATGCAACAGGACGTATCTTTCTTTAATGAGCACAGCATTGTGCAATTGACTGAAGAGCTCACGCAGCTTGGCATAAGCACGAGATGATTCTTCACCAAATTTCATGTTCAGATGATTTGGTAAGTCATGAGGATATGGCAAAATGTCGTCTGGACCTTCATGGTTGCCCCTCATCAATACAACATTTTTGGGAAAAGCATGCTTAAGCTTTAACACAATGTAGTACACTTCAGGCGAGTGGATGCCGCGGTCTCCGTAGTCTCCGAGAAAAACTAGTGCGCTGTGTTCACTCTGTTTAGCTTTTTCTATGAAGTCTGTGTCTTTCAGGATTTGAGATAGGCTTTTCAGGTCTCCGTGGATGTCTCCAACAACAATTAATTCGGCTTCAGGCTTCAGATAGACGAGTTTACCTGTGATTTGAAGGCTTCCAACATGACCGTGTTCGTTTGCTTGTAGCTTCACAACTGTGTTCACAAGGTTCAGAAATTCATCTAGGTCAATTGCCATTGCCTCTCTTACTATGCTGCCTAAATCTTCAATGTAATTCATTCTTGCATCATTTCGCTTTGATGAAACACAGTTCTTTGGATTTCAGAACAGTTTTATAACTCTCTACTATAATTAATGCTTCACCATCATCAATAAGCGCTAGGGTTTACATTATGACTCGCAGCCAGACTTCTTCTGTGAAGAATCTTGCGAGATGGCTTTTAGAAGAGGAAAACCCTCCAGTTCGCTATTTCACTTTTAGAAATCTCTTGAACAGAAAAGATGATGACTCAGAGTTGAAAGCCGCCAAAGCCATGATACCTACGTCAAAGGTAGTTGCAAAGATCTTCTCAAAACAAGAGCCTGAAGGATACTGGGAGGAACCCGCTAACCCTTATCATCCCAAGTACAAGTCTTCCTATTGGCAGATAATGACACTTGGCAGGTTGGGAATGGACCGAAGCGACAAAAGAGTTAGAAAGGCTTGTGAGCACATCTTTCAGTTTCAGCATGAGGAAGGTGGCTTTTCCTGTGATACTCAAGAGACCGCGCTGAAAGAATACCAGTGGCTTTTGAAGAAGGGAAAGAGGCTGCCTCCGCGTGATGAATGGGTGTCCTCCCTAATTTTTGAACAGCAACTTTCATGTCTCACTGGGAATATGGTGGCTGCTTTAATTAGACTTGGATATGAAGGTGATTCTCGAGTGAGCAAGGCTGTAGAATGGCTTGTGAAAATTCAAAATCCTGATGGTGGTTGGCTTTGTCCCTACTGGAAAGCGCACATCAGAGACAAACATGGCTGTTTTTACGGAACAATCTGCGCTTTAGAAGGCTTCTCAGAAGTTAGAAAGGGGAACTTAACGGGCGAGATGAGGGAAACCATTGAAAAAGCTGCAGAATTTTTGCTCATGCATCGTCTTTTTAAGGCTGACCATCATGGCTATGAGGTCATTAACCCGTCTTGGTTGAAGTTGAGGTTTCCATGGTTTTCTGGATATAACATCTTAAGAGGGTTAGATGTCTTGACAAAGCTAGGCTATGTTAAAGATGAACGTTTAAGCGATGCTGTACACGTTTTGTTGCAAAAGCGTCGTCCTGACGGAACATGGGTTCTCGATGGCTCTAAAACTGGCAGAATGCAGGCTAACATAGAAACCGTGGGCAAGCCAAGCAAATGGATAACCTTATACGCTTTGAAAGTGTTAAAACGACTTCACAAACTCCATGAAGAAGAGCTAAAGGAAGACTGAAAGTCATGAGCTTTCCAAAAGTGAGCTTTGAAGAAACTCTTCAGAAAAAAGTTGTTTCAACAGAAAACTGTATGGGTTGCGGCGCATGTGTTCTCATATGTCCCTACGGTTGTTTAGAATATTTTGAGGAAAAGCCGAAATTAGTGAAAGAATGTGAAGTCTGCGGAATCTGTCCAAGAGTTTGTCCCCGTTATGAATGGTCCTTGCCAGACCTTGAGAAACTTGTGTTTGGAAGAGAAAGAACCCCTCAAGAAGACTTCGGTATTCATCAACGTATCGTTCTCGCAAAAACAACCGACAAAAGAGTAATGCCGCGATGCCAAGACGGAGGAGTCGTCACAACACTCGTCACTTTTGCCATAAAGAAAGGAATGATCGATGGAGCAATTTTGTCTGGAGTCAACAAGCACAAACCCTTCTACCCTGTGCCCCTATTGGCAACAACTCCAGAAGACGTTTTAAAATGCGCTGGCACACGTTACACGTATTCTCCAAACCTGCTTGCCCTACAAGAAGCCCTCAAACAGAAGAAGCAAAGTTTGGCTTTCGTAGGCACTCCTTGTCAGATTCAAGCCATTCGAAAGATGGAAGCAGCCAACATGCGAAGGTATACTGGCAAAATAAAATTCACTATTGGACTCATGTGCACCGAAAGCTTCACCTATGAGGGACTGATGGAAAGACATATTCAAAAAACATTAGGCGTTAATCTACACGATATTAAAAAGATGAACATCAAAGGGAAAGTCATAGTTACAACAAGTTCTGGCGATGTAAAAACAATCTCTATAGCCGAAGCAAAAGAGTACACACGCAAAGGCTGCTTGCCATGCACAGATTTCTCAGCTGAACTCGCAGACATATCCGCTGGAGGCTTAGGGCTAAGCGGCTGGACTCTTGCCATAGTCCGCACAGAAACAGGCAGAGAGCTATTCGAGGCTGCTGAAAAGGCAGGGTTAGTTAAAACGAGACCTGCTGAGGAAGAGAAGAACGCCTTGAATCTGCTGGTTAAGCTTTCAAAGAAGAAGCGGAAGTCCGTTGAGTCTTCTTAAAGGGCTCTTCATCTTTGATTAAGA
>CAYFZT010000032.1:0-13641 GCA_964347555.1 uncultured Candidatus Bathyarchaeia archaeon | reverse complement strand
CATGAACCTCATCTTTCGCCATTCTGCATCAATAATGTAAAAACTAGCAAGCGAATGGAGATGTGATTAAGTTCTGGAATATTTTTGCACAATTCTTAAATTCCTGTACTTCAACTTATTATTCTGGAGGGGGAACCTGTGAATGCGATTTTGTGTTGGATGGAAATCACGCTTGAGATTAGTCCTTCCTCTACCGTCTCTCACCATTAACATGAGATAGCATTCACAGGTCCTTTTTTTCTGTTCGAAGAATCATTGAAGAACGCGCACGCCAAAACAGTTCCTCATCGTGTTCTGCCTCATCTTTATCTTTATTCACCTTATTTCTAAGGTGACCGTGACTGCAAGAGCCCCAGCAGTGTGCTGTGAAAGAGTTACGATGCGCGCGCGCTTAGTAAGTGTTAAACAGTTGTGATGCGCGCGTGTCACCAGGAATTCATAGCTTCTAAGTTTACCAAAAATCGCGCCGCATTTAATTTTCTTTTTTCAACACGTTTCTTAGCACATCAGTGAACTCATGCACTCTTTCTACGTTTATGCACTCTCCTGCAGTATGGGCCATGTGTCCGGGGCCAATTATCGCGGTTTTTATTCCAGCATCGTGGTATAGATAGACTGAATCGGTTCTTCCCAGCTCTATGCGGAGAGAAGGCTTGTATCCAAGTGTGCGGAAAACCGAGTCCACAACAACGGAGACAACCTCTTCGTTTTTGCCAACAATGTAGGGCAATTGAACTTTTGGATTGAAATCGCACTCTACCTTTACTTCTTCCATCTTCTCAAGCGTCGAACGTATTGCTTCTGTTACTTCTTGAGCTTTCTCGTCTGGAAAGAGTCTTCTTTCACAGGTTATTTCACACTCGCCGGGGACTATGTTTATTGCTCTTCCACCCTTAATTGTAGCTACGTTAATTGGCATTTCAGCTTCAAATCCGTCTGTCTTGTATCTTCCCGGTGGAATCTGCCTGATTTCGTTTATCACATTAGCCATGTCATATATGGCGTTTATTCCAAGATGCGGGGTTGAGGAATGAACCTCCTTCCCAAGGGTTTTCACAGTGAAAGACACCCTTCCCATACATCCAACGCCAACTGTCCACTTGTCGTTCATTACGGTGGGCTCGATGTTTATGCCATAATCCGCCGTGAAGCCTGGATTGCTCGAGAGAAAGTGCGTCACTCCTAACAATCTTCTTCCACGATATTCGATATTGTTGTCCTCATAGTTCAGAAACTGCACAATCAACTTGGAAAATCTGCAGTTTTCCAAGTCCGAAAGTGCAGAAAGAGTGGCAGCTATCCCGCCCTTAGCATCAGATGCTCCGAGTCCATACAGCCTCTTGCCTCTTAACGTCGGAGTGAGAGCGTCCTCCCATTCACTTGATGGAGGAACTGTGTCAAAATGCGTGTTCATTAGGAACGATTTCTCTCCGTCAAAGGCTCTTTCTGCGGTGACATTGTAAAGCTCATCTACATTAACGCTGAAGCCTAGGCTTGCGAGATGGTCTGAAAGGAAGGAGGCGCAATATTTCATGCCATCAGCTACTTTGTCTGACGTAACTTGATAAGTAGGAAACTTTATGAGTTGTTTCAGAATTTCCACGGTGTTCATATTTGCTCCCAGTCTTTTTTCCAAATTGCGCCGCGCGTGCAGGCACACGTTCTAAATCAGGTATTTGTCCGCTTCCATTACTTTTCTGCCATCAACCCAAACACTGCATTCTTTCATGAGTCCGTCTACATGTGTCTTTGATTTCCAATCTGCCCCAGTTTCGTTAGGGTAAGGGTTGCCAAAGGCATGATGAACTCTAGCTTTTTCATCCTGCAAAAGGTTCCCGATTAACGGTTTCTTCATGAGTTCAACATTTGTGGGGAAAGCAAATTCTCCGGCTCTGTTGCTGTTTTCATCTGTCTTCAAGTATTCGATTAATTCCCTTCTTAATTGAGAATTGGCACACTTGAGAGTTTTCAAGTTCACTCGAGAGTTTTCTATATTGATGTATACAGGAGTATCAGAATCGCTTTCTGGCTTGGTCAAACATCCATACTTATCACTGAACCAGTCACCCAATTCATCGATAACCATATGCCCATTTGATTCAGCCACCGCAGTAAACAATTCGCCTTCCGGAAGATTGCCCCATTTTCCTTTCTCATGATACATTCCATCGCTCTTGACCCATTTCCATTCTGGATTCAACTTAACTCTTAACTTTGTGCCAGCAGGGTTTTCTACATTTATCTCCTCGGCTTCTTCAACTATTTCGTATAGTTTTTCTGTCAATTTTGCGATTTGTCTATAATCAGAGCACATTCCTTCTTCCATTAAACGCCTTATAACGCTAGGCATATGTCCATGTCTTGCATATTTGAGGGCAATCTTCATGAAAGGTCCTCTCAAAGTATAGAGTTCTCCCTTTTTACTTTCCGCCGCCCAAAAAGTAACGTTGGCTTTAGGAATGGCAGTCTTGATCTCCTTAGGAAGACGTTGCATTGGTCGGGTTCCATAGTCTTCAAGAACATACACTTCTACGTACGGGGTTATTTTTTTAGCTACGCGTCTTAAGGCATTGCCAACGGCAACGGTGCCTTTGTCAGTAACAATCAAAACACGTTCTTCGGGTTTGACACCCATACAGACTTCTACCGCGTTCTTAGCTCCTTGAGTCAATGTACCCATAAACTCACCTTGAACAGAAGGAATAATGGTTAACTATTTAAGGGCTATTTTTCGCTGAGAGAATCTTATTCGAACAAGGATCGGGGGCATTCTTCGTTCTCAATCCATCTTGAGCTTGTGGGGCGCGTGTTTATTCTTCTCTTTTTTCCGGTTCATGAACCAGCATAAGAATGAGAATAAAAGATGGAATGAAAAAGATTACGGCGAGGAAGAATGGTAGCTGTGGAGAAAAATGCTCGTACAATGCACCGCCTATAAGGTTACCTATTCCTATCATAATGTAGTTCGAAAGGTTTCTGAAGCCACTAACCTTTCCACGCTGTTCCTTAGGCGTTAAATCCGCTTCCAAAGAACTATAGGCTGCGTTTGCTATTACCATTGTAACACCGAATATAACAAGAGAAAAGAAAAGCCTTAGCAAGTCGCCGGTCGCGAAAAGCCAGATTGCAAGAACAGCCGTTGCAAGTGAGATTAAGAGCGGAACCTTTCTGTTAAACTTGTCCACGGCTTTTCCGGCTGGAACAGCTAAGATTATGTTCGTAGCGAATAATGCGGTAAGCATAAGTGGCCAAACTGCTTCGGCAATTCCAAGCTCTTGCACAGCATAGACTACTAAATAAGGTTGAACTGCAGCCCATCCAAAATTGAAGCTTACAAAAGCAAGTAGAAGGTAAAACATTGAAGTAGGTACCTTCTTCCAAACACTGAAACTCTCTTTCAAGGAATCCGGATAAACATGAAGGAGTTCATTTAAGCTTGGCTTCCGAGGATTTGCTATAGTTTCCTTCAATCGAAGTCTAAGAAAAGCTGCAGTTAACCAAAGAGTCACGACGATTCCATAGGCAACCCTCATGCCTTCAACCAAGCCAAACTCGCTATAAAGTACACCTGCAAAAAAAGGGGCAGGTGTAGTGGTAGCACTTATTACGAGCATGACAATGCCGAACCCCATCCCCCTTTTTTCTGGGGGCAATGAATCGGCGATTATTGCATTCACAGCTGGGTCATAGATTGAAACTAGGCCAAGCAAAACTGCGCCAATCAAGATAAAGTGCCATGAAGGAGCTATCGCGTACAGAACAAAGCAAAATGCCACTCCAAAAGTCATGGAAGAAATGAGCCATTTTCTGCCATACTTGTCTGCCAAATAGCCTCCTGGAAATTGTGTGGATGCCATTACAAGGAATGATGCAAATCCAATCATCCCTATAATTGTCTCTGTCGCGCCTAATTCAAGTACAAAAAGCGCATAGTAGGTTGCGGGAAGTTCGAAGGCAAAATCTATCAGAATCCAGCTGACTACAATAATTGCATAGTTGCCTTTGAAAAACGAGAATTCTTTCCTAAGGCTGTCCATCACTGGCATATCTTTTTCACCTTAAGCCTCATATCGAAAACGGCTTTGGCATACTTAGAGATATCAAAGATTTAAGCCCTTATCTTGCGCGTGCGCCTCAAGTCAAGTTATGTAGTGTTTACCGAATTGCGCGCTGGTCATTTCTTCAGTGACTTAAACCAAGTGGCCAGTTCAACACCAATTTTGATGTTTCTCTCAATTTCTCGCATCGGAGGCTCAATTGATCTATAAGTTTCTCGTTTGTTATTCTCATTATCCTTGATTCCAATTACGTAGGTGGGATATGCAACAGTGTGAAAAGCAGCTAAACAGTGTTTTGCCTCTTCTGTTTGTTCTTTGTCAAAAAACGCGTGTACTCTGAAAAAATCAGTTTGCCAAGCGTATTTCTCTTTCATTCTTTCTGCCAATTTTTCAAACAGCGGTTTTTGCTTTTCGCAACTGGGACATCTTTCTCTGGTGACCGCCACAACATACGCTATTCCCACCCTGTTGACCAAGATGTCTAAAGGTTCACCGTCCTTCTTATCTAGGGTTTTCTTGAGTTCAGAGAAATCTAGAACTTTTACTGGCATGCCTTCAATTATCGAGGTACAATTGACTTAAATCTTTTCTATGAAGCACGCGCACATACTGCGAAAACCTTTTACTACTCCTGGCGCATCTAATAGTTGGCGCGCGCGCGAGGGTGAGGGAACTTTCGTGACCGACATGGCAACCGGTTTAGGCACCTATTCAGGGTATATCGAATTCCATGATTGAACCGGTGTAGCCTCACCCACGAGTTATACTCCCTTTTTTCAAAAATCTTGAACATTAGCTACTATGAATTATGCAAACAAAGGAAAGGACTAACTCTTGCACGCGTAACAATTAATCACAAACACACAATTTGTGACTACAAATTGTGCGTCGCTTTTTATAAATCGCCCAATAGAATTTTCCGTATGGAGAAAAGATATGATGAAGAATCTCAGTGAGAAGAGGGAAGCCACTGAAGGAAATACACCGCCAGATGCGACCGGCATACTGACGACTTCTCCCAGAATGTTAAACTATAATGTCAAATCGTATAGTCTAAAATGGAAGGATGAAGAGGAAGTACTTGACAATACAAGCTAGCCAAACAACATTCAGAAGTTATCTGTCCTTCTGGTCCGGGCAACTAGTTTCACTGTTAGGGTCATCCATAGCGAATTTCGTAATAATTTGGTGGGTCACGCTGGAGACAGGAAGTGCACTGTATTTGTCTTTAGCTTCTCTCGTAGGTTTTGCCCCTGTTATAGTTCTTGGACCTTTAACAGGCGTGCTAGCAGATCGCTGGAATCGGAAAGCATTGATTGCTGTGTTGGATTTTCTACAGGCTGTGGTTAGTATAGTTTTGATTTTCTTGTTCCGGTCCGAGGCGGTTGGGATTTGGCAGGTCCTAGCATTGCTTGGTTTGAAAGGAGTCTTTCAAGCATTTCATACCCCTGCCGTGTTTGCGATAATTCCGACTATGGTTCCGAAGGAAAAGCTTAGTCGAATGAATGGCGTAAACTATCTTTTCACAAGCGGAATCAATCTAGCAGGACCAATTGTTGCAGCCGTTTTGCTCAGTTTCTTACCGATAAGTCAAATCCTGTGGATTGATGCAATAACTTTCCTTGTTGCCGTAGCACCTCTTCTAGTGATCATGATACCTTCAGTTGTCAAGGAAGGAGGCAACCAGCCACCTTTCAGAAAGCAGTTCACGGAAGGTTTCACTTTCGTGCGAAGAGCAAAAGGCCTTCTGTCTTTCATCATACTCGCAACTGGAGTCAATTTGCTGCTTGCCCCCCTGTCGACTTTGCTTCCTTATTATGTGAACGTAGACCATTCTGGTGTTGCATCAGACTTAGCTTTTGTCATGGCGTTCTCACAAGGAGGAATGCTTGCAGGTGGAATATTGATGTCAATCATGAAGATTTCACGAAACAAAGTGCGGCTAATCATTTCTTCGATGTACCTTCTTTTCTTCGGATATATCCTAGTAGCTCTCACTCCTACAGGGTTGTTCTGGTTCATGGGAATATCTGGCTTTGTCTTGGCGTTTTGTTTTCCAATAGTTGATGTTTTGGCCATGACTATACTTCAGACTGTTGTGCCCATGGAAATGCAGGGGCGAGTGACTTCAGTAGTCATCTCGTTGGCTCACGCCGCACAACCAATCGGAATAGTACTTTCAGGTCTGGCAACAATCTTCACTAGAACCGCCAACCTCTTCTTAGTATGCGCCTCAGTCGGAATACTCATGCTGACGCTATCCTGGTTTCTTACCGACATGACACATGTGGAAATGATTAAGGAAATCCCTACACAATAGATGCGAACGACTCTGAGGAACATAGCATCTTCAAGGAGCTACAAAGCATGTAAAAGCGCGGGCACAGAGTGATGGTTAAACAGGTCCTCCCGCCTTCCACCTTTCATGGCGCATCTGAGAAGTTATCATGGCTTTCTTGGCTTCTATTTCGTGCATACGACGTTTTGCCAGAATTTGGACCCGTGCATCGAAAATTTTGGGTTGTTCAAGATCTTTATCTTCATTTTGAGTAGCTCTGAAATCTTCCTTTCCTACGCCGCGTAACTGTCTTAGTACTGCTCGCACGCCTGATTTCATTCTAGGTTTATACATTTTCGCCACCTGCAAATAGTAATAAAGAGGCCTTCATCTATAATTATATATTTGAAAAAGATTCGAATCTGAGGCAACAAACTTATAAATAATTGAACGATATTCAACAACATGAAAAATATACGACCTAAGTTGATTAGGCTGTTCAAAAAAGGCTACTGTACACCTCAAATAGCAAGAATAGATTCTGATCAATGTATCTCCCACCGAATTCGAACGTGATTGGTCAAGATACGAGTCAAAGATAGCAAAAGAGCTAGCTAAACATAAGGAAGTTGAGAGCGTGGACATAATTACTGGAGATTGGGATTTGATTGTCAAAATCAGGGTAAAAGACCAAAATGAATACTACAACTTCTTGAGAAACGTAATTTCTAGAATAGCCATTCAAAAAAGCATATCCATGATTTCACTCAAGCAACTAAAAACCAATTTCGTACTTATGTGACAACACAATGGCGCGCAGATAAGGAGCTGGGGAATCAAAATGCGCAAGCGTAGCACCCGTGACACTAAGGTTATCTTTTCGTCAGGTCTTTGGCAAACCTCAAGACAGCGCATTCTGTGCCTGTCCACCACGCAGACCTGTCTTCCTGACAGTCACGTGGCACTCCCTTTCCTACCACTGCACTAGCGCGGGCGAGCTAGTTTCTTTATTCAGATTTGCCTTCATCGTTGGGGTGCATTTGAGCAGTTACTGGTAGCCCCGTCCGCGCGCGGTTCCTAAGGGCGTGCCCGAAAGATTTAAGTACCTAAGTTACCAATTACACGATACACCATACAGCGTTACTTGAGGTAAAAAGAATGGAAGAAGATAAAGCCAAAGAAAAAGTTGAAAAGAATGAGAAAGTCGTAATGGCAATGTGCTGCCCAGAAGGCGAGTCTGCAGAAGAAATCAAAGAGAAAGTTCTTCTGAGTTTTGGCGAAGGGTTAGAAGGCAGGAGCAACGTGGTAATGACTAGGCTGAACGATGATGACTTGAAGCAAATAGACGCCCTAGTCGAGGTGGAAGTGTTCAAGAGCAGGTCTGAAGCCGCAGCGTTCTTCATCAAAGAGGGAATTCAAGCTCGTAAAGACCTTTTTCACAAAGTCATGTCAACAGTAGATAAGATTAGAGAACTAAAGGAACAAGCTAAGAAATCACTTAGCCAAGGAGAGAATCAAGACAAATAAATTGAGGTATTGGCATGGAAGAAGAAAAGATAAAGAAAGAGGTTAGAAAAGGATACGCCAAGATTGCTAAAGAGGCGCCTTGTTGCGGTTCTATGGCTTCAAGCTGTGACAGTTCTGTGATGTGCGAAGAACTAAGTAAGAAGATGGGTTATACCGAAGAAGATCTCCAGTCTATTCCAGAAGGTGCCAACCTTAGTCTTGGATGCGGAAATCCAGTTGCCCTTGCTTCCCTGAAAGAAGGTGAGACCGTTGTTGATATGGGTTCGGGTGCTGGTATTGACTGCTTCCTTGCAGCGAAGAAGGTCGGGGAAAAAGGAAAAGTCATTGGAGTAGATATGACCCCTGATATGATTGACAAAGCAAGAGAAAATTCAAGGAAAGGCAACTATGAGAACGTGGAGTTTAGACTTGGCGAGATTGAGAATCTGCCGGTTGCAGACAACACTGCTGATGTAATCATTTCGAATTGCGTGATCAATCTGTCACCAAATAAGAAAAGAGTCTTCGAAGAAGCTTTCAGAGCGCTAAAACCTGGTGGAAGGTTGATGGTTTCAGATATTGTCTTGTTGAAAGAACTTCCGGAAGGCATGAAGATTGGGGATTCAGTCAGTTGCGTCAATGGGGCAATAATAAAAGACAAGTATCTAGAAACAATAGAACAAGCAGGCTTTCATAATGTGAGAATAATCGAGGAAAAGCAATATTCCTTTGAAGATGTTGTTAATGATCCTAACGCAAGAGTAATCCTTGCCAGTCCTAACAAAAATACTCAAGAATTGAGAAGCGTATCTGAATTAAAAGAAGAAGCAAAAGAGATGGTAAGAGGGATAATGACTTCAACAGCAAGCATCAACGTCTCAGCAATAAAACCGGTAGAATAGCGCGCGCGAATACAAACGCCACGTCAACAAATTCATGGCAGACCTAGACTATATCCAACACGACGGCTTTCCTCGGATCAAGATGTGGCCAAGCTATTCCAGAGACTTAACTCTTCCCTGCATCCTGAAAATTTATCAGCATATAAGACGGCGAGAAACATGAAATGCCAGGTTACGTGACAATAAAGAATGCACGTCGCAGGGTTAAATGGTGACGCGTGCGCAAGAGAAATACGATAAGCTCCTTGACAACTATCTACTGAATGAAGCTATAAAAACCATGCTCTGCGCGCGCTCTATTAAAGATAAAAAACGCAAAAATCTTAAATGATTTTTCGGGCTAATAATCCACTTGGGAGAGGTGCAGTTTCTTTGAGGGAAAAGTCGTTAGTTTTGGTCATCACTTTGGCGATTTCGATTCTGGCTGTTCACCCAATTAATAAACCAGTCTCAGGACACGGTGGGGACACCCTTTCAGCTTGGGCATCTAGAACGCCTATAATCAACGGATATATCAAACCCGTAGGAGTGTTCGAAGTTGCAGGAAAGGAACATGTAGGGTTGTTCGTCCATAGTCCAGCTGAATGGGAGGACGCAGATACAGTTTCCTTCACGTTGAATTACGATGGAGAAGACCATAATGCAACGCTCTACGTGATGAACGACTACATTAACCTTTACCTTGCCCTCAAAATAGAGGATGAAGACTACAACAGATACGACTATGTTAGATTTGCATTCGACAACGACCACAATGGCGGCATAGATGTAGGTGACAATTATCTGGATCTTTTTGGTGACAGCGATTACATTGATAGTTTTTATGATAATATGGGGTCGATACTTAGTGACGTTTTGGACGATGGATTCAACGACGGTGTAGGCGCGGTTCAATTTCGCGCTATCGACGGTGACTATCACTTTGAGATTGCATTTCCCCTTAACACAGCTGACAACGACCATGACTTCAGTCTTTCTTTGGGCGAAAGTGTGGGCTTCTCAGCAAAATTCTATGATTCGGATATCGCGCGCGCGGATTGGTGGCCATCACAATTCGTGGATGCGTGGGCAGATATAACAATCGCTGTTCCACTCGTTGAACCGCCTCCATCTTTGGCGGATCTAACCATAACGAGAATCGAAGCTACACAGGCCATCCAATACCTCAATAACAGTTTGCCTCTTGTCCAAACCAAAGCCACAGTTGTTAGAGTCTATGTTGCCACCGGAATCCTATTGTTCGGGATAGATGTAACAGTTTATCTCTTCGGGCTCGATCAGGGCCGCACTTTGGGTGCCCTGAAAAAGTCTTACACTGCTCCTGGAATCCCAGATCGAGGTATAACCTGGCACACAGCGAACTTTCTGCTACCTCTAAGCTGGGTCAGTGGGATGATTGACAGGTTGACTCTTAAAGCCTTCGTAAAGACCTCTAGGGCCACCCAATCAGAATTGAACTATGACAACAATTGGATGATCGTTGATGGCTCACCTGAGCGAAGTTTTGTCTTAGCGCGTACCTATAATCCCACGATATACACGACTCGCATAGATTCGGAAATAGGTCCAGATCAACAGGTACTTAGCTGGGACCGTATTTACGCTCTGGAAGAGTTCTTTGAGACAATCTATCCGGTGGCACATGTGAACTATGTCAGGCTACCTGATACGGAAACAAGCGAACTTGGTCATGACATAAATGTAGTCCTTGAAGAAACCTACGCGGATGATTATGATCTGAACACAATACGCGGCGACCAAATATTCGGCTATAACATCTGGAATAACGGATTCGCAGGTCTCAGCGACGTCGCTGCAAACGGTGGGGGGTATTGGGAGGGAACCGAAATGATAATGGCTCATGAAATCAACCATAATTGGGGACCAGATGGTTCGTGGGGAAATCATATTTCGTTTCCAGATTGTGAAGCCCCAGGCCCAGACCCCGATTGGCCTTACCCCGATGCTACAATCCAGGAGTTTGGTTTCAACACGCAAACCATGACGGTTGTGGACGACGACGCTGCCGACGTCGCATCTTACTGTGGTCCTCCTGATTGGATTTCTCCATACAGATGGCAAAAGGTGTTTAACCGCCTACTTCCATGGGAAGGAGTTGCTGACACGGCACCGATTCAGCCGACCACGACAGAAAGCCTGAGGATTTCAGGTTGGATCAACCAGAACGGCACTGGCTCACTGAACCCAATTTTCCGTCTCTCCGAGGCAAATGAATCCATATCAATTCCTGGCAACTACAGCTTAATCTTAAAGGATAGCACCGGTAGTACGCTACTCACCCATAGTTTCCAAGCTCAATTCCTGGATGAAGAGGGAGTACCCTATGATTCATATTACTTCAGAAAGCGATTGCCTCTCATACCCGGCACAGTCCAAGTGTTGCTTACATTTGAAAATACGACTATCTTGGATACAATTACAATGAGCCAAAATGCACCAACAGTTAGAGTTCTCTCACCAAACGGTGGGGAAGTTTGGAACCCGGATGTTCAGACCATAACATGGGAATCCGAAGATCTTGATGGGGCCCCCCTCGCATACAGGCTATACTACATCGGGAACACTGGGACCTCATGGATTCCCATATCGCCGATAATCGAAGGAACGTCATCAATAATGTCGTATCAGATCAATGCCTCTTCTATCCCAGGCAGCAACACAGCCCTCATACTTGTGGTCGCTTCTGACGGCTTCAACGTCGGCCAGGACCTGTCAGACTCAGTATTCTCAGTAGCGGATAAGCCGCCAATAGTCAGAATCATCAGACCGCAGATGGAATCACAATTCCACATGGACGACGTGATACTTCTGCGAGGAAAAGCCCATGACGTAGACGATGTCATCCTTCCACAAACAGCCTACAACTGGACATCAAGCGTTGACGGCTACTTGGGCAGTGGAGAAACCTTAACCACAATGCTCACGCCTGGGACTCACAATGTAACCCTCGCAGTCATCGACAGCAAAGGCAACACAGTCGAAGACACCGTTGAAATCACAGTGAATCTGGACATCGTAGTCACGGAGATCATCCCATACAAGACTGTTGTCGGACAGAATTCGTCCGTACACATAAATGTAACTATTGAAAACCGAGGCCGGTCAACACAAAGTTTCAACCTAACCGCCCAAGCTAACACAACCGCTATTGAAACCCAAACCATCTCAAACCTAACAAGCGGAAACTCCACAACCGCAACTTTTGCATGGAACACCACAGATTTTGCCAATGGAAACTATGATTTGACGGTCACAGCCACCCTAACTGAGTACGAAATCACAACCAAACCCAGTGAAACCCACGCGCGCGTTCTAATAACTATTCCAGGAGACGTAAATGGTGACAGAATCGTGGACATATTCGATATAGGCTATATTAGCGCTCACTGGTACCCCGGACCACCTATCGGACCGTCGGGCTACCATCCCAACGCCGACACCAACGATGATAGTGCAGTTGACATATTCGATATAGGCATAACAAGTGCTCATTGGGGACAATCTTGGTAGTCTCAGCAACTAAGCTTATCATCGCGCGCGCTCGTTATAAATTTAGAAATTAGAAAGTTCTTTGGAACTTGATAGACGAAATCGAAGAAACAGCGAAATCGAAAGAGCAAACATCAGCATTTCAAAGTGGTTCTGTGAGGGAGGGACTGAAGAGAACTAGAGGCTTGAGAGAGATAGGCTAGAGCGCAATACCGCGCGCACCAAAGTTGCTTTCCGAGGTTTGTGTGCCCAACAGCAAAAATCGTAAACATTCAGGATGTGCTCAACGAATTGTGAATGGAAGTATGTGGATGGTGTACGCGCGCTCTCTCCGCCTTGAAGCGAAAACTTTTTAAAAGAAAATTGAATGTTGCTCAATAACATGAAAAACATACGACCTAAATTGATTAAGCTGTTCAAAGAAGGCTACTGTACACCTCAAATAGCAAGAATAGCCAAGGCGATAAATGAACCTTCTGCAACTATACACTATAACATAAAGAAGTTAGAAAATGAAGGGGCGATAAAAACCTACAAAGCTGTTTTTGACTACAATAAAATCGATGAAGGTTTTTGTGTGTATCTCTTCATCAAATTGACCTCTAAAGCAGGTGCTGACCCTGACAGGATTACAAGTGAAATGGCGAGATATAAAGAATTTGAAAGTGCAGACCTCCTTGCTGGAGAATGGGATGTAGTTCTTAAAATTAGGACAAAGGATCAGGCGCGCGCGCGAATACTATAAAAGAGCATTCTAGCCCGAGAAGGTGTTGAAAAGACAACATCCTTGATTTCACTAAAGCAGGTTAAAACTGAGTTTGCTTTACTTTAATATGGTACTCTATTGCAGAGTTAATCTGCGCGCGCAGTCAGAATCATGAACATGCCAGTTAATACCAAAATCAAAGCTATACGAACAAATCCTCTAGGTTTCCACCTATCTTTCCTAAAAATTTCGTCAGGACCCACAGTATCTCCACCATACAAAAATTCAGCCAACGCTGACGAAAGCGATGCCTTTAAACTCCAGAGGTTGATTCCTCCTTTACCTAACAAGAGTAAAAAACCAACTATGAGAAAAACAATGCCTTCAAGGAAAAATGCATCAGTTGGCGAAAGACGTGTTTGTTCACGTAGATACAAGTTTGAAGAGAAAAGCCACATGTTTACGAAATAAGTTGCACCAGTGATTACTAAAGAAATGCCAGAAAGCATCATGAAGTTTAGAAGTACGTTTCTAATCTTCATTGGAGCCAACCTGCAGTAGTTTGAAAGGAACTATCAAGTTTAAATGCATTTGCCTAATGGTCCTCTCATTGAATGTTTAGACTTATCAAGATTGTTTGAAATCAAAGTGTTTAACTGTATTCTCTGAAAGTGTAGTTGC
>CAYFZT010000031.1:0-13739 GCA_964347555.1 uncultured Candidatus Bathyarchaeia archaeon | reverse complement strand
CACCACCGCCTCTCAACAACTTCTTTCCATTTTTTTCTCAGATGGTTGCGCGCGCAGTGTGAAGTCTTTTAACCCTACAGCCACAAATTGTTGGGCAATCTCAAGGAGAGGATTTATGATGGCAGAGCATGATGGACATGAAGACAGAAATCTCGCATTATATTTCATGATTGCCTTCGCTTGGACATGGCTATCTTGGCTACCACTGATCTTATTTTCAGTTCCTACAAGTGAGCCACTTGGTTCTTCATTGTCCACTATTAGTGTATCTGGACCGCTTGCGTCAGCCTTCATTTTGACTTACTTCAACCAAGGGAAAGACGGAATCAGGAGATTACTAAAGAGAGGAGTTGACCGTAGATTCGGAAAGAAGTGGCTAATTCCTATTTTCCTGCTTTTTCCAGCAATAAATGGCAGTGCTGTCTTAGTGGCTACACTCACTGAAGAAGTTACCGTTGATATGTCATGTGTTTAAACACTTCTGGAATGCCTTTAATACTTGTTCACACATCCTTTTTGCTACCCGAAAACGAGGAAGATAACAACATTGAAACTAACACCAGATGCTTTAAAGCTGAATTGTCCATCAGTTGCAACAAGAATCAAACGGTTTATCAAGGACTACACAATCAAAAGCGGAGCAAAAGGGATAGTGCTAGGGGTGTCTGGCGGCGTAGACAGCTCCACAGCAGCTGCTTTGGCGTCTCTAGCTATAGGAAGCAAAAAGGTTCTTGCTCTTTCAATGCCCGAAGAGGAAACTTCTGACGCAAGAGACATGAAGCACATCAAAATGCTCGCGGAAAAATTTTGCTTCCAAATAGAAACCATTGTCATATCACCAATTCTGAGAGCATACTATGAGTCTCTTCCGGCATATGACGGAGAGGAAAAACGTAGCAAGGGCAACTTAAAGGCGCGAACAAGAATGATCTGCTTGTACTATTATGCAAACAGACTTGGAAGAATAGTCTGTGGCAGTTCAGACAAGTCGGAGACAATGATTGGTTACTACACTAAGTGGGGAGATGTTGCCGCAGATATATCGCCCCTCATGGATCTCTACAAAACACAGGTGAAACAAATAGCCTCTCATGTAGAAGTGCCTGAAGAAATAATTGCTAAACCACCAACACCAGCGCTCTGGCCAGGCCATTTGGCAGAAGAAGAACTAGGCATCAAATATGAGAAATTAGATTTGATTCTGCTTGGACTGGAAAACTTCTTGACGCCAGAAGAGATTGCTCGCCAATTAAAACTTCCTCAAAATCTCGTGCAAAACATAAAAACCAGGTGGTTGACAAACGAACATAAACGCCGTATGCCCTTAACAGTAAAACTTGGATACAGGACAGTTGGAAAGGATTTCAGGCTTCCACATGCCCCTTGAATAAAATGGAGGATGAACTATGTCAAAAAAAGTTAATGTGGCTCTGGTTCAGATTGAATGCAAAGTTGGAGATAAAAACCACAACATCAAAAAGATTGAAAACTACATTAAGCAGGCAAAGAAAAAACGGGCAAGTCTAATTGTTTTCCCTGAACTTGCCCTCACAGGGTACGTATGCAGAGACCGAGTATACGAACTGGCTGAAACTGTTCCAGGACCTTCAGTTCATCGATTAGAAGCTATTGCTAAAAAAGAAAATGTGCATATAGTTTTTGGAATGCTAGAAAAAAGTGGCAAAGCCGAGACTGTTCTCTTCAACACAGCAGTTCTCATCAGCCCAACGGGATTCGTTGGCAAATACCAGAAAATGCATCTGCCGACACACAGCGTGTTTGAAGAGAAGCGATACTTTAGAGGAGGATACCAAGCCAGGGTGTTTGACACTTCAGTAGGAAAACTGGGGCTCATCATTTGTTATGATGTATTCTTCCCAGAAATCACGCGTCTGCTACGATTGGATGGTGCACAACTAGTGGTTTGCATTTCTGCGTCTCCTTCAGTACGTCGAGGTTTTTTCGAAGTATTAACGACCGCAAGAGCTCTGGAAAACACCATGTTTTTAGCCTATGTAAACCTTGTCGGCATTGAAGATGGACTTCAATTTTGGGGTGGAAGCCGAATGATTGCTCCCAGCGGTAAAATCATCGCTCAAGCAAAATACGACGAGGAAGACATGATAGTTACGCAAATCGACTATTCAGATATGGATCGAGTAGGGGTTTTTGTTCCTATGCTCCGCGACCTAAGACCAGAACTATACGATTCTTTAAAGGAACAAGCAAAAAATCTCTAAACTGCTTCTGTTTGATTCGCTCATAGACCTCATCACAAATCACAATTAAATCACATTCAACTACAAGCTTGCCTAAGGACTTAGATCAGTACGTGTGACTTATCTGTGACATGTGACATCACAACATCGCATTCAGCTTAAACTCTTTTTCCTTCAAGTTCCGGCATTGAGACAAGTAATACTCAGTCAAAAGACGCGCACACAAAACCTAGATTCGAAATAACACTTTATCCCCAGGATTGATTAATGCCATTAAAAACTCCCAAACGTTGCTGGAAGAAGGAAATAAGTCTGGTTCACGAGACCTAAGCTTAAGGCACCAAGCAAACTATGTGCAGAAAAAACAAGCGGGGTATATCAGAAGCTTATTTCTGCAGATCAATACGTGTAAAACGATTTAAGAGATCACACCTCGCTTGCGGACATGTGAGAAATCAACCTTTTTCCCCAAAAGACTTTTACATTTGTAATCATGCTCACCACAAACCTTTTCTCCACGGTATACAAAATTGTATCCACTCAGCACCAGATGGCGGGTGGAAGTTTGTTCGCCAAGGAAAACGTCCAAAAATGGCTAAAAGGCGCATTAAACGACCAAATTGCAAAAATATTGGTAAAAAATAGCAATTTAACAAAAATACAAATAGAAACGCTTTTAATAGATTTCTTAGCAGCAAATATAGCTGAAAAACACATAAAAATGGATGAGAAAGCTAGATTACGTCTAAAAAAGGCGGAAATAAGCCGAGGCGCCTTCAATAGGACGTTGAAACAAGCCAGAAAAAACGTCATCCAATCCATCTACACTGTTCTACTCCTCGGATACCTTGGAATATTCGATAGCACACGTTTAGACCCATACATAGAGATAGCAAACAAGTTACAAGCCTATGTAGATGTCTACAAGAACATTCTGCCAGACAAAAATCGAGTAAAAGAAAACATACGAGTCATCAACATGCTGAGGGACGAACTTGAAAGAAGCTTAAGCGCATTATCCGAAGAAAGAAGCTTCTCAGAAACGTGACATCACAAGTCACAACAATTCAAGATACATCACTTGTCCATGCAAACATAAACCTTATAAACGGAAAAACAATATGGAAAGGAGACGTGATTTGTGATGTCACAGTCGGGAACTGCACACTTATGTTTGCTTGAAGCGCGATTATCGGAAGACGTGATATCATGTCAGGTTCTTCTAATCACGTTCATATCACACTTTTTCAAGGAGTTCTCTAAAGATTGGAGGAGTTTCGTTGTACCTTGATATTCCTCTCCTAGTAGCCATTGTTTTGCTGGTTTTTTCTGTAGGTACGATACTGCTCTACTACAAGCGGATCAGGAACTCGCGAGAGAAGTATGAAGAGGCAAAAGATGTTGTGAAAGACATTGTCATAAGCTTCAATAGCCAACTGCAACAGTTGGAAAATCGTGTCAGACAGATTGGACATAAATTGGAGTTTATTTCTGTTAAACGTGAAGATGTCACAGATATCACTGGACAGTTGAAGAAGTATGAGACACGATTAAGTGATGTCACATCTAGGGTTGATACTACTTTGGAGCATAAGGAGGAAATCCAGACACAGATTGAAAAATTGAACGAAAGAATCGACAAGGTGGCTAAAGCCCAAGATGACATGGCGCAACGGATTTCTAAGCCACAACCGGAGGCGCAGATAAGGGGAGTTATCCCTATCAAAAGAGAGCGGGCTCTATCTCAGTTGACTACCACTGAACTGAGTGTTTTGGAGATTCTCACAAAGGAAGAACAGAGGACAGCCCCAGAAATAAAAGACATGATAGGATTAACGAGGGAGCATACTGCCAGGCTTATGAAGAAGCTTTATGCGAAAGGTTATGTGGAGCGAAACGAAGCAAAAACGCCCTACGCATATCGAATCAAAGAGGAAATGCGAAAAATCTTAAAGAGAACCGAGTCTGTTCCTCAGTAGATGCATGACTCATTTAGCTTTGCTATCAGCGAGACTTTCGCCTACATGCTTAAGCCGTCTGAGTTTTTCATCCATTTCAGAAAGGGATTTGGACGAGGGAAGTTTGTAATCAACCTTTTCCCTTTCATCCAAGTATTCAGGATAGTGAATCACTTTTATAGGCACCGCGAATCGTATCTTCGGCTCTGAGATGAGTAATGCTTCTCCAACGTCGAGCATTTTTATCTCCGTATCGCTGTATTCAAGGTATGGTGTGTTTTGAGTGAGATATTCCCGGTCGCGGCGCAACTCTGTCTTCATAATGGCTTTGGTCCAGAGTTCAGCGAAGACATTAGGGTTTATTCTCGAAGGTCGCGGCGTCACCGCGTTTAGTCCAACCCTGTACTTTCGAAAGGTCAAAGCGATATCAGAAAATATTGTTTTGGGCATGTTGGGATCAAGAAATTCGTGGGCTTCTTCTAGGGTTATTAGTAGAGTCGGAAGTTTTTTCCATTCTTCGAAACGGTCTTCCCACATGCGTTTGTAGTGGAGTGCTACGTTAGAAGCTGTGAGGCAAGTTACATGGTGCTGCTCCTCAGAACTGAGACCAGAAATGTCGATAAGACATGTAACGCCTTCACTCATATTCTTGACTACTTCATCAATGAAACTGTAGTCCGAAGGCGGAAAGAGGTCTGGCGACAGACTTGAAAGCTTTAGCATGAGAGCATCAATCACAGCTCTGCTCTTGTAATCAGTGAATCCGGATACTCCTTTATACCCGTCTCTACCATAGGCTTCCACTGATTGCTCTATCCAAGTGTTTCCAAGACTCTTGTAGAGTTTCTGAGCAAGCCTAACCTGGTGATGTGAGATGTCAGGAAAAAATGTAGAAAGTTTCCGAGGACGAATTGTATACAAACCAACAAGCATCTTCTGCTCTCTAGCAGAGTAGTAACGAACTCTAGTGTGAAAAAGCGGGTGGTCCCTTAGGCCTCGTTGAGGGGCTATTCCTTTTCCCTCAAGAAGCTGTCCCGCGAAGTCGAAGATTAGGCCGACAGTACTTGGACTGAAATCTATAACCCTCGCGTTGAGCATTAATTCGCAATTCGTTTTCCCAGAACCTGTCATTCCAAACATGCCCATCATGAGAGGAATAGCTTGAACGCTAATGCCTACAGAACCAAGCAATTGTTCCCCCGAGCGTAAACGCCCAACTTCTAAATCTCCACCAAGCTTCAAAACAGAAAAGTCTTCTTGGTCTGCTCGGTACACCTTGTCCATATAGTTAGGGTTAAAGGTTGGAGAACGGATTCGCTCAGCTCCTCTCTCGAGAAAGAGAATAGCATCGACATGTCTGTAGCTGGAGTATGGCCCGAAGGATTCTTTCCCTTCTGCTTCACGAAGTTGCTCATCTGTCTTCAGCGTCGAAGAACTCCCGGCATCCACTATACGCGCATAGAAGCTTTTGCTGTCAGAGTCTACTCTCACTATTTGACCAAACGTAAGGTTGGCTCCTCGATTGAGAAAGAAAGAAACTTTATCTCCTTTTACCTCACGAATGAAACCTACAGGCTTAGACACGTTCAATCCACTCCCACTCGAAAGGGTGTTTAGCACCGTGAAGTTGATCTGGAAAGTTGCATGCAAGCTCTTCCATGCGAAGTACATCCAGTAACCCGGCGCTAGCCAACATTTCCTCTACTTGATCATGATAGTGAAGAAGTTTTGAATCTGACGGTGCCGAAAAATCGTGTGCAAGCCAAAGAGTCACGGGATAGCCGAGGCATCTGGGATCTTCCGATATGGAGGTAAGTGGAGAAAGCAGTTCAGTTACTTCAAAGTTACTTAGGTATTCCATTATGTCGCAGCGAAAGATGCGCAGACTTTCGCCACTAAGCTTAACCAAAGAGACATTGCCATACCGATGTTCATGTATATTCGCTTGTCTGACTGGATGATAGACCCATGCAGGATAAGAAGGAGAAAGCATGTACGTCGCAGTCACTAAGTCCCGTCCCTTATCATCGTGAAGCATAGGAGACTGTTTGCTTATCGCTAAAAGTTTGACTCCGTCTTTTTTGCACTTCTCATAGAGTTCTACCCAGAACTTTCTTTCTCCACCAAAGTAGCTGGCGCCATCCAGAAGCAAATAATCGCTGTCTTCTGCATCACAAACCAGATTTAAGGCTATCTCACTTTCCAGATTAAGTCTAATATCCTGTAAAATCCTGCGACGTACATATGCATCCCCAACGACAGTGCAAATCTTCTCTTTGTAATCCCATTGTACGTCGCGGCCTTTAACGAGACCAAACGCCGTCCGAAAAAGGTAAATACCCCAGTTATTGGCTCTCTTTAAAGTTCTTGTTGAACAGTCAACAGCCATAAAATGTACCTCGCAACTCTTCATCTTTTTCAAAGGCTGGATCTTAGATTTGTCAGGCTTGATCGCTATTACAGGTTCTGTTCTAAGCTCATGAAAACCTACTTGGCGACCTCTGTCAACATATTCCTTCAGTTTCTCCCTCATTTCAGCCAAATCATCATTCATTCTGTTTTCCATTTTATCTTCCTTCTAACTCTGCGAATTTTGTTTCAACCTTGAGCTAAAGCGCGCGCGCGATATTTTTGTCAGGGTCCTATAGCGTCTTCGGTTAGATGTTCCACTCTTCGCAAGAACCCCACGGTCAGACATCCGAGACAGATAAGTAGAAACCGTGCTCAGGCTGATAGGTTCTTTAAATTCCTGCTCGTAAACAACCTGAGCATCCTTCGAAGTGAACCACACAATAGGGAAATGTTTTTCCAAAAGAGAACGCAGCTTTTCAAACTTTGAGTATTCAGAAGTTACTTCGTTTAGGTTAGGATTAACGCTTGGCATACCTCCAAGCAGTTCTACAAGGTCAAGAAGACGAAGGGCTTTATCTCGAGTTACATTACCTTCAAAGGTTACAGTGTAGCGGTTCCCGCTACCGTCGAACACTTCTACCCTCATCTTCTTAACAGGCATTAAGGCACCTTTTTTTCTTTCTAAACAGTTTACAGTTCACAAATTATAGCATTTGCGGTGAAGCTGTGCCTTGTGAAACGCGAAAAATACGACTAAAAATCAAAAATAAGCATTATACGTGGCTATTTAGCCTTCACAAACTTCACTTCGAGAAGATTTTCTAGATAAAGAAAAAGTTACTTAAACTCCCCTTTTCCACAAGAAACGAAGGGGTTAATCTTTTTCCATAAAAGACCCAATAAAAGGGCATAAGTTTGGCAAACACGTAAAAAACACTGTGTATTGAGAATCTATTCACTAATGTTAACAGGTAAACAGAAGTGTTTAGCTTATGTGTGGAAAAGCGAATAGGTTTAACATGTACAAAAGTGAAGGTGAAGTGTAGAGGAAAGGCACGCACCCCTTGTTTTCCACTGAAAGCTAAAGGTTAAGAAAAAATGAAGTGAATTTAAATAGCAACAGATTTAGACAGTGACTACAAAGTGTTCTATAATAATAGCTAAATAAAGAATCCTATATTAACGATCAGAGACTATTTCTATTAGAATAAGAAACCTACACTTCTTTTATTTTAGAGACTATTCCATATGAAATGTAGGGGTAGGTGGGCTGAAAGCGCTAAACGGTTTTTTTCCCATTAACGCACATTTTTCTTCAATCCTTTTTGTTTTGTCTCTGAAGGTTTGGTGTTTTTTGTTTAGTTTTTTGTACGAGAGTTCTTATGTTTACTCTGGTTGAAATCGAGCGTCGCGTTTCGATTAGTTAGTGGAGAGAGGATTGATGAGTGAAGCTAGCGTGTTAGAGGGTGTGTTTGACCGTTTTCTTCGAAGTGCATGTATTTTTAAAGAAAGAGAAATGTTAAGGCATGATTATGTTCCAGAAAATCTTCCTCATCGTGAAGAGCAAATCCGTTTCATGGGAGAGATTGTGGCCCCGGTTCTTAAAGGTGTGCGCTGCTCCAACATTCTCATCTACGGTAAAACTGGCACTGGTAAAACAGCAGTTGCAAAATATGTGCTGAAGAAGTTAAGCCAAAAAGCGCAGGAATGTTCCTATCCTGTTAAATTCTGTTACGTTAACTGCAGATGGGTCGGCACAGAATATAGAGTTCTCGCGGCATTGTGTCAGGCTCTCGGTGTGAAAGTTCCCTTCACAGGTTTAGCCTTAGGAGAGGTTTTTGATCGTTTCAGAGAAGGTCTAGAGACACAAAATGGAGTCTTCATTACCGTGTTGGACGAGATTGATGCCTTGGTGAAGACACGCGGTGACACTTTGCTTTACGAATTGACAAGAGTAAACGAAACCCTCCATTCCGGTAAGACATCGATTGTAGGCATTTCCAACGATCTCAGGTTCAAGGAGTTTCTTGACCCGAGAGTTTTAAGCTCTCTAAGCGAAGAAGAAACTGTTTTTAGACCCTACGACGCCGAGGAACTCAGAGACATTCTATTAGATCGAGCGAAATCAGCGTTTTTCGGCAAGGTGCTTTCAGATAGTGCTGTGAGCCTTTGTGCTGCCCTTGCTGCTGCTGAACATGGAGATGCAAGACGGGCCTTAGATCTTCTGCGTGTTGCTGGGGAACTTGCTGAAAGAGAAGGAGCTAAAATCATAACGGAGGAGCACATAAGGCATGCAGAAACACGAATTGAGCACGATCGTGTTGTCGAAGCTTTGAAAAATCTTCCTGTGCATTCGAAGCTTGTGTTGTTAGGGGTCTATCTTTTGGTGAAAGCTGAAATTGCAAATGCGATTACCGGAGAAATCTACGAAATCTATTGTGAACTCTGTGAACAGGCAGGTTTAGCTCCCCTCACTCAGAGACGTGTAAGTGGCTTAATTAACGAGTTAGATGTTATTGGGTTGTTAAACACGCAAGTCATAAGTATGGGGCGCCATGGAAGAACAAAAAAGATTCGCTTAGGGGTTCCCCGTGGCATAATAAGAAACGTTTTTCTGGAAGATGAAAGACTTGGGTGTCTGATCACCTACTCGCCAAAATGTTTAGTTGCTATTTTGGGCACCCATCGTTGACAAGGCTTCAACCTAATTTAGTGTAGTTGACTTAAAGTTCACCGTAAAACTCTGCAGTGTCTGAAGATCTACGATGGGTACAATTCCCGGCGTAGGCTCTACCCCCATCTTCTTTTGAAATGTAGTTTGCCCTTGCCAGGCACCTGAGTTCACTAATAAAACCCCTCTGTACGTCTCATGCGCCTCTACATGAACGTGACCCGCGTGGAAAATATCCGGGATTCTCTCTATAACCATAAAATCTTTGTTTTCAGGCGAAATGGGAGTTTTTTGTCCATAGATAGGCGCGAGATGCCTACATTGCAAGAGTAGTTTCATGGCTTTTTCTGGTTCCTTAAAACTTTGTTTTGGGGCAGTTGCAATTATATCGTCGAGGCTGCGTCCATGGTAGATGAGTAATTCCACACCGTGAAGGCTTATTGTGCAGGGATTTCCGAAGGAGAGCACTTTGCGTGCTTCGTAGAGATATTCTGTATACTCCTTTGGTATCGCAGGTTGCGGTAAAGCCTTTCTGGAAGCGTCATGATTTCCTGGTATAACAATAAATTCAATGTAATCTGGGATCTGCTCGATGAATTTTGAAGCCGCCTTGTATTGTTTGTGTATGTCTTTTATCGCCAGTTCCTTTGCTTGTCCCGGATAGACTCCTATGCCGTCTACAATGTCTCCAGCAATTACAACATATTTTATTTTGCCAGCCATTTCTCTTTGGTAGGAATTTCCGAGTTTGCCATTGAGCCATAATAGAAATCGGTTGAATTCCTCTTGCATGAAAAGCTTGCTACCGACGTGCAAGTCAGATAATAGAGCCGCAAAAACTGGAGCTGAAGCTTTGTGGGGTGTTCTCTGGGGTACATCTGGAAAAAGTACGTCTTCCAATACAAACAGGTTGTTTCGGCTCTTTGTGGCCAGAATGCAGACTACTTGGTCTAAGAGGAGAGCTTGCGCTTTTGCTCGGACTGTTTCCTCTACGCCCTGAGGTACGAATACCGTGGCTGCGGCTTTCATGTCCTCTATTCTGAAGAAGAGTCTTTGTTTTGACCCTCTCTTTTCAGTGAGCATTCCAATAACCTTAACTTTAGAATTTTTAGGTGCCTTTAATGCTTCTGAAATTGGCATAGCCTCTCTAGCGTCAATTCTTTGTCTCAAAATCTTCTCTAGTCTTCTAAATCGGTCGCGGAAATATCCCAAGTAATCTTCAACCGATCCAGTAGTGCAGAGATTCTGTGTGGGGTCTTCAATGACCTTTATCTCCCGGTTAACTTCCTCTGCATAAGGTTGAAAAGCTATTTTCTTTGCTTCTTTTAGAATGGGTGATGCGAAAGGCACGGCTGGTACAGTTGTTCTTTTGGCTTCCTCAGTTAATAGTTCCTCAAGAAGGCTGCGACCGATGAACAATGGTTTCTGAGAGAAAGTTTGAGCTTTTTTGACAGCCTTCTCTATTATTATTACAGGGTCTTCTGTGTTGGAGAGTTTTTCTAGAAAGTTAAAAGCTTCTTTGTCGAGTTGGTATCCTGCTTCGAGGGCTGAATAGACGGCTTTTTGAAGGCGTTCGCTCACTTTAGTAACCTCTTGTAGTCTTCTTTGAGTGGAACCACAATGTAGCCTTCCTTTGGCTCTCCTACTAGTTTTATCCTATCCTTTAGGTAAAGGTGGGCTGTCAGGGCTGCTGTGATTGCGTCGATTTCATGCGGGGTTAATGGGCGCTTTTCTACGTCTCCCGTGTATCCCGTTTCTTGTAGGATTTCTTGGATGCTCTTCCAGTTTTTGGTTGGCATACCCAAGGCTTTACGGGTTGATGCGGGGTGGACTTCTATTACTTGGATCTTTCTTTCTTTTAGTCTTTTTGCGATTCTCATTGCGCGCAGGGTAAGTGTTTTCATGGCGCGAAAGCGTGGAGGAAGCACGGGATATCCAAGTTTTTGCATCTGTCTGTCCGCCTCTCGCATTGTTTTCTTTTTTGGCAGGGTTAGAGGAGCGTCTATTGCTACAAGTGTAGGTGAACAGGTGAAGGTGCGGGCTAGTATTTCTTTTGTTGCACACAAATGGCATGTTTGAACATGGCTGTTTTGAAGTAGAGCCCACCCTGTGGGATTGCTGGCTTTTCCAGCCAAGTCTATACCAACGAATTTTTTCTGCAATTTGAAGTTGCTTTCCTTATGATTTTATGATGTTTCTTAGTGAATTAGATTTTTCACTAGAATTTTTAACTATATAGTTTTATTTAGATGTGTTCATATCTTGGATGTGTGGTTTATATGGAGTTTCGTAGGGTTCAACGTACTGGGGGCGGCACTTTCTTTGTTTGTTTGCCTAAGGAGTGGGCTCAGCGTAACGGGCTTGAGCGTAGTTCTGTTGTGGCTATCTCTGAAACTGCTGATGGACGGCTGGTTGTTGATGCCAAATACAATGTTGAACGTGCACCTAAAGTGGTTGTGATTAAGCCCACGCCTATTGTGGACCGTGAAATTGTTGGTAAATATCTGCTGGGCTACGACATTATCCGAGTTGAAGCAAAAGACAGAATAAGCACAGAATATCGAGAGCGAATCAAGCAAGCCTCGAGCCGTTTGATTGGTTTGGAGATCGTTGAAGAAGACTACGCCAAGATTGTTATGAAATATCTATTGGAGCCTTCTGCCTTTCCGCCTGATGAGATGCTTAAACGGGAGTATTCAATTGCTTCAAGCATGCACCGAGATGCTTTCACAGCATTGGTCGAGAGTGACGCGCAACTTGCAAAGAATGTAATTTCACGGGACAACGAGGTGAACAGGCTTTACTTTCTGCTTGTGCGAATTCTGAGAACGGTTATCCAGAATCCTAGCCTCAGTGAGAAGCTCGGCATTCTACCAATTGATTGCTTGGATTACCGTTTGATTGCGAGTTTTGTTGAGGCTATAGGTGACCAGTCGGTGCAGATTGCCGATTCAGCCATGAGGTTGAAAAAGGTCTCTGTAAGAAAAGAGTTGGCGCAACTGCTTTTGAAAGTGCATAAAGTTGCCTTTGACGCACATGAAAACGCGTTGAAAGCTGTGTTTTCTCGTGATGTAGCTGTTGCTGAGGCTGTTAGAAACGAGCGACAAGCCATGTCCGATGGGTGCAGTCAGGCTGAAGCTTTCTTGCGTTCAAAGGATTTTGGATTTGCTCCTCATGCTTTGGCTGCGGTTTCTTCTATGAGTAGGATCTACGATTACAGCGTGGACATTGCTGACCTTGTTATGCCAAAATTGCTCTGACAGTTGATGATTGACAAGAAATGCGGTGAGAACGATAGATCCATCTCCTGCTGAAGCGGAGAGTAACCTATTCGAATAGAATTACTAACAAGTCTAAGACTGGCGCTGGCGAAGAAACACTTTTAGACTGCAAGTTCTCACACGGAATATAGGCGTTGCCGGGGTGGCAGAGTGGAAAACCAGAAGTTCCATGGATGCGCCGGCCTCGAGATCTGTTAGAATGTCATACAGCGCAAAAGAGGGGTCAGAACCGAAGAGCAAGCCGGTGGCTCTTTGAGCCTCATGGGTTCAAATCCCATCCCCGGCGCCATCGCGCGCGCGCGCGATGATAATGGGCAACTATGTTAGGGTAACTAGAGTAAATGAAATTCCTAAGAACGGGATGCGAGTCTTCAAAGTCAAGGGCCATGAGATACTTCTAGTAAAGGTTGAAGAAGAATTATACGCGCTCAAAAATCGATGTCCTCACATGGGCTATCCACTGTATTTTGGGAGTCTAGAAGGTAAAGTGCTAACATGTGGTTTTCATTATGCAAAATTTGATGTCACTACTGGAAAGTCTCTAGGTATAGTTACGGAAAAGCCTCTGAAAACATTCAAGACAAAAATCCGAAACTCTATGGTACTAGTTGAACTATAACATGTGTACGCTTAGAAACTTGTCATTTTTTGGAATTTGGGTGTACGTATGCAAAGGCTAAAATGAGTTTTAAGTATATGTTCTTTCTGCTTTTAACTTAAAGAGGATGTTAGCATGAATGAGAAGACTGGTAGAATCACTCGTCTTTGGTTAACTATGATTCATGTGTCCGATATGGGTAAAGCCTTGAAATTTTACAATGAAATCCTTGGCTTGCCAATAGCCCTTGAAGCTAGAAAATTCAATCATGCAGAGGTTGGACCAGACGAGCCGCTAGCTAAAATTGGTTTACACTCAACTGGTAAGAAACCAAGGAGGAAAAGGCGAACTGGAATAGTTTTTGATACAGACGACATCTATGCGCTTTATGAGAGACTGAGGAAGCATGGCGTAAAATTCACGCTTAAACCCACTAAGATGCCTTGGGGTGGCATAGTTGCTGACTTCCTTGACCCTGACAACAATGAGTTAGAGGTTGTTCAAGACCCTGGACACTATAAAAGAAAATATTCACGTTAATGTGCACTTAATGATCTTTATCTGAATTCTCTTGGTTTGGCTATTGTTTCTCTTATCTTTAAGTCGAAGAATGTTGAAGCGTTTGCTGGCTTTATAACCAGCGCCGTGTCTGCTCCTCTG